>NZ_JBYIRL010000002.1:0-441238 GCF_057708125.1 Actinacidiphila sp. bgisy145
TCCGCCCCCACCTCTCCCCGCGCCGGGGCCCCACGTCGTTGTCGGGCCGCGCCCGCCCGCGTCATGGCTAGGGCTGGCGCATGTGGCGGGAGGCCGCCAAGCAGGAGGACAGCCAAGTTGCCTCCGATTGGTTGATGACCAAGCCGCTGACGGCGATCAGCCCGTCCATGACCTCGCCGACCCGGATCGAGTGGTCGCCAACGCGGAACAGCTGCCAATCGGCATCACTGTGCCAGAGGCGCGCCGTCTTCTCCCCTCGACACTGAGCGAAGACGAGTTCCTCACCGTGCTCGTTCAGGAAGTAGCCCACGTAGTCCTTCGCTGTGATCGAGCCACCGCACAGGCGAGCCAGGAACTGCTCGATCGAGGGCTGGGCGTCAGTCATGCGTTGGACTCCTCAGTCTCTTCCGAGTCGTGTTGCTCGGACGACAACGCAAGCATCCTGCTGGCCGAATCGAGCAGGGTCTCGTAGGTGATCACTTCTATCCGAGTGGCATGCGTGTTGTAGGTACGCAGGGTTTCTGCGACTTCCGACGGCGCAATGCCTCCTCCCACGTAGCGCGAGTGGCCGATCACGATGGTGGCCGAGGCCCGGCGACTGTCGACTCCGTAGTCAGCCAGGATGGTCCGCCGGTCCTCATCCAGCGTCCGCAGGTAGTTCTGCGCCTGGGAAACTGCTTGGTGAGGTGGCGCACCCAGCATCAGATGGCCGCTGGGGCGAATGATCAAGCTCTTGATGTTGACGCGCTTGAGCTCGACGACGTGCAGCGAACCGTCGGCACGCAGGAGCGGGATGTCCAGAATGGTATCCGGGGTGTACTGGCGGCGCGCCAGCTCACTCACATAGGCCCCGCCGAAGATCCATGCTTGATTCTTCAGGCAGGCGTGAAGCGCACTCTCGGAACTGGACGGATCGTCCACCGCAGTCCGCAGGGCCGCGAGACCGGCCCGCCTGGCCTTGAGCTCAAGAAACTGGGCCAAAAGCCCCGCATCGGCATCCGCCAGGACATCGCCCAGCAACCTGGCAGACTCCGCGGGGACCGGACGCGGCAGACTTCGCAGGACCAACTCAAGGTGGCCGTACCGTTGGAGTCGTCTCACCTCCCGCGTGGACAGTCGGATCCCACCCTCGCCAGCCTCGGCTCCCAGATGGTCGGCGGACTGAGCAATGCCACGGAAGAGATCGCGGGCATCTGCGGCTGTCGCGTACGGGTTGTCACGGCAGAGCACATCGAGCGCTGCAACCGCCCGGTCAGCACCAAGAGCGGCCATCCTCCGGAGAAACTCCTCGCCACGCTGCTGAGCGTCTTCGTCGTAGTACCCCTCCACCACTTCGAGGAACATCTCTCCTTCGGCGTAGCCGGCGAAGTGTTGGAAGCGCTGGGCGAGCCCAAAGTCGCCACAGAGGATGGCCTCTTGGGCCACATCGTTCAGGGCGACCACCAACGGTCGACCCTTGCCGTACGTGCGGTCTGTCCCCATGATCCGCAACACCGTGTCGATTCGCTGCTGGACTACCGCGTGCTCTGTGAGCTCTTTTGCTGCCTCCACCATGCGCAGGAGCGAGAAGCTGGATCTGAATCCCATTGGGCCAGCCTAGGGTCGCGTACTGACATCACGGCCTTGCCAGCTGATTGGTGAGCAGTCGCCAACCCTCAGACTTCCAAGTGTTCCTGGGTCAGGGGGCGTCGGGTTGACGGGTATTGCTCTGGTGGTGGAGGACGATGTTGCCGGCCAGCCTGCACTGGAAGGCCCGCACTGTTCTCTGTTGGGCTCCCGTTCGCCCCTTCGGCTGACTCGACAACGAGATCACCGACGCCGACCGCACCTGGGCCGAAGTCCACCACCCCGCCCGAACCCTCCTGCACCGCATCGACCACCGCCGTGGCCTCACCGTCGCGGACTTGGCCACTCTTGAGACGTGGTTGCGTGGCAGGTAGAGATCCTCACCCCATCGTCACCGGCAGGGCCGCAGGGCCTGGCCGCATCCCGGCGTGCGCCCCGTCGTGCGTACTTGCTTGCACTCCCCCGCCCCGCCCTACCGTCCTCTGGCTCACATCACACGACTTCGACGGAAGGGCTGCTGGTGAACAAGGACGAACCCAAGGCCGTCACCGAGATCCTCCAAGAACTGAGCACCACCTCCCACGTCCAGGTCCGCTCGTCCACCGAACTCGCCGCCCAGATCACCAAGGCAGCAGGGGAGGAGGACGAGAAGCGGGTAGAAGACGGGCGAGGCCCGTTGCGCCGACGCACCGACTACCGAGCCGTCCGGACAGCTCCGCGATCATTGACACTCACACCCTGGCAGGTCATCCACGCCATCGGCCTCGGAGCCGCTGCCGCCCGCCAAGGCGCGGGGCGAGGACTTGCCGAGCACTGGGGCAGCCTGCGCTACAACCAGGCCCTGGAATCCAACCGAGGCGGTTACCTGCAGTTGTCGTCCGAGGGGCGCGATCTCCTGCGCTTCTACAAGGCCACGCAGTCCGGAGAAATCGGCACCGGCTTCGCCTCACTGCTGGCAGAGAACATCATCAGGTCCCGGTACCCCGACCACTCGGTCTCCGTGATCCCGGCGGACGTCGCCCTGAAGGCCGGCTGGACTCTACGCGGCTCCGGTATCGGTGCTCGCCCGGAGCCGCGTCAGCGACGGCCCCACTTCTTCGTCGAGGCATGGCAACCAGGACAGCCGTCCAAAGTCCTCCTCCTCTCCTCGAAGGGCACCCACAGCAGCGCCCATCAGGTACAGAAGCAGCTCGCCACGGCCGGCGCCCACGTGGAGTCCGTACACATCGGGCCCTACGGCACAGTCCCGTACCTGCTCATCGGCACGGAGATCCCCACCAAAGAGGGTCTCGCCGTGCACGCTCTGGAGGCGCCAGGCACGACCGTTCTCCGCCAACCGGGAGAGACATCGGGAGCCGACCTGGACCTTTTCCTGGAGCAGGAGAACCGCACAGCCGACATCGTGCGGCCCACGGACCA
This sequence comes from Actinacidiphila sp. bgisy145, assembly GCF_057708125.1. Classification (NCBI taxonomy): domain Bacteria; kingdom Bacillati; phylum Actinomycetota; class Actinomycetes; order Kitasatosporales; family Streptomycetaceae; genus Actinacidiphila; species Actinacidiphila sp. bgisy145. The sequence continues at coordinate 2,986 of NZ_JBYIRL010000002.1, forward strand.
CGGTGAGACGACCGTCCCCGGGTTCCAGGTGCTCCCCGACTCCTTCGCCTGGTTCAGCGTCGTGCTGGCACGGACAGAAGCGGCCACGCTCACGGCCTTCACCGGAGGCGGCAAGCCCACCGCCCAATACCTGACCAAGGAACAAGGGCAACGCCACTTCCAGCACGACGCCCACGCCAACACGGCCGGACTGCGCGATGCGGAGCACCGCATCCACGGAGTCGACTTCGTCGGCACCGACCACATCTACCGCCTCAACGGCACTCGAGTAGAGGCGTTCTCCGGGCTCCAGAAGGATCTGTACATGTACCTCCACCATGGGCGCGTCAACGACTATCGACGCGAGGTACACGCCCTACGCGGGCAGTGGCCGGATCGGAGCACATCGGAACAGTGGAACGCAGTGTCCATCCGCGCCGACGGAACCGTGATGGCGATCCGACTCCGTGACGAGTGAACCGAGGGGCAGCGGCAGCTGCTGACCGGTCCTGCTGTCGCCCACTCGGAGACATGCAAGGCTGAAGCGTTGCTGGTCAGAAGCGGCAGTGGCGATCCCGCAGCATCGGCTGCGGGACGCGGTGGTCTCATTGTTGGTCTCATTCGCCCCCGTCCGGCCCCGTCCAAACCAGCCCCCAACGATCACAGCAGTCCAAGTCGGAACCTCTCTGCCACCTCGTGTACATTCTCGTGACCCGTTGGAAAGCGTGTTGGGGGCAACCCCTCACGAATTCGAATCTCGTATCCTCCGCACCGGCCCACCAGCCGAAACGTGGCCCCCGACCGCTCCGCGGCCGGGGGCTTCGTCGTTGCGCGGTCTCAGTTCTGGTCTTGTTTATTTCCGGCAGATAGTGCATTTCAATCGACTCTCTCAAGGGTGCCGCCGCCCCGTCTGATCCGGTCGGCTTGGGTGCGCCAAGCTTGAGCCGGGCCGTGCGGCAGACCCCGACGGCATGTCTCTGCTCGTGCGAGATGAGGCGTGCCGTCTTCGGTAAGTCAGGTAGGCCGAGGCTGGCATCGTGGTTGGTGGAGTTGGACCTGCCGCGTTTGGCACGGGTGCTGGCGGCGCGTTCGGACACGGTGTCGCCCCCGGAGCCGAGGTCGCTGGGGGAACTGGCAGATCGCTTGCAGGGTCCGGGGTCGGTTGCGCGGAATGCTGGCTTCGCTGGGCGTCAAGCCGCCCGGCAACAAGCAGCAGTGTCTCGCCGCTCTGGTGGATCACCACAGCGATGCCAAGCGCGTCGTCGCGGTGGCCGCGCAGGCCCCCACGGATACGCGGAAGCTGCTTGAACGCATGGCGAAGTCCGGGTCCCAGGGCCCGCAGTTCCAGGTGTTCGGCTCTCCGGACCCCACCGTCGGGCGAGCGGCCCGGTGGGCGGCGGAGCGGGGCCGCTGGTCCAGGACCGGGATTGGTGCGGGCCGACCCGGATGCCCGCCCAGGTGGCTGTGGCCCTGCGTGGACCCGGTTGGCATGCGCCGTTCGAACCCGTACCCCCAGTCGCGCGGACCCAGCCGGTCACCGCGGAGGAAGTGGAACGGGAGGCGGCGGCCGCGCTCACGGCGTTCACCGCGCTCACGGCATCCGTGCTGTCGGTGTGCGCTGCCGAGCCGCCCGCCAGGCTCAAGTCCGGTGGTGTCGGTGCACGCGAACTGTCCCGCCCCGGCAAAGCGGCACCGTGCGACGAGACCGACGTTCCCCAGCTCGCCCACGCCGCCGACACCGGTCAGGTGATCACCATCGCGTACGACCCCGCATCCGGCGGTCACAGCGTGCGAAGCATCAGCGAACTCGCCGTGGACCCGGCCTGGCTCCGCACGTGGTGCCATCTTCGGGACGACGAGCGCGTCTTCACGCTGCCCCGCATTGCGAGCGTCATGCCCGCGTCGCCCCTGTGAGCACCGGAAAGCGACCGGCCGGCCGGAATGGCAGGTTCTCAATACCGCGAGTATGGTTCCTTGTATGGCGAGCAAGAAGGTGACGGTGACCATCCCTGAGGATCTCCTCGACGAGATCCGGGCGGAAGCCGCCGAGCGCGGTCTGTCGGCTTACGTTGCCGAGGCACTGCGGGCCAAGCGCGATCGAGATCGCCTGGTGGAACTCGTCAACTGGTTGGAGGAAGAGCACGGTCCGGTCACCGGGGATGAACGCGCGGCGGCCCTCGACGAGCTGAACCGCCTCGACGCCGAGCACGCGCACCGCCGACCTGGCAGCGCCGGAGAGGCCGCGTGAAGAAGCAGGGTAGCGAGCACCGGCCTCCGCTCCGGGTCTTCGTCCTCGACTGCGAAGCCTTGTCTCTCGCCGTACGCGGCGACCGGAAGATGATCGCCTGGCTCGACCTCGCGGCCCGGGGCGAAGCCGAGGTGGTGACATCCCCGATGACGTTGGTCGAGGCGTACGACGGCCGGATCACCGAGCAGCGATGGGACTGGGTGCTCTCCCGCCTCAAAGTCGCCGACATCGGAAAAGACGAAGCCCGACAGGCCCGCCGACTCCTGGCCGATACCAAGTTGCACGGTCACAAGTACGCGATCGATGCGGTGCTCGCGGTCGTCGCGCGTCGGCAGCAGGGCCAGGTCACCGTTTTCACCTCCGATGTCGACGACGTGGAGAAGCTGGTCCCAGACACGGTCGTCGTCAAGAAGGTATGACGCGACGTCCGAAGGCCCCCTTGTTCTTGGATTCCAGGGGTCGTTGCAACACCACTTGGTTTTAGGTGGTCAGTAGATCACGTAGACGCTCGGCTGGGGTGTCCCAGTCGAGCGTCTTGCGTGGGCGGCCGTTGAGTTCTTGGGCGACGTGTTCGAGGTCTTCGGGTGTGTGGACGCTCAGGTCGGTGCCTTTGGGGAAGTACTGGCGTAGCAGGCCGTTGGTGTTCTCGTTGGTGCCGCGTTGCCAGGGGCTGGCGGGGTCGCAGAAGTAGACGGGCATGCCGGTGGCCATGCTGAACTGCTGGTGGCGTGCCATCTCGGCGCCCTGGTCCCAGGTGAGGGAGCCGCGTAGGTGGGCGGGCAGGGTCTGGATCGTGGTGACGAGGCCGTCGCGGACGGTTTCGGCGTCGTGGGCGCCGCCGGGCAGGTGGACCAGCAGGGTGTAGCGGGTGCTGCGCTCGACGAGGGCGGCGATCGCGGAACGGCCGCCGGCGCCGATGATCAGGTCGCCTTCCCAGTGGCCGGGCACGGCCCGGTCCTCGACGTCGGCGGGGCGGTCGCTGATCATGACCATCGGGTCGATGAACCGGGCAGTGCGCTGCTGCGGGTCCCGGCGTGGTTTGCGGCGGGTGCGGCCGGAGCGGATGGCGGCCTGGACTTCTCGTTTCAGGCCGCCGCGGGCCTGGAAGTACAGCGCCTGGTAGATCGTCTCCACGCTCACCCGCATGCTCTCGTCGTCGGGATACTCCGTCGTCAGAGCGTGGCAGATCTGCTCCGGTGACCACCTCCTGCGCAGTCTGTCCTGGACGAAGCGGCGCAGCCGTCCGGCGCGCAGCAGTTTGCGGTCCTTGGGGCGGGGCATGCGTGCGGCGGCTGCCCGGTGGGCGGCGTAGGGCTGGTAGCCCTGGATGCCGGAGTTCTGGTCGATCTCCCGCTTGACCGTGCTCGCCGGCCGTCCCAGAGCCCGTCCGATCGCCCGCAGGGACTGCCCTGCCGCGCGCAGATCGCGGATCTTCTCGCGCTCGGCGAGCGTCAGGAATCGCGGGTGGAGCTGCTTGTCCAGAGCCGTCAGGCCCACCGGTGCCGTGGTCACACCGCCCACCGTGACGGTCCCGGTGGTGTAGTCGACATGGCGCCCGTCGGCATAGACCCGGCCGTTGCGGCTCTTCTTGACGCCCCAGTCCCAGTCCTTGGCCGTGCGCTCGTTCACCCCGACCTGCCCGGCCGCCACCCGACGCGCGACACCAGCAGCCCGAAGCCCCTCGTACTCGTCGCGCCCGGGATGCCGGCGCGGCAGACGTACCGAGCTCCGTCCGGCCTTGCGGGCCCAGCCGAACGCGGTGCTGCGGTTCACCCCCAGCTCACGCGCCACCACGGTCACGTTCCCCACCGCATCCAGCCGCGCAAGGAAACACTCCCTCAACCCCGCAAGATCACGCTCAACGGCCACAGTCCTCGCAACTCCCACAGATCACGGGTGTTGCGAGGACCGCTAGAACCCAAGGTTCGCGAGGGCCCTTCGACGTGCGCGGTCTCGGTCGACGTCCCGCGCACGTGGGCGTACCTGCGGGAAGGACCTCGAACCGTCCTCGTCTCGGCTCGCCATCCGGCCCAAGGCGCACCGGACTGGAAGTGCTCCAGGTCGGGCGGATACCAGTCGCCGCCGCTCCTGGGGCCCCGGGTGAAGCCGGTGGGAGTCTGGCTGACAGAGCGTTAGCATTTTCGCTGTGGTGAGACTGGGGGCACGGCGCGGCATCGCGGTGGGGATGGCGATACTGCTGGCGCTGGGCGCCGCCGGCTCGCAGAGCGGGGAGGCCGTCGGTGCGGCGGCGGCTCCCGGCCCGCTTCCCGCCGACCCCTACACGTCCACGTCGCAGGACTACCAGCGGTCCCAGCAGGCGTCCGCGCTGCTGGTCCGGCAGTGCATGGCGGGCCACGGCCACCCGGGCTTCCCGCTCGACCCGCGCTACCCCGTCGACCCCATCCGTGGCGCCGCGGTCGGCACCGAATACGGGGTCCTCGAGCTCGACAGTGCCCGCCGCTGGGGCTACGGATGGGACCCCGCGAAGGACGCGGACCGGCGGCCGAAGGGGCGCCGGATGACCAGCGCCGAGTTCGTGGACTTTCCGGCCTGCGAAGCCGAGGCAGGACGTCGACTGGTGCGCGGCATCGACCTCAAGGGGGACTGGCTCTACGCGAGCACCCGGGTCGTCGAGGTCCAGAAGGCGGTCGAGCGTGACCCGCGCCTGGTCGCGGCATGGAACACCTGGTCCCGCTGTATGGCAGGGCAGGGATTCACGCCCTATCCCGACCCCATCGCGGCCTACACGGACACCGCCTGGCACCGCAATAGCGACGGCAACACCCCGCACACGCGGCGGGAGCGGGCCACGGCGGTTGCCGACGTCATCTGCAAGCGCCGCCACCACACGGTCGAGACCTGGCACACGGTCCAGGCGCAGAAACAGGCCGCGGACATCGCGCAGCACCACGACGGCTACGCTCGCGGCCTGCGACAGCTTCGGCTGTACCGGGCCAACATCAACGAGGTGCTCCGGACGCTCGGCTAGCTGGTTGCTGTCTCGAGGTTGGTTGCGGCGCTGTGGTGGCTTGCCATAGGTGGTCCTCCACCGCGTTCGGTGCTGTTCGTTGCCCCGGCCTGCCCCCGCTTCTGCGTGCGCAGGTGCGCGAGGTGGTCCGCGGCCGGGGCGAAGGCGGGGCGGAGGCGGGGCGGAGGCGGGGCCGCTTCGCCGTGAGCGGTCCCGTCGCTCCCCCTCTCAGCGGCGGGAGGCGCGGAAGGTGCGGCGGTACGCCGACGGGACGACCCCCGCCTCCTCCGCCAGGTGCCGCCGCAGCGACGTGGCGGTGGCGAAGCCGACCTCGTGGGCGACCCGTTCCACCGGCAGGTCGCTGGACTCCAGCAGGTGCCGCGCCCGCCGCAGCCGCTGCTGGGTCAGCCAGCGGCCGGGGCTCAGACCGGTCTCCTCCTGGAAGCGGCGGGCGAAGGTGCGGGTACTCATTGCCGCGTGCGCGGCCAGGTCGTTCAGCGACAGCGGCAGTTCCAGCCGTTGAAGTGCCCAGTCGCGGGTCGGACCGGTGCCGGTTCCGCTCGCGTGCGGCAGGGTCCGCTCGATGTACTGCGCCTGCCCGCCGTCCCGGTACGGCGGCGCGACGCAAAGGCGGGCGACCCGGTTGGCCACCTCGCTGCCGTGGTCCCGGCGCACCAGGTGCAGGCAGATGTCGATCCCGCTGGCGGCCCCCGCGGAGGTCAGTACGTCACCGTGGTCGACGAAGAGCACACCGGCGTCGAGTTCGACCCGGGGGAACAGTTCCCGGAACCAGTCGGAGAGAGCCCAGTGGGTGGTTGCCCTGCGCCCGTCCAGGAAACCGGCGGCGGCCAGGAGGAAAGCGCCGGCGCAGATGGACACGAGACGGGTGCCGGGGCGGACGCGGGACAGGGCGGCGAGGGCCCGCGGGTCCGGTGCGGCGGCCGAGGCCCGGGAGATCGGGTACGGAGGGATGACCACGGTGTCCGCCTCGGCCAGCGCCTCGGGGCCGTGTCCGGGGGTGACGGTCAGGTCCGAACTGGTACGTACGGGCCGCCCGTCCACGCTCGCGGAAAGCACCTCGTAGCGGCCCTCGGCGGAGCCCAGGACCCGGTGCGGAATGCCGAGTTCGAAGGGATAGACGCCGTCGAGGGCGAGGACGACGACCTTGTGGGGGCCAGGCCGCGAGCCCGGGTCGGCCGCGCGGTCGGAGCCTTCCGGGGCCGGCGAGGGCACGGTGGACGCGGTGGACGAGCCGCCGGCGGTGGACGGGCCGCCGGCGTCGGAAAGGCGTCGGCCGACATCGGTGGGGGCAGCCATGGCACGATCGTATCGAAAGATGACTTTCCTGCCATCGTCCCGGGCCGGGCCGCACGGTCAGGGTGGGGTTATGACTTCCACGGACACCTCTGAGCACGTCAATCCCCCGGAACCGGCGGCGGCCGCCAACCCCCGGAGTTCCGCTGCCGGGGACGGCGCTCCCGTGATGCTCGCCCTGCGTCAGACCGCCCTCGGCGGACCCGAGGTGCTGCGGCTGACCGAACTTCCGCGGCCCGCGCCCGGCCTGGGAGAGATCCTGGTCGCTGTGCACGCGGCCGGATTCAACCCCACGGACTACATGCACCGCGCCCAGAGCGGCTTCCTGCCGCCCCCGCCGCGAACGCTCGGCTGGGACGTCTCCGGCACCGTGGTGGAAGCCGGCCACGGCGTCACCCTCTTCAAGCCCGGTGACGAGGTGTTCGGCATGCTGCCCTACCCGTACGGGGCCGGCTCCCACGCCGAATACGTGACGGGCCCCACGCGCGCCTTCGCCGCCAAGCCCGCCGGGCTCGACCACGTCCAGGCGGCCGCCCTGCCGCTGGCCGCGCTCACCGCCTGGCAGGCCCTCGTCGACACCGCGGGGCTCCGGGCCGGGCAACGGGTGCTGATCCACGCCGCGGCCGGCGGGGTCGGCCATCTCGCCGTACAGATCGCCAAGGAGCGCGGCGCCCACGTCACCGGCACGGCGAGCGCCCCCAAGCACGACTTCCTGCGCGGGCTCGGCGCTGACGCCTGCATCGACCACCGCTCCGAGGACTTCACCGACACCGACACGCGCTACGACGTCGTCCTCGACGCCCTCGGCGGGGAGAACGCCCCCCGTTCCGTGCGCGTGATCCGCCCCGGCGGCGTCCTCGTCACCCTGCTGCCGGGCGCCGAGGACACCCAGGCCGCGGCCGAGAAGGCGCAGGTCCGCGCCGTCCACCTGGCCGTCGAGCACGACCGGGCCGGTATGCGCGCCATCGCCGATCTCGCCGACCGGGGCAAGCTTCGCGCTCACGTCTCCGGCACCTTCCCCCTCGCCGAAGGCGCACGGGCCCACGTGCTGGGGGAGACGGGCCGCACCACCGGCAAGCTGGTCATCACCGTGCGCTGAGGCGGAACCGCTCGGCGGCGGTCACAGGCCGAGGGCCTCGGCCTGGTCGAGGGTGTTGCGCAGCAGGCGCACGGAGGCGATGTCGACCATGGTTCCGTCCACGGCGACCGCCCCCAGTCCGCGTGCCTGAGCCTCGTCGAAGGCGGCGACCAGCTTGCGGGCGCGGGCGACCTCCTCGCCGGTGGGGCGGAACTCCTCGTTGGCCAGGGCGATCTGGCTGGGATGGATGGCCCACTTGCCGGAGAAGCCGAGGGTGTGGGCGAGGCGGGCCTGCTGCTGGTAGCCGTCGGGGTCGCTGAAGTCGGCGAAGGGGCCGTCGACGGCCGCGATCCGGGCGGACCGGGCCGCGATGGCGATCTTGTTGCGGGCGTAGTGCCAGAGATCGCCGGGGTAGCCGTCGGCGGCGCCGATCTCCGTGACCCGGACGCCCTGGGAGGCGGAATAGTCCCCGGGGCCAAAGATCAGTGCCTCCAGGCGGGGTGAGGCATGGGCGATCTCCTCCGCGGCGATCATCGCCTCGACCTCCTCGATGAGGACCTCGATGCCGATCCGCTTGGTCAGGCCGAGGTCGGCTTCGATCTGCGTGAGCAGGCGGTCCACCCACCACACGTCCCGCGCCGACTTGACCTTGGGCACGATGACGATGTCCAGGGCGTCGCGAGCGCCGGTGACGACGTCGAGGATGTCGCGGTAGGCGTAGTGGGTCTCCAGGTCGTTGATCCGCACGGCCCGGGTGGCCGGCCGCCAGTCGTGGTTGAGCAGAGCGTGCACGATCTTGGCTCGTGCGGCCGGTTTCTCGGCGGGCGCGACGGAGTCCTCGAGGTCGCAGAAGACCAGGTCGGCGTCGCTGCCGGCGGCCTTGGCGAGCATCTTCTCGTTGCTTCCGGGGGTGGACAGTTCACTGCGGCGCATCCGCATGGCATGCCTCCGATGAAGGACGGGGACGGGGACGGGGACGGGGAGGGGACGGGGAAACGGCAAAGCGGGTCGGCTGGTGATCAGCGGTCCGTGCCCGCGGGGCCACCGGGGCCACCGGGGCCACCGGGGCCACCGGGACGGCTCGGACCGCCCGAGCCGAGAATCTCGGCAGTGTGCTCCCCCAGCAGCGGAGCGCGGCGGTGGACGGCGGCGCCGGAGCCGGCGAACTTGATGGGCTGTCCGGCCACGGTGACCGTCCGTGCGCTGCCGGGGTGCTCGATCTCGACGAGCATCTCGCGGGCACGCAGGTGTGGATCGGCGTACAGGTCCGCCGCGGTGTTCACCGGACCGCAGGGCACGTCCGCGGCGAGGGCCGCCACCACCTGTGCGGAGGTGCGCCCCGTGGTCCACTCCTCGATGGCGGCGCGGACCTTGTCGCGCACGGCGACCCGCGCGTTGTTGGTGGCGTAGCGCGGGTCCTCGGCGAGGTCGGGCCGTCCGAGGGTGGCGCACAGTGCCCGCCACTGGTGGTCGCGGGGGGCGGCGACGGTCACCCAGCCGTCCGCGGTGCGGTAGAGGCCGAAGGGGCAGAGCAGCGGATGGTCGTTGCCTTCGCCGGTCGGGACCGCGCCGGTGTAGGAGTGCTGGTAGACGGTCCGCTCGCACAAGGAGACGACGGCGTCGTACATCGCGACGTCCACGAAGCGGCCGTGCCCGGTGCGGGCGCGGTCGGTCAGGGCGGCCAGGACGCCTACGGCCAGCAGCGCCGCCGGGAAGACGTCGCCGATGCCGGCGCCGACCTTGGTGGGCTGGTACGAGGGGCCGGTGATGCCCATCAGGCCGCCCATGGCCTGCGCGACGACGTCGAAGGCAGGCCGGTCCACATGGGGGCTGGTTCCGGTCCGCGGATCGCCGAACCCGCGCAACGCGCCGTAGATCAGGCGGGGGTTGTCGCACCGCAGGGACTCGTACGACAGGCTCATCCGGTCCATGACCCCGGCCCGGAAGTTCTCCACCAGCACGTCGGCACCTGCTGCCAGCCGACGCACCGCCGCGGTGCCCTCGGCAGAGCGGAGATCGACGACGACACTGCGCTTGTTGCGGTTGACGCTCTGGAAGTAGCCGCCGTAGTGGTGGGCCTCGTCGTCGCTGGGGAAGGGGCCGGTGCCTCGGGAGGAGTCGCCGGCCGGGGACTCGACCTTGATGACGTCGGCGCCGAGGTCGGCGAGGAGCATGGTCGCGTAGGGACCGGACAGCGCGCGGGTCAGGTCGACCACCACGATTCCGTCGAGTGGGCCGTTCACCGCGGGGCTCCGGCCCGCTGGATGAGCGTGGTGCGCTCTCCTTCGAAGACCAGCACGTCGTCCTGGTTGACACCCCAGTGCTTGAAGCGGACCACACCGGCGTCGGGCCGGTCGGCGTCCTGCTTGTCCAGGACCTCGGTGTAGGCGTAGAGGGTGTGCCCGTGGGTGACGGGGGCGCGCAGCCTGATCCGGTCCAGGCCGAGTTCGGCGAGCGCGTGCTCCCCGGTGTCCTGGGTGGCCAGGCCGATGACCATGGATATGGTCACCCCGCCGAAGACCAGGACGTGCGGGAAGGCGCTGCCCTTGCGGGAGTGGGCGTTGAAGTGGGCCTGGGCGGTGTTCATGACCATGTTGGTGATCAGGACGCCGTCCATCTCGGTGACGGTCTTGCCGCGAGCGTGCTCGTAGACGTCGCCGACGGTGAAGTCCTCGAAGTACATGTCTGTCTTACCTTTCAGTCGTGGGTGTCTCCTCAGCTCACAGAACGCCGGGCGCGCCGGCGGTGCGCACGAAGTTGGTGCGGACGAAATCCACCACGACCTCGCCGCCGACCAGGCCCTCGGTGTGCCAGCCGACGATGCCCATGCCCGGGTGGCTGTCGGAGCGCCGCGCGGTGCGGACCCGGCTGCGCGCGCGGACCGTCTCACCCACCAGGACCGGCCGGTGGAAGGTGAGTTCCTCGACGCCGAGGAAGGGGCCGCCGTTCTCGCTGAGGTCCTCCACGCTGAGCCCGAACACCGTGAGGAAGAGCAGGTTCGGGTGGACCACGAGCCGTTCGTGCCCCTGCTTCTGGGCGGTCTCCGCGTTGAAGTGGATCGGGTTGTAGCTCAGCGTCAAGGTGGTGAACAGGACGGAGTCGGCCTCGGTCAGGGTGCGCCCCCAGTGGTGCTCGAAGACCTGGTCCACTTCGAAGTCCTCGAAGTACCGGCCCTTGGCCAGGAGTCGGGCGCGTTTCCTGATCGCCGCGAGTTCTTGCGACATGGGGTTCCCTCCGGTCAGGCGCGCAGCTGTCGGCACAGCACACGCACGTCGTCCAATCCGGCCAGTCCGGCGACGGCCCGCGCCACCAAGGCGGCGCGCTCGGGGCCGAGTACCGGTTCGGCCAGTCCCGTGAACTTCGCCGCCAGGGCGTCGTCCTGCTCTGCGGGGTCCTCGGTCCAGGCCGGCGCACGCATGTCCCACGCGGATCGCAGCTCGCGTCCGTCGCGCAGCGCGACGCGCACCTCGGCGACGGGGCCGGACAGCGACGGGTCGGGGACGACGGCTGTCCGCTCGCGCAGCGCCAGGACGGCCGGATCGGCCGTCGCGGCGTCGGTGAACAGGTCCGGTGTGGCGCGCCGGTGGACCAGTGCGAGCGCGGCCGTGCCGGTCAGGCTGAACTTGGCCTCCAGTCCGGTGCGCGGTTCGGGGATGCCGCACACGTCCAGATGTCCCGGCGGCACCGCGATCCCGATGTGCTCCACCTCGCCCGGGTCGAATCCGGCCTGGGCGCGGAGTGCGATCAGGGCGTTGACGGAGGCGTGGGTGAGGAAGCAGGAGGCGTGGGTCTTGAACCGCACCTCCTCCAGGTGCCAGGGATCGCCGAACCTCGGCGACAGCGCCCGGGCGTGGAAGGCGTCGGACTCGGCCGCGGCGAAGCCCTGCGCGTGCCCGAGGATGTCGTCGGCGCTGGTGAAGCCCCGCACGGCCAACTCGCCGGCGACGACTCCGTTCGCCGCCGCGCGGCCCGCGTGCAAGGGCTTGCTCATGGTGCCGAAGACCGCTTTCAGCCCGGCGGCCTGGGTCCCGGCGATCGCCAGCGCCGTGGTGGTGCGCGGAGTATCGAGGCCCAGCAGGTGGGCGACCGCGGCGGCCGCACCGAAGGAGCCGAAGGTGGCGGTGGAGTGGAAGCCGCGGGCGTAGTGCGCCGGGCCGACCGCCGCGGCGATCCGCGCCTGGGTCTCCACCCCGGCCACGAACGCCGTCAGCAGCGCGCGCCCGGAAGCGCCGGTCCGCTCGGCCACAGCGAGCGCGGCCGGAGCCACGGCGACCGAGGGATGGCCCACGGTGCCGATCACGTCGTCGAAATCGAGTGCGTGGCCGGCCGTGCCGTTGACCAGTGCGGCGGACGACGCGGCGGCCGTGCCGGGCATCCCCACCAGGGTGCAGGGGCCGCCCGCGACCTCCGCGCCTGTGAAGTCCGCCAGGATGCGCGCCGCCGGCTCGCGGGCTCCGGCGAGCATGGTGCCCAGCACGTCGAGCAGGCACTGCCGCGCGAGGGTGACCACCTGCGGCGGAAGGTCCTCGAAGCGCAGTCGACTCGATGCGGTGGCCAGCACCGCGGTCGACGAGTGCGCGGGTGGGGTCCGGAGCAACGCCTTCACCTCCTCGTTGAAGCGAAGGGGAATTCATGCCACGATGTGGCATGCCATCCCGAAATTGGATTCCCAGCATGGCTCCGGTCGCCCCCGGCGTCAATGAGCGACGTCAGTGAGCGATGTCAGTGAGCGATGCGTCGGCAACGACCGTCGATGAAGGAGAACCGCCATGCAGAGCGTGCTTCGCAGCCTCCGGGTGCTGGAGGCCGTCTCCGAGCACCAGCCCATCGGCGTGGGCGCGCTCTCGCGCCTGGTCGACCTGCCCACCTCCACCGTGCAGCGCGTCCTGGTGACGCTGGCCGAGGCGGGATGGCTGCGCCCCACCGAGGAGGAGCAGACCCGGTGGAACCTGACGGCCAAGGCGCTGATCGTCGGCAGGCGGGCGGTGGGCGAGGTCGGCGTCCGGGAGGCGGCGGCCGAGCCCATGGCCGCGCTGCGCGACACCACCCAGGAGACCATCCACCTCTCGGTGCTCGACGGCCTGGAGCGGATCGTGCTGATCGACCGGGTGGACTGCGACCAGCCCGTGCGCACGTACAACCGCCTGGGCAGTTCGGGGCCGCTGCACGTCACGGCGATCGGCCGCAGCATGCTGGCCGCCATGGGCGACGCGGACGTGGAGCGCGTCATCGCCCACGGACTGGAGCGGGTCACCGAGAACACCATCACCGACCCCGCCCGGCTCCGGGAGAACATCCGCGAAACCCGCGAGCTCGGCTACGCCGTCAACATCGGCGAGAACCGCGCCAACGTGTGCGCCATCGGCGCGCCGGTGCTCGGCCCCGGCCGCAGGCCCGTCGCAGGCGTCGCGATCTCGATGCCGGACATCCGCTTCGACCACCGCAAGGTGCCGCACTGGGGGGACCTGGCGGTCAGGACGGCGGCCGAGATCAGCGCGAATCTCACCAGCTAGCGCAGGTTGACGCGGGACCTGGGCCGGGCGCATAGTCCCGAAGGGTAGAAACGGCATGGCATGCCGTCATGCGGGATACGAAGGAGTGGCCCATGAGTTCTCCCACCGTCATCGCTCCGCCGGTCCCGGTCCTGGCTCCCCCGTACGACACCGGTGCGCGGGTGGCCCTCCAGACCGAGGCTCGCCGCTTCTCGGACGAGGAGGTGCGCCCGGTCGCCGACGAACTCGACAGGCACAAGGGCGAGATGCCGCGCTCGCTCATCGAGAAGCTGGGCAAGCAGGGCTACTTCGGCATCCTCATCCCCACCGAGTACGGAGGCATGGGGCTCGGGGTGTTCGAGTACTGCCTGATCGCCGAGGAGCTGGCCCGCGGATGGATGAGCGTCGCCAGCATCATCGCCCGGGCGCAGGGCATGGGCACCGGCTTCGACGACGGGGCCAGGCGCCGCCGCCTGCTGGAGAAGAGCGCGCGCGGCGAGTGGATCGGCGCCGCCGCCCTGTCCGAGCCCGGCGCCGGCTCCGACCTCGCGGGGGTCAGCACGCGCGCGGTGCGCGACGGGGACCACTTCGTCGTCACCGGGACCAAGCGTTGGTGCGGCAACGCCAAAGCCGCGGACTTCATCCAGCTCCTGTGCCGGGTCCGGGACCCCGAGCCCGGCGAGCGGCGGTCGGCCGGCATGGGCACCCTCGTCGTCGAGAAGGAGCCCGGTGCTTTTCCCGAGGGGTTGACCGGGACCCCCATCGACAAGATCGGCTACCACGGCTTCCTCACGTGGAACCTCGAGTTCGACGGGCTGCGCGTACCGGTCGCCAACCTGGTGGCCGATCTGGGCCGTGCCCGCGCCGGCGGCAAGGACGAGGACGAGGACGAGGGCAAGGTCAAGGTCAAGGACAAGGGCAAGGACGCCAACACCTTCCGCGCCATCGAACAGGGCCTCAACGCGGCGCGCGTGCACACCGCCGCACGGGCGGTCGGCCTCGCCCGGGCAGCGGTCGAGGAGTGCCTGCTGTATCTGCAGGAGCGCCACCAGTTCGACCGCCCCATCGGTGACTTCCAGGCCCTGCGATTCATGGCCGCCGAGATGGCCGCCCGGGTGGACCAGGCGCGCGCCTTCTACCAGCAGGTCGCCCACCTGATCGACCTCGGCCGTCCCTGCGAGCGGGAGGCGGCGATGGCCAAGCTCCTCGCCACCGAGATGGCTGTCGAGGTCACCGGCCAGGCCATGCAGTTGCACGGCGGCAACGGCTACACCACCGAACGCCGTGTCGAGCGCTACTGGCGTGACGCCCGCCTGACCACCGTCTTCGAAGGAACCAGCCAGATCCAGCAGAAGATCATCTCGGACCGGCTGCTGCCCCGCAGCCCCTTGTGCTGAGAGTCCGGCATCGCGAGGTGTCCTGCACCGAGGAGAGTCCTGCACCGAGGGGCAGGGGCGCCCGTCCCACCGTGGCTCGCGCCCCGGCATGCTGGTACGGACGCCACACTCTTCGGTTCACGACGTAATCCCCGCAGGAGGACCGCCCCATGACTGACCGCCCCTTGACGCTCATGGCAGTGCACGCCCACCCCGACGACGAGGCCACCGGCACCGGCGGGGTCCTCGCCCGGTACGCCGCGGAGGGCATCCGCACGGTTCTCGTGACCTGTACCGACGGCCGGTGCGGCGACGGGCCGGAGGGCGTCAAGCCCGGCGATCCCGGGCACGATCCGGCCGCGGTCGCCCTGATGCGCCGGCAGGAACTCGCGGTGAGCTGCGACGTGTTGAAGATCAGCCACCTGGAGACGCTGGACTACGCCGACTCCGGGATGATGGGCTGGGCGAGCAACGACGCCCCGGGGGCCTTCTGGCAGACCCCCGTCGAGGAAGGCGCCGCCCGGCTCGCGGACCTCATGCGGCACTACCGGCCCGACGTGGTCGTCACCTACGACGAGAACGGGTTCTACGGCCACCCCGACCACATCCAGGCGCACCGCATCACCATGGCGGCGCTGGAGATGACCGAGCCGGCACCGAAGGTCTACTGGACCACGATGCCCCGCTCGGGGCTGCGGCGGTTCGGCGAGATCATGCGCGAGTTCGGCGAGGACATGCCCGAACCGGACCCTGCCGAGGCCGCCGCGATGGCCGAGATCGGCCTGCCGGACGACGAGATCACCACGTGGGTGGACACCACCGCGTTCAGCGGCCAGAAGTTCGACGCGCTGGCCGCGCACGCCAGTCAGGGCGAGAACATCTTCTTCCTCAAGATGGGCAAGGAGCGGTTCGGCGAGTTGATGGGCATGGAGACCTTCGTCCGGGTCCGGGACACCACGGGCGCGGCCGTACCCGAGAACGACCTCTTCGCCGGCCTGCGCTGACCCTCTTACGGCGCCCTCCACCCCGATCGGGCGAAGGACGGCGGACGGGCGCCCGGCACCTTGCCCGTCCGGTTTCCGTCACCCGTACGGCGGCCCCGGGGTGGTCGCGGGGGCCCTCCGTGCCGAGCGTGGAGGGCAACCGAGCAGAGGAGCACCGGATGGCGAGGGACGTCGGGGCCGGCCCCACCCGAAGCCGGCCGCCGCGCCGCGCACCGCTTCCCCACCGCGCACCGCTTCCCCACCGCGCACCGCTTCCGCTCGCCGCCCGCACGAGCCTGCGGGGCCGCCGTGGGTGACGCGGTCGGCCAGATGCTGGCCTCGGCGGTCGGTATCGCCATCAGCCCGCTGCCGCTGATCGCGGTGATCCTGATGCTGGCGACGCCGAAGGGGCGCAGCAACGGTGTGGCGTTCGCCGCCGGGTGGATCGTGGCGCTGGCCGTGCTGGTCGCGGTCGTGGTGGTGGCCGGCTCCGGGGGCGACGCCTCGCACGGCGCGGGCGGGCCCGGGCGCTGGACGTACTGGGTGAAGCTGGCGCTCGGGCTGGTGTTCCTGCTGCTCGGCGCCAAGCAGTGGCGGGCGCGGCCGCGCGAAGGGCGGGAGGCGGCGACCCCGGGCTGGATGAAGGCCGTCGACCGTTTCACGCCTGCCAGGTCCGCGGGCCTCGCGGCCGCGTTGGCGGTCGCCAACCCCAAGAACCTGGTGCTCGCGATCGGCGGTGCGGTCTCGATCGCCGCTTCGGGCGCGGGCGCCGGCGGGAAGACCGTCGCCGCAGTGCTGATGGTCCTCGTCGCCTCGCTGTGCACGGTGCTGCCGCTGGGCGTCTACCTGCTCGGCGGGAGCAGGTCGCAGACGGTTTTGGGCGAGTGGCGCGGCTGGATGGCCCTGCACAACGCGGCGATCATGACGACGCTCCTGGCCGTACTCGGCGCCAAGTACGTCGGCGACGCGATCAGCGGCCTGACCTCATGAGAACCGGCGGACCACCGTCAGATCACCAGCACCGCAGGCAGACCACCGGCGGACCACCGGCACCACAGGCAGACCACCGGCGGACCACCGGCCGTGGCCCCCGACGAGCTCTCGAAAGGACGACCATGACCACCACGACCGACCCGCTGGACTTCGCCGACCGCCAGGACTTCGCCGACGCCGACCGCGGTCTGGTCGCCGCACCTGACACGGACCGGATCACCGGTGCGGGCGGCGAGGTGGTCTGGGACTTCGACGCGACCTCGTTCCTCGCCGGCGACTGCCCGGACACCGCCGACCCCAGCCTCTGGCGCCAGTCCCAGCTGTGCTCCCGGGCGGGGCTGTTCGAGGTGACCGACGGCGTCTACCAGGTCCGCGGGTACGACCTGTCGAACATGTCGCTGATCGAGGGCGAACGCGGCGTGGTGGTCGTGGACCCGCTGGTGTCCGCCGAGTGCGCCGCCGCGGCGCTCGCCCTGTACCGGTCGCACCGCGGGCAGCGGCCGGTGACCGCGGTGGTCTTCACCCACTCCCACATCGACCACTTCGGCGGCATCGACGGCGTACTCGGCCCGGACGACGACGTGCCAATCCTGGCGCCGCCCGGCTTCATGGCGAACTCCGTCGCCGAGAACGTCTACGCCGGCACCGCCATGCTGCGCCGCGGCATCTACCACACCGGCGCCGAACTGCCGCCGGGGCCGACCGGCCTGATCGGTGTCGGCCTGGGCTTCACCGCCTCCCGAGGCACCCCCAGCCTACGGCCGCCCACCGTGGAGGTCACCCGCACCGGCCAGGAGGAGACCCTCGACGGGGTACGGTTCCGCTTCCAGCTCACCCCGGACACCGAGGCCCCCTCGGAGATGAACTTCCACCTCCCCGAGCGCCGGGCCCTGTGCATGGCGGAGAACGCCACGCACAACATGCACAACATCCTGACGCTGCGCGGCGCCGTGGTCCGGGACGCCCGGGTCTGGGCCCGCTACCTGACCGAGGCGGTCGAGCTGTTCGCCCCCGGTTCCGACGTGCTGTTCGCCTCCCACCACTGGCCGACCTGGGGCAACGACCGGCTGACCGCCTTCCTGTCCGAGCAGCGCGACCTCTACGCCTACCTGCACGACCAGACGCTGCGGCTCACCAACCAGGGCCACACCGGCACCGAGATCGCCGAGCTGATCCAGCTGCCGCCCGCGCTGGAGTCCGCCTGGCACGCGCGCGGCTACTACGGCTCCCTCAACCACAACGTCAAGGCCATCTACCAGCGCTACATGGGGTGGTACGACGGCCACCCCTCCTCCCTGTGGGAGCACCCGCCGACCGAGACCGCCCGCCGGTACGTGGACTGCGTCGGCGGCCTCGACGCCACCCTGGACAAGGCGCGTTCGTACCTGGACGCCGGGGACCTGCGCTTCGCCGCCCAACTGCTCAAGCACGCCGTCTTCGCCGCCCCCGACCGGTCCGACGCCAAGGAACTGCTCGCCACCACCTTCGAGCGCCTCGGCCACGGCGCCGAATGCGGCACCTGGCGCAACAACTACCTCCAAGGCGCCAAGGAACTGCGCGAGGGCGTCAAGCCCACGCCCATCACCGCGGGCAGCATGGCCGGCGCCCTCACCGTGGAACAGGTCTTCGACTCCCTCGCCATCCGCGTCAACGGCCCCAGGGCCTGGGCCACAACCCTCACCGTCGACTGGCACTTCACCGACGCGGACGAGCGGTACCGGCTCACGCTCCGCAACGGCGTCCTCGTCCACACCCGCACCGACCGCCCCACCGACGGCGCCGACCTGTCCGTCGCCCTTACCCGCGGCGGGCTGATGCCGCTGCTGGCCGGCAAGCAGACCGACGGTGTCCGGTACGACGGCGACCCCGGCGTCCTCCGGCGCCTCGCAGAGGTCCTCGACGACCCCGATCCCGCCTTCGCCATCGTCACTCCCTGAACCGCCACCGGCTCCGGATGAACGAGGAAAAGGGCCCGGCTGAGCAGAGAGGTGCAGGCGTGGCCGACCGACCACACGCACCTGCGCGAACGCGGTCGGTGGCGCGGGCCGTGCTCGGCGGCGGGGCCTCGCGCGGCGACGTGCTCGGCGCGCTCACCGCCTGGGCGCTGATCGTGCCGGAGTGCGTCGCCTACGCGCAGATCGCGGGGGTGCCCCCGCAGAACGCCTTCTACGCCGCGCCCGTGGCCCTGGTGGCGTACGTCCTGCTGGGCCGCTCGCGGTTCCTGATCATCGGGGCGACGTCGGCCGCGGCGGTGCTCTCCGGCGCCACCGTCGCCGACGTCAGCTCCGACCCGAAGCAGGCGGTCGGGCTGTCGGCGGCCCTCGCGGTGCTCGCCGGGGCGGTACTGCTGGTCGCGGGCCTCGCCCGGCTCGGGTTCGTGACGAACTTCCTGGCCGAACCCGCGCTGAACGGCTTCCTGTTCGGGATGGCGCTGACCATCGTGGTTCGCCAGGCCGCGAAGATCGCCGGGACGTCCAGTGGCGACGGCCAGTTCTTCCCCAGGCTGTGGACACTGCTGCGGCACCTCCCGCACTGGTCCCTGACCTCGCTGGCCGTGGGCGCGGCGGCGCTGGCGGCCCTGCTGGCGATCGAGCGGTACGCGCCGAAGGCCCCGGCGTCGCTGGTCGTGCTGGTCGTGGCCCTGGTGGTGTCCGCGGGGCTCGACCTGAAGCAGCACGGTGTGGAGGTGGTGGGGAAGATCCCCTCGGCCGTGCCCGTCCCGCACCTGCCGGGCATCCCCGCCGCCGACTGGGGACGGCTGGCCGGCGGCGCCTGCGGGGTGGCGCTGGTGGTGTTCGCCGAGGCGTTCAGCATCGCCTCCCGTTTCGCCCGCGAGCACGGGGACGAGGTCGACGCCGACCGCGAGATGGCGGCGGTCGGCGCGTCGAACATCGCCGTCGGCCTCTTCCGCGGCTTCACCGTCTCCGGCAGCGCCTCACGCAGCGCCGCCGCCGAGGCAGCCGGCGCCCGCACCCGGCTGACCTCGCTGATCGCCGCCGGGCTCATCCTGCTCACCGGCGCGTTCCTCACCCCGCTCTTCACCGACCTGCCCGAACCCGTGCTCGGCGCCATCGTCATCATCGCCGTCCGCGGATTCCTGTCGACCGCCGAACTGCGCCGCTACGCCAAGGCCGACCACGCGAGCCTGTGGGTGGCGCTGACCGCGCTGTTCGGCGTCCTCCTCTTCGACCTGCTGCCTGGGCTCCTGCTGGCCGTCGCGCTGTCGCTGCTGCTGTTCATCGCCGCCGCCAGCACCACCCGCCTCTCCGTCCTCGGCAAGATCCCCGGCAGCCCGCTGTACGGGGACACCGACCGGAACCCGTGCGCGACGACCGTCCCCGGCGTGTTGGTCGTCCGCCCCGACGGGGCGCTCTTCTTCGGCAACGCCAACCGCACCCGCCTCGGCCTGCTCGCCCTCACCGCCGCCGCCCACCCGCCGCCGCACACGGTCGTCCTGGACCTCAGCGCGACCTACCACCTCGGTGTCCCCGTCCTGGACACCCTCGACGAACTGCGCGAGGCCCTCCACCACCGCGGCGCCACCCTGCACCTGGCCCGCCTGCGCGCCGCCGCCCGCCGTGACTTCGACCGCCACCCCCTGGCCACCCGGCTCGGCCGCGACCGCGTCCACCGAAGCGTCGAGGACGCGATGACCGCAACGACGGCGGCCGAACCGCCCTCATCCCCGCGGAAGTGACCCTCCCCCGGACTCTCGGCCGGGGCTGCCCGCCAGGCCCGTGTCGCGCAGAATCCGGTCGACGCTCGCCGTCAGGGCACTGTCCGCACCGATGACCGTCTCGACGCCGCCGGGGAGGAGGTCGGCCGGGCGGTACCAGCCGCGCATCTCCGTCTCGCCGTAATCCCCGTCCTGCGGCTTGGTGGTGTGGCGGCGGAGCGTCTCCTCGAAGGGGATGTCCGATGTTCGACGCGCCCGGCCGGTCCCACTCCCGCAGCACCGTACGCCGCAGGTTGTCCTGCCCGACGAACGCCAGCCCGCGCCCGAAGCCGGCCCGCAGCCTCGCCGCGATCGACGACTTCCCCGACGCGCTGTTGCCCCGCACGACGACCAGCACCGTGCCCGCACTCCCCGTCCCCGTCCTCACCCTGACCACGCTAAGGGCTCCCACCGACAGCCGCCGGTACGACGGTGGCGACCGTCCCCGGGCCCCGGGAGGCGGGTCCGCCGTCCGCCCCCGGGGCCCGACAGGGTTCAGCGGCGCGGGATCAGGTGAAAGGCCGTCAGGCAGACGTACCACGTCCCCAGGCACTGGGCGGTTGCCCTGCGGATGCGGGCGGCGAGGCGCCCGGTGGGCTTGGGGGCGGTGAACCGGACGTGCCCGATGCTCAGTTCGATGTAGGCGCGGCGCCCCTTGCGCTGTGCCTGAGCGCGGGAGTTCTTCTTGGTAGGCATGTCTTCTCCTGTCCGTTCGTTGACGGACAGGACTGTCGAGTATGCGGGGGCTAGCGGCGCAACCCCGGTCCGACCTGCTGTTCGGCTGCGCTTACCGCAGGGGACGGAGGCCCGCCTCGGCGTCAGGCCGTGCGGGAGAGGCGGAGGGCGGAGACGAGGAAGAAGACGCCGCCGAGGAAGGCGTAGCCCGCGAGGGTGTGCAGGGAGGCGCCGCTCTTGGCGGCCTGGGCGATGAACGAGGCGCCGGCGAGGGTGGAGATGGTGCCGCTGGCGATCATGGCCCACTGGCCGCCGAGGTGGCGGCGGGCGACGGCGACGCCGAGCTGGACGAGGCCCGCGGTGATGGCCCAGGCGCCCCAGACGCGCAGGGCTGCGGGGATACCGGAGGTGGCGGCAGCGGCGAGGCCGATGGCGGTGAGGGTACTGAGCACGGCGTTCGCGTAGAGGCCGCGCAGCGGCTGGCCGTTGCCGCGGGCGGAGCTGAGGTCGACGACCGCGCAGGCGACGTCGAACAACGGGTAGAGCACCAGCAGGGTGGCCGCGGGCGCCCCGAGCTTGCCGGAGGTCGTGAACAGCAGGGCCGCCCAGACCGCGGCGAACGCGAAGCGCACGAAGTACAGCTTCCGCAGGGCCACGGCAACGGTGGTGGGGATGGCAGCGGGGGCGGGGGTCGCGGTGAGGGTGTCCACGGAAGTGCCTTTCAGCGGAAGCGGTTCGGTGCCGGGCATCGACCGGACGCCTTGCGAGGGAGAACGTTCGGTCTCTTCACTATGAAAGGCGGAGCCGCGACCCTTGTCAAGACCGAACGTTCTCCCTAGTAAGCCGCGCGCCCCCTCCCGCCAAGAAGGAACCGCCGCTTACGGGGTCCGAGAAAGGTCCCGACATGCGTCCGGCCCGGCCCCGGGAAGGGGGCGGGCCGGACGGTGGGGGGTGTGGGTCAGCAGGCGCCCTCGTCCTGCCAGACGCCCCATTCGCCGGTGGTGCCGGGCTCTTCGCCCTGGGTCCACCACTTGGCCTGCCAGGTGTGGCCGTTCCAGGAGACGGTGTCGCCGCCGGTGTAGACGGCGCTGGAACTCCAGGAGGCGGCGGTGCAGGTGGTGCCGCCTGAGCCGCCGGTGGTCGTGGTGCCGCCCGTGGTCGTCGTACCGCCGGTCGTGGAGCCGCCGGTGGTCGTCGTACCTCCGGTCGTGGTACCGCCGGTCGTCGTGGAGCCGCCAGTGGTACTGCCGGAGCCGCCCGCGAACGGGACGAAGGTGTCGGTGAAGGCGAAGCTGTTCTGGCTGATCTCGCTGCACGTGGGCAGGGAGTTGGCGGTGCCGCTGCACGGCTGGTCGCGGTTGATCGACCAGAACGCCAGCCGCCCGACGCCGTTCTGGGCCGCGAAGCTCTCGACCGTCTGGGCGTCGGCGAGGGTGAAGGTGGAGCCGTCGTCGTTCTTGCCGATCATCGGTGTGATGCCGAGGTTGGCGTAGGTGTAGCCGGAGTCGACGGACTGCATCTGGGCGAGCGTGGCCTTGGCCGCGGCGACCGAGCCGTCGCCCATCTCGGTGCCGGTGCCCTCGTAGAAGTCCATGGTCATGATGTTGACGACGTCGATCTTGATCCCCGCGCTCTTGGCGGCCTTGAGGATGTTGACGCCGTCGGAGGTCAGCCCGCTGGTGAGGACCGGCAGCGTCACCGAGAACTGGAGGTCGGGGTTGGCCGCCTTGAGGTCCTTCATCGCCTGCATCTGCCGCGCCGCGGCGGCCGTGTCGGCGATGGCGGCGCCCTCGATGTCGAAGTCGAGGCGGTTGACGCCGTAGTCGTCGATGATCGCCTGGTAGCCCGCGTCGATCGAGCTCTGCGTGGAGCAGGTCCAGGCGAGCGGCAGCCCGCTCGCGCCGCCGGAGGAGATGATGACCGAGGCGCCCTCGGACTTCGCCTTGGCGATCAGCGGGTCGGTGTAGGAGTCGGCGCCGATGGGGAGGGTGTCGCCCCAGATCTGGTTGCAGCCGGAGCCGAGGACGAAGGCCGCGGTGTACGAGCCGAGGCCGTGGCCGGTGATGGCGGTGTCGAGCAGGCCCTCCTGGCTGTTCGACATGTCGACGTAGGGAGCCACGGAGTAGCCGGCGGTCGACGCGGCATTGCCGGCGGGGGCGAGGGCGACGGCCGCACCGGCGGTCACGAGCGTGAGCGCGGCAGCGGAGGCCGCCCATTTCGCGAAGCGCATGAAAGCCCCTCAAGCGTGAAGTGGTGGGGGGAAGGTGCATCTCGGGCCTGAGTTGGTACGTACCAAACCGCGCGCCGCACGCCACGTCAAGAGGACTAGACCAACTTTCGTCGTTTTCACGGGTGTTCGGAGGCGTCGTCACGGCCGCTCGGGGGCGCTTTCACCGGGTTTTCCAAGGGGCGCCGGGGTTATCCACAGCCGTCCGCGATCGTTCCGCCGCGGCCTGCCGGATGGATGGATGATGGGAGTTGACGGTGGGACGGCTGAGGTGAGGGGTGGCGGCATGGTGATGGAGAGCGAGTCCGTGGGGACGGCGGAGGTCGCGGGCGGGGCCGAGGAGGCACCGCCCGGACCCCGGGGGTCGCTGCGCCGGCGGCTCGGCGGCGGCGTGGTCTTCCTGGTCCTCGCCCTGCTGTTCGTCCTGCCCTGGTGGACGCTCTTCGGCTCGGGCACCGACTGGCCGCTGCCGGTGTTCGTCGTCGGCACGGTGGTCTTCGGCGCGTCCCTCGTCGCGTTCCCGTTCCTGATGGCCGCGGGTCACGGTCGGCGGCGCAGCGACCGGGCGTCCCGGATCGCGGACAGCACCCTCGGTGCGGTGTGGGTGCTGTTCACCTGGTCGGTGCTGGGCGGTCTGGTGCACCTGGTGCTGATCGGGTCGGGCGCGGGCGGCGCCCACCGGGCCCGGGTCGTCGCCGTCGCGGTCGCCGCGGTCTGCGCCGTCCTGCTGGCCTGGGGACATTACGAAGCGATGCGCGTGCCCCGGGTGAAGCGGCTGGACATCCGGATACCGCGGCTCGGCGCGGGTCTGGACGGGACGCGCGTGGTGCTGCTGGCCGACACCCACTACGGGCCGATCGACCGTGAGCGCTGGTCGGTACGGGTCGCCGAGGCGGTCAACGCGCTGGAGGCGGACATCGTGGTGCACGCGGGCGACATCGCCGACGGCACCCCGGTGCAGCGGCGAGCGCAGTCCGCGCCGCTCGGCACGATCCGGGCCCGGCTCGCGAAGGTCTACGTCACGGGGAACCACGAGTACTTCAGCGAGGCCCAGGGCTGGCTGGACCGGATGGCGGAGCTGGACTGGGAGCCGCTGCACAACCGCCACGTGACGGTCGAACGGGGCGGCGACGCCCTGGTCCTGGCCGGGGTGGACGACGTGACGGCGGAGTCGTCCGGCCTCGCCGGGCACCGCGCGAACCTGGAGGACGCGCTCGCGGGCGCGGACCCCGACCGGCCGGTGCTGCTCGTCGCCCATCAGCCCAAGTACGTCGGGCAGGCGGCGGCCGCCGGGATCGACCTCCAGGTGTCCGGGCACACCCACGGCGGCCAGATATGGCCGTTCAACTTCCTCGTCCGGATCGACCAGCCGGTGGTGCACGGACTGAGCCGGCACGGCGAGCGCACCCAGCTCTACACCAGCCGCGGCGCCGGCTTCTGGGGTCCGCCGTTCCGTGTCTTCGCCCCGAGCGAGATCACTCTGCTCACCCTGCGCCCGGGGCCGGGTCCGGGGCCGGGGCCGGGCGCAGCTCCGGGTCCCGGTCCGGACGCGTGGTAGGGCAGTTGGCCGACCGAGGTCCGGGTGGCCGCGGCGGGCGGGGCGGTGCCGGGCCGCCCGCCGCGTGCACCTGGTCGGCCGGAGCCGGTCAGCGGGTGGCGGCGAGGGTGGGCGCGGTCCAGACGTCGACGACGGTCTGGTGGTGGTTCGGGTGGACCGCGTCGGAGCCGTCGGCGTAGTTCTCGTCGACCTGCGCGGCCTCGGCGGCGGACGGCAGCGCGTTGGTGCAGGAGGTGCCGGGGCCGTGGCCGGACATCAACTCCGAGCAGGGGCCGCTGTAGTCGTCGGGCAGGCCGAGGATGTGCCCGGTCTCGTGGGCGGCGATGCGGGTCACGTCGTAGCCCTCGTCGACGGCTTCCTGGCCGAGCTCGACCTCGCCGCTGCCGCCGGGGAAGATCGGGCCGAGCGTGGTCTCGGGCCAGCCGCTCGTGGCGACGTAGACGTAGTCGGCCGAGCCGGCCGAGGTCGCGGGCACCAGTTGGACGTTGTGCACGGCGTCGTTCCAGTTCTGCACGCCCTGCGTGATCGCGCTCGCCCACTGGCCGGCCCGGCTGGCGTCGTAGGTCAGGGTGACGACCGAGGAGGCCGCCTTCGGCGCGGGCTGCGCCGAGGCGACACCGCAGGTCGTGCCCAGCAAGGCCGGTATCAGCACCGCCATGGCGACTGTTCGCTTGTTCATGGGACTCGTCCGCCTCCTTGGCATCAGTTGCACCAGAGGGAACAAGGGCACCATGCGGCTGACGGCTTCACAAGTAGCCGGTCGTGAGCGGTCGTTGAGGAGGGTGGAGTTGTCGCCGGGCTTGCCCGGTTTGGTGCGGGTACGGCGGTGCGGCCGTCGCCGGTCGAAGCTCTCGACCACTCACCCGGTGGGCCGGGCTGACACGGCGACCCGGGCTGCCAGCCGCCGTACCCTCGGTCCGGCCGGGCCCGCGTCAGGGCAGGGGCCGGGCGCGTCCGAGTCCGAGTGCGAGCATCGCGAACGGGCCGAGGGGGTCGTCGAGTTCGAGCGACGGCCGAGCGGTGGCGGCCGCGGGCGAACCCTGGATCGCCGGTTCGCCGTGGGCCAGCACGTCCTGCTCGGCGGCGGCCGCGACGGATTCGGGTTCGGGCTCGGGCTCGGGTTCGCGGGCGGGCACGGTGCCGATCTTGCCGACTGCCGCGCGCAGCCGCGGACTCGCCGCCAGGACGATCAGCGGTACGACCATCGGTGCGGCCAGCACCACCGAGGCGGTGAGCGGCCCTTGGGCGGAGATGAGGAAGCCGGTCAGCCCGGGGCCGGCCCACGCGATGCTGATCGCGAGCAGGGTGACCGCGCCGCCCACCCGGCCCTGGAGGTGGGTCGGGGCCTCCACGCTGATCGTCAGCCCCACCAGCGAGCCGACCGACGGCAGCGAGAACACCACCATGCCGACGGCGACCGCGCTGGTCAACTCGTCACCCGTGGACGCGCACGGCATCATCAGCAGCCACGCCACCGACGCGGCGGCCACGATCGCGGTCGGCGTCAGCCGCTTCAGAATCCACCCCGCGCACAGCCCGCCCGCGATGCCGCCGACGCCCGCGGCGGTGAGGACCAGCCCGGCGGAGACCGGGTGCGCGCCGTCGTGCGACACCCCGAACGCGGCGAGCAGTTCGATGGAGCGGCCGAGCAGGTTGACGTAGGCGGCGAACGCGATGAGCACCACCAGGCCGGTGCGGCGGAAGACCCAGCCGAAGCCGAGCGTCAGCTCGTTGGCGGTGTTGCGCAGCGGGTGCGTGGCGGCCGTGCTCGCGCGCGGCCGGGCGACGTGCGTGTAGGCGACCCGCGCCACCAGCGCCAGCGACAGCAGGTACGAGCAGGAGTCCGCGAAGAACGCCGTCGGCGCCCCGGCCGCGAGCAGCATGCCGCCCAGCGGCGGGCCGACCGCGATGGCGATGTTGCTGCGGACGATGTTGCGGGTGATCGCCTCGCGCCGCCGCTCCAGCGGCACCGCCTGGCGCAGCACGCCGGACTCGGCCGGCCCGAACACCGAGGAGAACAGCGCGATCGTCGCCGCGGAGCCGACCGCCACGATCGTGGTGAGGTTCCCCGTCGCCAGCGCGAGCGCCAGCAGCAGCGCGACCGCCGCCCGCGCCGCGTCGCACAGCAGCATCAGCCGCTTGCGGTGGTACGTGTCGGCGATCAGCCCGCTCGGCAGCTTCGCCAGGAGCTGGGCGATCCCGACGACGGTGGCGACCAGCGCCGCGTCCACGGCCGAGCGGGTCGCCGCGAGCACCGCCAGCGGCAGCGCGAGCGACGTCATCTCGCTGGCCACGTCGGACAGCGCCTGGCTGACCCAGATCAGGGTGAAACTGCGGTTGATCACGTCATGCCCCCGGGGTGCGAGCCGGATCGTGCGAGCGTCGGACGGCAGGTGGGACGGCGGTCGGGCGGCCGGCAGGTCGGGCGGGGCCGGATCAGCCGGCAGCGCGGCGCCGGGCGACGTAGAGGCCCTTGGTGTGGGCGTCCTCGTCCACCCGGTCGGACAGCGAGCCGTCCCGCTCCAGGCCGTGCGCGGCCACCAGGTCCAGGCCCGCGGCGTCCAGCGCTTCGGCGAACTCCTCGTGGCTGTGGTGTCGTTGGAGGTGCTCGACCCGCTCGCGCCGCCACACGTCGGGCTGCCCGGGTGAGGTGCGGAAGGCGTTCATGACCATGCGGAAGCGCCGCGGCTCCCCCTCGCGCGCCAGGAACCGGCCGCTCATGGTCGCGTACAGGCCGTCGTACTCGTAGACGTGCGTGGAGGTCATCAGGCCGTAGCCGCGGGCGGTGTTGGCGTCGAAGACCAGCACGCCGCCGGGCCGGGTCACCCTGCCGATGCCGGCCAGCGCCTCCCGCAGGTGCTGCGGGTCGGCGAGGTAGTTGACGATGTCGCTCATGCACAGCACGACGTCGTACGTGCCGTCCGCGGTGAACGGCAGCCGCAGGTCGTGGACATGGAAGCCGATGCCGGTGTCCGCGTACTTGGCGCGTGCGACGGCGATCATGCCGGCGCTGATGTCCACGCCCACCGGGTCGAAGCCGCGCTCGGCGAAGGCGACGGTACTGCGGCCGGTGCCGCAGCCGGCGTCCAGCAGGCGGTTGCCGGGCGGGTCGGCGCGCTTGATCAGCGTCTCCAGGATGTCGCCGAAGACGGTGTAGTCGTCGCCCTGGGAGAGCTGGTCGTAGAAGGGCGCGGTGGCGTCGTAGGCGACGGCGGCGTGGTCGGTGGGGACGGCGGCGGGGCTGCTGGCGGTCACGGGCGCTCCTCGGTCCGGCGGGACGGGGCGGGCGGGGCGAACAGGGCGGGGCGGGTCTCGGGCGGTGACGTCAACGGGCGGCCTCCTCGATCACCTGCGCGGCCGCGGCGGCGCTCTTGGCCTGGGCGAGTGCGGCCCCGAGCGCGCCGACGGCCGTACGCAGCCGGGGATCAGCAACCGCGCGGACCAACGCCTCACTTTCCGCCGGGCGTTCGGGCAGCGGCGCCGCGACCCCGGCCCGCAGGCAGGCGGCGGCGAGCAGCCGCTGCTCCCCGCCGTTGGGCCGCAGCAGCAGCGGCTTGCCGTGCAGCAGTGCGCCGAGCACCGGTGCGCTGGTGCCGTTGCCGACCACGGCCTCGGCCCGCGCCAGCAGGTCGCCCATCCGCGGCCGGCGGACCGTGATGACGTCGGAGCCGGGCGCCGGCGCGCGGTCAGGGGTGCGGGCGAGCTCCACCACGGCCTGGAGCCCGGTGCCGGTGAACGCCTCGTCGATCCACCGCCACAGGCTTTCGCCGCCGAAGGTGCGCCCCAAGTGGACGTAGACGACCGGCTTTCCCACCCGGTCGAGGTGTGCGGCGAGTGCGGCGCCCTCGCCGCCCTCGCCGTCCTCGCCGCCCTCGTCGTCCCCGGCGGGCGGCTCCCACCACAGCGGGCCGACGTGCCCTACGCCCGGCGGCAGCACGGCGCCTGGACGTTCGAGGTGGGGGTGGCCGCGCAACAGGAAGGCGGCGCCGTACAACTGCCGTGCGGCGGCCGCTGGTTCGGGAGTACGGAGCCCCAACTCCTCGCGCAGCGCCTGGTAGTGGCGCAAAGTCTCCGTTAGCCGCCACTCGCGGTCCTCGCTGTCGGCGTCGCCGCCCCCACCGCCCGGCGCCCCTTCCGCGTACGGCCACAGGTGGCACGCCAGGCCGAGCACTACGGCGGGCAGGTCCAGGGTCTCCGCCGCCAGGAGCGCGCCCGGGCAGAGCACCGAGGTCACCACGACATCGGGCCGCAGCGCCCGCGCCGCCTCGCGCACGACGCGGTACTGCGACGCGCCGTCGCGGAACCACCGGCTCACGTCGAAGGCGTGCGGTGCGCCATCGGTCGCCGAGGGCAGCACCGCGATCCCGGCGGCGGCTGCCGCACGCCCCGCCGCGCCCGTGGCGAAGAGCGTGACGTCGTGCCCGCGCCGGTGCAGCTCCAGGGCCGCCGCCGTCGCCGGGTAGAGGAAGCCGCCGCTGCTCAGCGGGCACAGCAGGACCCTCACGAGCCGGTCACCGCCAAGGACGCGGGCGCGGGCGGCCGGGCCTCCTCCTGGGCCGTGTCCCGGACCGCCACCTGAGTCGCCCCCTGAGCCTCCTTCTGAGCTGCTTCCTGAGTCGTCTCCTGAGCCTGAGCCGCCTTCTGCGCCGCCGCCCGGCGCATCCTGGCCCGCAGCATCTCCAGCAGCCCCACGGTCAGCGCATCGTCGAACGCCTGGGACTGTGCGGCCGTCGTGGCGCTGACCGCGAACTCCCCGCAGCTCACCCAGCGTTCGGCCGGGTAGTCGGTGTAGCCGCCCTCCACGCTGCCGACTTCGTAGCCCGCCTTGCCGATCGTCTCCCAGCAGCTGTAGAGCGTGCCGTCGGCGTTGATCACCGCGCCGGTGCTGCCGTCGCGCCGACCGCAGAAGCCGCAGTCGCTGCCGCCCGGCCAGCCGACGGTGAAGCCGAGTTCGAGCGCGTCGGCATAGGCCCGCAGCAGCACGTCGACGTCGGCCGCCGACCGCTTCATCACCGGGTCGAACATGCCGTCGTAGTTGAGGACCGGGGCGATGTCGAGGTTGCAGCGGGCCGGGTCGAGCCGCTGCGCGAGGTCCGCGACGAGCCCGCCGAGCAGCGGCAGCCCCTCGGCGGTGGTGTTCAGCCGCAGCGACAGCCGCAGGTCCGTGGCCTCCTGCACGGCCGCGCAGTTGGCGAGCACCTTGTCGAAGGTGCCGCGGCCGGCCCGGGTGAAGCGGGTGCCGTCGTGCAGTTCACGCGGCCCGTCGAGGGTGATCTGCACCGAACGCAGCCCGGCCGCCTCCAACTTGGCGGCCGTCCGGGCGGTCAGCAGGACGCCGTTGCTGACCATGGACGCGGTCAGCGGGGCCAACTGCGAGAGTCGGCCGAGCAGTTCGACGCAGCCCCAGCGGTTGAGCAGCGGCTCGCCGCCGAACAGCAGCACGAACAGCCGGTCGAGGCCCGAGGCACGCAGCCGGGGTTCGGTGAAGGCGGCGATCTTCTCGATCATCGGGCGATCAAGCACTTCGCGCGCGATGCGCGGCGGGTCGAAGCGGCCGGGCTCTGCCGCCTCGGTGTTCTGGAAGCAGTACGGGCAACCGAGGTTGCAGGCGGTCGAGGTGACCACGGTGAGGCTGTAGCGGCTGGCCGGCTTGGGCTGCTCGACGCCCTGCCGCGCCAACTCGGCGCGCCCTTCGGCCGTCAGCCGCCCGCCGTCGTGGAACCGCTTCGGCATGAGCACGGTCGAGCCGGGGCCGAGGTACCAGACGCCGGACTTTCCTTCGA
Organism: Actinacidiphila sp. bgisy145; assembly: GCF_057708125.1. Taxonomy (NCBI): domain Bacteria; kingdom Bacillati; phylum Actinomycetota; class Actinomycetes; order Kitasatosporales; family Streptomycetaceae; genus Actinacidiphila; species Actinacidiphila sp. bgisy145. The sequence goes on from NZ_JBYIRL010000002.1 coordinate 33,375, forward strand.
GGACTCTCATCGTTCGCCGTGGGCTTCCTGTCGAGGGACGTGACGGACGGAAGATCCCGGGCCGGGTGCGCGGCCTCTCGGCGGCGCACCCGGCCCGGGCCTCACGACCTGGGAGGCAGGTCGTCACGGGACCGGTACGTCAACGGCGGCGCGTCGACGGCGGTACGGGCGCGTGAGCGCCCGCTCCCCTCGAGCTCAGGCGTTCTCCTTGTCGTACACGCCGCAGATGACGCTGTCCGACGGGAGCTTCTCCGCCGAGTGCGCCTCCACGTCGTCACCCGAGTACGCCGGAGCGAGGTCCTTGTCGTAGACGCCGCAGATGACCTCGACGCCCTCGAACTTCTCGGCCCCAGTAGCCATGAATTCCTCCAGGGAAGTAAAGGTGGTTTCGGGTGCTGAGCGCCCCCGATTTCCGAGATTAGGGCGCCCATTCAGGGGTGTCAATATCGGGTTTCCGATTTCCCCGACCGCCGCCTCGGCCGTATTCCCGGAAAACGGCACGGGAAAGGAAAACTCCGTGCCGGCGGCCGTGAAGGAGGGTGCGAGACTTCCACATCAGGGAGAACCGTGCAGCTCAGAGGCGTTTCGTTCGGCCACGGCGCGAGCAGCACGGGCGGTGCGGACAGTGCTGGCGGTACGGGTGACCCAGTCTCCGCGCGGCCGGTTGGACAGCGACCGTTTTCCGGTTCATTACCGGTTAATCCGCAGCCCACGGGCCGCCTTTTCACAGATGCCGTTCGATCCCGCCGACCACGTCCCCCAGATTCTTCGCGAACGCCACCGCGACCACGGCGACCCGCCCCGCCGTCCGCAGCCACCGCCCCGCCCGCGCCCATCTCCCGGGGCCGCCGGCATCCTTCACCGCCGGACCCCCGCCTTGCGCTCCACCCGACACCGGGCACCCCTTCGCCGTCGAACCGGACAGGACCATCCACCCGAAAAGCTCACTTTGGGCTCAGATCCTGCGAACAGAGAGCATCGTAGCCCCATTCCGAGCCTCGGCGCGCCCATTCGCGCGTAGCCGCCCTCACCCGCCCCTCCGCCAACTCCCCGCCCGCGCGCCGCCTTTCACCCCCTTGACCTGCGTCAACCCCCTCTCTGCGCTCGCGCAGTAAGGCCGCGCAGTGCGCGCGCACCACGCGCATCTACGCGACCATCGGCGGGCGGCGCACGTCACGGGCGCCGGGGCGTGCGCTGGGGGTGGATGGGTGCGCCTGTGCGCCGGTGGGGGTTTGGGTGGGGGCCCGGCAGACTGGTGGGCCGGATCGTGGGGGGAGGGACCCGATGGTCGATCAGGTGCCCGCAGCTCGGGAGGAAGCTCAGGGGGAGGCTCCTTCTGACGTGGCGGCGCAGGAGGAGGAGAAGAAGGAGAAGACCGAGGTCGATGAGCCCTCGGAGGAGATGCGGTTCGAGATCTCCGGAGGGCGGCTACAGAGTGCCGGGCACGCCATCACCTCGCGGGCGATGGCCCGGCGGCTGCCCCAACTGATCGGGCGGGCGCTGGGGATGGCGTGGCAGGTGGACCGCCGGGCGGTGGTCGCGCTGCTGGTGTGCCAGGTGCTCTCGGGGGTGCTGGAGGCGCTCGGCCTGCTCGCGGTGACCGGCACCGTGACGGCCGTGATCGCGTCCGGGCACATCGGGGCGCGGCTGCGCGACGCGGTGCCGTCGATCGCCCTGCTCGCCTCGGCGGCCGGGGTACGGGCGGTGCTGGGCATCACGGTGGGCGGCCTGTCCACGCGGCTGGCGCCGCGGATCGCCCGCGAGGCGGAGCTGCGGCTGCTGGACGCGGCGACCCACGCGGAGCTGACGGCCTACGACCACCCCGGCTACAACGACCGGTGGGACGCGGCCGACCGCGGGGTCGAGGTCTCGCAGGACCTGCTCAACCAGTCCCAGAACATCCTGGCCGCGACCGCGTCACTGGTCGCCGCGGCTGCCGTGCTCACCTCGGTGCACCCGCTGCTGCTGCCCCTGCTGGTGCTGGCGGCGCTGCCCCAGGCGGTCGCCGGGGTGCGGGCCGCCCGCCTGAACTACCTCGCCTCGCTGGACACCCTGAGCGACCGGCGCCTGCTCGGGCTGCTGCGCTGGCACCTGGTCGACAAGGCCAACGCCGACCAGATCCGCTCGGGCACCATGGCCGACTTCCTGCTCGGCAAGTACCGCGCCGCGGGCGCCCGGGTGGACGCCGCCACCGACCGCGCGGCGTGGCAGGCGGCGCGCACCTCGCTGGCCGGCAGCCTCGTCGGCGGGCTCGCGTCGGGCGCGGTGTGGGCGGCGCTGATCGCGCTGATCGGTACCGGGCGCATCTCGGTCGCCTCGGCGGGCACCGCGACGTTCGCGCTGCGCTCGGTGGCGTCGGGGCTGCACGGCATCGTCGGCTACGGCGCGATCATCTTCCGCACCGGCATGTACCTCGACGACTGGTCCGACTTCCTCGACGAGGCCGGCGGGCACCGGGCCAGGCGCGGCAGCGTGGTGCCCACCGGTCCCGCGGTCGTCCGCGCCGAGCGCCTCGGCTACACCTACCCGGACGCCGACGCGCCGACCCTGCGGGACATCGACCTCGACGTGCGCCGGGGCGAAGTGCTCGCCTTGGTCGGCGAGAACGGCTCCGGCAAGACGACGCTGAGCAAGCTGCTCGCCGCGCTCTACCTGCCCACGACCGGGGCCGTCACCTGGGACGGGGCCGACACCCACTGCCTCGACCCGCAGGCCGCCTGGCACCGGGTCGCGATGGTGCCGCAGGACTACGCCCAGTGGCCGCTGACCGCCCGCGAGAACATCACGCTCGGCCAGCCCGTGACGGCCAGAACCGCCGGTCCCGGCGACCCCGGCCCAGATCCCGACCCCAACCCCGACCCCGACCCTGATCCCGACCCCAACCCCGACCCCGACCCTGATCCCGACCCCGACGCCGCCGTGCACACCGCCGCCCGCGCCTCCGGCGCCGACGACGTGGTGGCCGCCCTTCGCTCGGGCCTGGACACCCTGCTCGCCCGCGAGTGGTGGGGCGGCCAGGAGCTCTCCGGCGGCCAGTGGCAGCGCGTCGCCCTCGCCCGCGCCTTCCACCGCGAGGCCGGCCTACTCGTGCTCGACGAGCCGACCGCCGCACTCGACCCGCGCGCGGAGCACCGTATCTTCACCGGGCTGCGCGCGCTCGCCGCCGACCGGGCCGTCGTCCTGGTCACCCACCGGCTGACGAACGTCGCCGTGGCCGACAAGGTCGCGGTGCTCGACCGGGGGCGGATCGTGCAGTACGGCACCTTCGCCGAACTCCGCGACGCCCCCGGCCTGTTCCACGACCTGTGGACGCTCCAGAACGAGCGGACGGGCGCCATGACCTGACCTGCCACCGCGAGCCGAGCCGGCCCGAGCCAGCCGACGAACAGGCTCAGTTGCTCTCGATGCGGTACAACGCGGCTGCTCCCGGGGGCAGTTGGAGGGAGAGCACGGCGGCGGCGCCCGGCTCGGCGTACGTGCCGGTGGCGGGCGCGAAGACCGCGGCGGTACGGCCCGGGGCCAGCCGTACCTGGAGCGACGCGGGGGCATCGGGGTCGCGGTTGACGACGAGGAGGTGGCGGGTGCCGTCGTCGGCGGTGCCGGGGGCGGGCGCGAAGATGCCGAGTACGGCGGCGTCCCCGGTGACCGCGGCGACGACGTCGTCCGGCGTGAAGGCGGTGGTGCCGGGCGGCAGCGGCGTCTCGCCCGCGTGCTGCACCGACTGCGAGACCAGCGGCTTGAGTTCGCGCCCGACCGGCCGCAGCCAGCCGGTGTTGAGGGCGGTGGCGGCGTCGTAGAGCGGGGTGCGCTTGCCGTCGGTGGTGATCAGCGCCTGGGTGTAGCCCTCACCGCGGGCCGGGTCGGGGGTCCAGTACGTGAAGTACTGGATGCCCTTGCAGCCGTACGCGAGGCTGATGTTGACCTGCCAGGCCAACTGCGAGGCGGTGGGCACCCGGTGGTTGTTGTAGCCGGTGGACTGGATGTACGTCCACGCGGGCAGGCCCGACGTCAGGGACGCGGCCCGCACGATCGCCCACGTGTCGAAGTAGTCGGTGTCGATGCCGCCGGTGAGGATCGGGTAGCGGTCGAAGGAGATCAGCGCGGGCTTCACCGTGTCGACGTAGGTCTGCACGAAGTCCGCGTACGACGCGCCGTTGCCGCGGTTGATGTTGGCGTACGGCAGCAGGCCGGGCGCGGCGGAGCGTACGACGGCGGTGAGCGCGCCGACGTTGGGGAAGCGGACCCGCGAGGGCTCGTCGTAGACGCTGACGCCCGCGAGCGCGGGGTGGCTGGTGTAACTGCCCAGCGCGGTACGCACCCAGGAGGCGGCGTCGGCGGTGGTGATCGACGACGGCACCGTGCGGTCGTCGGTGACGGTCAGGTACTGGGCGAGCGCCTCGATCCGCGGGTCGCCCGCGACCAGCACCTTCAGCCCGACCTGGTCGGCAAGGCCGAGCGCGTACGCCGCGCTGCGCGCGTCGAACTGGTAGTTGCCGGTGATCAGGAAGGTGAAGCCGGCGTCGGCCATCTCCTGGTAGCGGGCGAGCGTCGTCTCGTACGGGTGCGGCGGCCAGAACAGGCCGATCGGGAAGTCCGGGCCGCCGGTCAGCGGCAGCTCCGCGCTCGCCGCGTCCAACGGGGCCGGCGCCGAGCCGCCTTCCGCCGGGCCGGCCGCCTCCGCCCGGGGTGCCGCCATCCCGCCCGCCGCGAGGACCCCGGCGCCCAGCCCGGCCGCCTGGAGCAGCGCCCGGCGGTTGACCCCGCGGGCCGAACCGTACGACCCGTACGAGGAGAGTCCCTGCTCCGGCATGCTCCACCCACTTCGCTCGCGGCCCGCGGCCGGCGACAGTCAGCCGCCCCGCCATCATGCAGACCGCGGCCCCCGATTCCCGCGAAGCCACGCCCCATTCGTCCTATATGGCGACAACCAGGGCGCGTACGGCGGGGCGCGCGGGGCAGCAGGGCGCGCGGGGGCGGAAACGCGCGGACCGCGCCGGGGCCGTGGCCCGGACGCGGTCCGCGTGTTCAGTGGTGCAGGTGTTCAGTGGTGCAGGTGTTCAGTGGTGCGGGTGCTCAGCTGCGCGAGTGCTCAGCCGGGCGGAGCCTCAGCGCAGGTCGAACCGGTCGAGGTCCATCACCTTGGTCCACGCCGCGACGAAGTCCGCGACGAACTTCCCCTTGGCGTCGTCGCTCGCGTACACCTCGGCCAGCGCCCGCAGCTCGGAGTTCGAGCCGAAGACGAGGTCGGCGCGGGTACCCGTCCACTTGACCTCGCCGGTGGCGTCGTCGCGGGCCTCGAAGGTGGTGGAGTCCTCGGACGTCGGCGTCCATGTGACGCCCAGGTCGAGCAGGTTGACGAAGAAGTCGTTCGTCAGGGTGCCCGGGGCGTCGGTGAACACACCGAGCTTCGAGCCGTCGTAGTTGGCGCCCAGCACCCGCAGGCCGCCGACGAGCACGGTGGTCTCGGGGGCGCTGAGGGTGAGCAGGTTGGCCCGGTCGATCAGCAGGTACTCCGCACCGAGCCGGTTGCCCTTGCCGACGTAGTTGCGGAAGCCGTCGGCGCCCGGCTCCAGCGCGGCGAACGACTCGGCGTCGGTGTGCTCGTCGGTCGCGTCGACGCGGCCGGCGGTGAACGGCACCTCGATGTCCTGCCCGCCGTCCTTGGCGGCCTTCTCGATCGCCGCGGCGCCGCCGAGCACGATCAGGTCGGCCAGCGACACCTTCTTGGCGCCGGCGGCGTTGAACTCCTGCTGCACGCCCTCGAGCGCGGTCAGCACGGCCGCGAGCTGGTCGGGGTTGTTGACCTCCCAGCCGCGCTGCGGCTCCAGGCGGACCCGGGCGCCGTTGGCGCCGCCGCGCTTGTCGCTGCCGCGGTAGGTCGAGGCCGACGCCCAGGCGGCGGAGACCAGCTGGGAGACGGTCAGGCCGGTGGCGAGGATCTTCGCCTTGAGCGCGGTGACGTCGGCGGCGTCGATCGCCTCGCCCTCCGCCTCGGGCAGCGGGTCCTGCCACAGCAGGGTCTCCGCGGGCACCTCGGGGCCGAGCAGCAGGGACTTCGGGCCCAGGTCGCGGTGGGTGAGCTTGTACCAGGCGCGGGCGAACGCGTCGGCGAACTCGGCCGGGTTCTCGTGGAAGCGGCGGGAGATCGGCTCGTAGATCGGGTCGAAGCGCAGCGCCAGGTCGGTGGTGAGCATGCCGGGCGCGATCTTCTTGGTGGCGTCGTGGGCGTGCGGCACGGTGCCCTGACCGGCGCCGTCCTTCGGCTTCCACTGGTTGGCGCCGGCCGGGCTCTTGTCGAGCTCCCACTCGTAGCCGAAGAGGATGTCGAAGAAGCTGTTGTCCCACTTGGTGGGGGTGTCGGTCCAGGTCACCTCGAGGCCGGAGGTGATCGCGTCCGCGCCCTTGCCGGTGGCGTAGCTGTTCTTCCAGCCCAGGCCCTGCGCCTCGATCGGCGCGCCCTCGGGGTCGTCGCCGACGGCGTCGGCCGGGCCGGCGCCGTGGGTCTTGCCGAAGGTGTGGCCGCCGGCGATCAGGGCGACGGTCTCCTCGTCGTTCATCGCCATCCGGCGGAACGTCTCACGGATGTCGCGGGCCGCGGCGATCGGGTCCGGGTTGCCGTTGGGGCCCTCGGGGTTGACGTAGATCAGGCCCATCTGGACCGCGCCGAGCGGGCTTTCCAGCTCGCGGTCGCCGGTGTAGCGCTGGTCGTCGAGCCAGGTGGTCTCCGGGCCCCAGTAGACGTCCTCCTCCGGCTCCCACACGTCCTCGCGGCCGCCGGCGAACCCGAAGGTCGTGAAGCCCATGGACTCCAGGGCGACGTTGCCGGTGAGGATCAGCAGGTCGGCCCAGGACAGGCTCTGGCCGTACTTCTTCTTCACCGGCCACAGCAGGCGGCGGGCCTTGTCCAGGTTGCCGTTGTCCGGCCAGCTGTTCAGCGGGGCGAAGCGCTGCTGACCGGCGCCGGCGCCGCCGCGGCCGTCGCTGATCCGGTAGGTGCCCGCGCTGTGCCAGGCCATCCGGATCATGAGCGGGCCGTAGTTGCCGAAGTCGGCCGGCCACCAGTCCTGCGAGGTGGTGAGGACCTCGGCGATGTCCTGCTTGACCGCCGCGAGGTCGAGGGTGTTGAACGCCGCCGCGTAGTCGAAGTCCTCGCCGAGCGGGTTGGCCACCGCGGGGTTCTTGGCGAGGATCTTCAGGTTCAGCCGGTCCGGCCACCAGCCGCGGTTCCCGCCGCCCTGGGTCGGGTGCGGGGCGCGCTCGTGGGCGACCGGGCAGCCGCCCGTACCCTCCGTCTTCGCGTCCACGACGATCGCGTCGTTGTTGGGGTTGTCAGACATGGAAATCCTTCCGGACCAGGCGGATCACGGTGCTCGGGCACTGCGGACGGCTACCGGCGGCAGCAGGGTGGTGGGAAGTGCCGTGCCGGGTCCGACGTCCGGGTGTCGCGCGCCTGTTCCCCGCCACGCCGGCCTCTTCCGCCGCACGAGGCTCTCCCCGGCCCTTGGCTGTCGCCGGAACCGATCCTACGATGGACGCTGTCCAAGTCAAGAAGCCGGCCAAGCGCATATCCGGTCAAGTTTCGGACCCGCCCTGGTAAATTGCGGGCAGCCCGCGAACCCGAAGAGGTGAACCGACATGAGCGACCTGGTGGAACGGCTGCGGGGCCGCGGCTGGCGGATGACCTCGCAGCGGCGCGTCGTGGCCCAGGTACTCGACGGCGAGCACGTGCACCTCACGGCCGACGAGGTGCACGCGCGCGCCATCGAGCGGCTGCCCGAGATCTCCCGGGCGACCGTCTACAACACCCTCGGCGAGCTGGTCTCCCTCGGCGAAGTGGTGGAAGTCACCACGGACGGCCGCGCCAAGCGGTACGACCCGAACGCCCACCGCCCGCACCAGCACCTGGTCTGTGCCCGCTGCGGCACGGTCCGTGACGTGCACCCCACCGGCGACCCGCTCGCCGCCCTGCCCGAGCAGGAGCGCTTCGGCTTCACCGTCTCCGCCGCCGAGGTCACCTACCGCGGGCTCTGCCCCGACTGCGCCTGACGCCTGACCGGCGCGGGCCGGCCGACCGCGCAGAAGCGGCCGGCCGGCAAAGAGGCGGCTGGTCCGGGCCGGGTGTCACCTGCCCTGCGGCGTCACAGCAGGTGCGAGGTCAGGGTGTGGTGCCCCGGGCCGACCCCCGAGACGCGGACGCCGGTGGCGTCGGCGGTGACCTGGGCGCCGCCCACCGCGCGGGTGCCGTTCCAGACCGTACGGCCGTCGAGCGCGACGCTGACCCGGTGACCGCCGGTGGGTACCGCCAGTACGCCGCGGGTGCCGCGCGGGGCGGTCGCGGTGAGGGTGAAGCCGCCGGCGGTGGAGCGCCAGGACGCGGTGATCGCGCCGTGCGGGGTGGGGACGCTGCCCTGCGCCCAGGTCAGGCCGCCGGGGGCCGGCGCGATCGTGTAGCCGGCGAAGCCCGCGGCGGTCGGCCGGACGCCGAGCACCTGGGTGGTCAGTGAGATCGTCGGCCCGGCGGCCCAGCCGTGGGCGAGGCTGGTGAACTGCGCGATGCCCGGGTCGCCGTCGGGGTTCGCCTTCTCCCACAGGGTGCTGCCGGGGTCCTCGGCGAGCTGGTGGCCCCAGAAGGTGCGGATCAGCTGGAGCGCCTGCTGCTGCTCGGTGCCGGTCGGGTCGGCCGCGGCGAGCCGGGCGCTGACCTCGAACCCGCTGGGCAGCGGCTCGTAGAAGGGCTGGATGGAGGGGTTCGGAGTGCTGGGGGAGACGGTCAGGGAGCCGTAGGTGCTCCAGTTGGCGGCGCGCAGGTAGGCCAGCGCCTGCGCGGAGCGGGTGTCGTCGGCGACGCCGGTGAGCACGGCGGCGGCGTTGGCGTCCTGCGGGTAGGCGGTCGGGATCTCGGTGGACAGCCGGTAGGCGCCCGTCGAGGCGTCCCACAGGCGGGAGTTGATCGCGTCCTTCACCTCGGTGGCGCGGGCGGCGTACGTCCGGGCGCCGCCGGTGTCGCCCCGGGCGCCGGCGAGTTCGGCCATCTCGTCGAGGTTCCGCTTGTACAGCGCGTTGACGTACGTCTCGTGGCCGCAGTCGCTGTAGCCGTAGTGGCCGCAGGAGTTGGCGGCGGCGAACGAGATCAGCCCGCTGCCGTCCTGCTGCCGCACCGACTCCAGCCAGGCCATCGCCTTGGTCAACTGCGGCCACCACCGCGCCAGATAGGCCCGGTCGCCGGTGTAGAGCCAGTGCTCGTAGTGGTTGTACACGAACCAGGTGACGTACTCGCCGTAGGTGCGGATCTCGTCCTGGTTGTGCGGGCCGACCAGGCTCTCGGCGGGGACGTAGCCGTCGGAGAGCTGCTGGGAGGCGAGCGAGGACAGGGAGTTGTCGACGGCGGGCACGTCGTCGGTGCTCAGGTACGTGACCGGCGCCTGGATGGCGAGGTCGCCCTGCCAGACCACCCGGTCGCGCTTGGCGCCGTCGAAGATGACCTCCTGGTCCGGGTCGGCGCCGGGCACCTGCGTGTCGGAGTGGTCGGCCTCGCCGGTCTGGTAGGGCCAGCTCTTGGCGGTGTCGGACATCCAGGTGTCGAGCTGGACGGTGTACGCGCCGCTGTACCAGACCTTGTTCAGTTCGTTGTCGCTGGACAGGAACCAGCCCTGGTAGTCGGCCGGGTCCGCCTGCGCGGGCACGGCCGAGAAGTCCAGGGAGACCGCGCCGAGGTCGACCCAGCCGGGGCCGTCGAGGAAGACGGTGGCGTAGCGGAAGCCGCCGCGCAGCTGGCTGTCGGTGAGGGTCGCCGGGAGCTTCGCCGGGTCGAGGGTGAAGGTGTGGCTGTCGGCGTCGTAGGTGTAGGGCTGGCCGGGGTAGCCGTTCCAGATGTTGGCCGTGTCGCAGCCGGGGGCGACGGCGTCCTCGCCGCTGTTGCTCTGCGTGGCGGAGGCCGCGTACTGCTGCGACTCGCTGAAGCAGACGTGCAGTCGGGGCGGGGTGCTGGACGCGCCGGCCACCCGTATCCGGATCTTGCCGCCGACGTCCTTGCCGAAGTCCAGGGTCACCAGCGGGGATCGGGTACGGTCCCCCGGACTGGTCAGCCGCAGCGGCGACTTGGCCCCGCCGAGCAGCGCCTTCGGGTCGCCCTGGACCGAGCCGCCGCGGGCGGCGACCGAGGTCACCGCGACCGGGTCGACGCTGTGGCCGCGCGGCGCGAGGACGTAGGGCTGCCAGTCCCCCGGACGGGGCTGGTAGCCGGCGTCGGTCCATGGGCTGTCCGCGGTGTGCGCGGTCTGTGCGGTGCCCGAAGTGGGCTGCCCAGCCGCCGAGTTCGCCGTCAGCATGCCGAGCAGCGTGATGCCCGCGGACAGTGCCGCCAGCGTTCCCCTGCCTGTCGACCGATGGATCATGACCCCTCTTCCCGTTGCGGGCGCGTGGCAGTGCCGCGGCGCCCGCTCGTACGGCCCCGCTGCCCACGACTCCGGACTGAGACGATTCAAATCACCGGCGCACGCTAGCCCCGGTGCCTCGTTCAATCAACAGTTCAACCAGGAATTGATCTGCGGCGACGCGACGCCCCACCCCGATCTGCCTGCCGCCAGGGCCGGTTGAAAGCTTCAATACGGGCCCGCCGCCGACTCCGGTGCCGCCCGCCGCCTTGCCGGGCGTTCGGCACCGGTGGGACGCTGGGCCGGGCGGTACCGGCCGACGACACGGGGGATACGACGTCGTGGTGGACATGCTTCGGTCACGCGTACACAGGCACCGGCCCAAGTCGGCGCGCCCGGTCGTTCCTTCGGTGCTGCGCGCCCTCACCGTCCTGCTGCTGCTCCTGTCGGCGACGGTCGCCGTGGCGCCGCGCGGCGTGGCCGACGGCGGGCAGCCGGCCGGCGGCACGAGACCGCCGGGCGCGGCGGACGGCACCGACCTGTCCAAGGCGGAGGACAACCCGCTGCTCAGCGCGCCGCTGCGGCCGGTGATGGAACTGCGCCTCAAGCTCTACGACGAACTCCCCCAGGGCGACAAGAACAAGGCGTTCGACCCGCTGCGCAACGGCGCCGTCGTCTTCCTCAACCCCCTGATGCTGACCGCCGAGCAGATCCAGAAGCTCGCGATGGAGACCGCCACCTTCAGCGTCACCAGCAAGAACGCCTGGCAGGCGTCGGTCGCGGAGGTCGAGCCGCTGAAGAAGTACCTGGACCCGGCCCTGGTAGCCCAGTTGGCGCAGGCGGGCAGCGGGCACCTCATGGCGCTGTCCGCGCTCAACAGCCCGAAGGGACCGCACTCCGAGGTGGTGCTCCAACGGCAGCTCGCCAAGCTCGGCATCCCCTGGCAGGCCATCGCGCTGGGCGGTTCCGAGCGCCGCCAGTGCCCCACGTGCTCCCCGCTCTACCACCCGCAGACGCCGCTGGTGTACGGCCGGGCCTACGACCTGAGCGTCGCGGAGACCGCGCAGATGAACAAGGAGATCGACGCGGCCCGCAAGGCGGCCGCCGCCAAGGGGCCCAAGGCGCAGGACCGGGCCGAGAAGCGGGTCCGCGACCAGTACGAGATGTACCGCAGCGAGCGCAACGGCCGCGCCAAGCAGGACCTGGAACTCGACATCGAGGGCGCGCGGAAGGCGATGGAGAAGGAGGCCGAGCCGGCGCCCGAGCCGTTCACCACGCCGTCCTCGCCCTGTGCGGGAGCCGGGGGCAAGGCGGCGGGGAGCGCCGGGTCCGCTGCCGGGTCCGCTGCCAGGTCCCCTGCCGGCACCGCCGCCGTGCCCGCCGCGTACACCGTCCGCGCGGCCGGGCCCTGCGGCGACGAGGACGGCGACCCGTCCGCGGGGTCCGGGTCCGCCGCCGGGTCCGACACCGGGTCCGACGCCACGGGCCTGGGTTCGACCCTCACCTCGCCCGGCCAGGCCGACGGCGGCATCGACTTCTCCACGCTGCGGCTGAGCTACCTCGCAGACCCCGGCGACGGCAGCGGGTTGCAGTACTCCTTCAGCGCCGGCCTGGACCCGCTGGGCGGCGACAACCGCCAGTCCACGGGCGCCGCGGCGGCGACCGAGAGCTCCGACGCGTTCTTCGTCTGGCTGGAGCTGGACCCGTCCGCGTTCTGGGTGAACCTCAACCCCACCGAGCCGGACCGGATCGTGGACGCCAAGCTGGGCCGCACCGACGCCGGGCGGATCATGCTCCAGGCCGACCTGCGGATGAAGAAGAGCATCGGCGCCCTGATCCACCCCGACACCGCGCTGGGCAAGCAGTTCTGGGACGGGATGGCGGGCGACTGCATGTCGTACCGGACCTGGATCGTGCCCGGCACCGCCAAGGTGCACCAGGACGGCGACAAGCTCTACATCCTCGACGCCCCGCTGAACGTCGAGATGGAGACGCAGTACCTCAAACTGCGCGGCACCTCCGCCGCCGCGTCCTGCCCCAAGCAGGACAAGGCCACGCAGACCCACAACGAGCAGCTCTTCCACAGCCTGGTCCTGCCGAAGCTGAAGAAGGAGATCAACACCGCACCGGCCTACGCCGACCTGCGCCGCGTCTACCTCGCCCGGGTCGCCGCCGAGTGGTACCGCGAGCTGAGCAGCGAGCGCGAAACCTCCTACGGCAGCCTGGTGGACCGGGGCGACATCTCCCCCTGGACCACGGCGACCGGCTGGAAGCCCACCGACACCTTCCACGACTACGTGGACTCGTACACCAAGGGCGAGTTCCACGTCACGCACAAGACCACCGAGGGCGACACCGTCTACACCCGCACCTACGTCTACGGCGGGGTCGACCTGACGAAGGTGCCCTTCCAGCAAGTCGGCGGCGCCGGCTTCCGGTCGGACTACGCCCAACTGCCCGCCAGCATAGGGAAGTCGCTCGACAGGCCCGCGGCGGACGCCGGTTCGCGGACGGTGTGGCTCGGCGCGGCCACCCCCCGGCAGCTCGCGGCGGGCACCACCACACAGAGCGGCAGCGGCACGGGGTGGGTGCGGCCGCTGATCCGGGCGCTGCCCGAACTGGTGCTGCTGGTCGTGGTATTCGGGTACTGGCGGCGGCGCCGGGCGGCCGCGGCCGGGCCGTCCGCCGGGCGCGGCGGGGCACTGCGCACAGCGGCGGCCCGTACGGTGCGCGGCGGACGGGCGCGGCGAGCGGCGCGGGCCGGCCGGGCAGGCCAGACGGCTCGGACAGCCCAGACGGCTCAGGCCGCTCAGGCGGCGTCCCGGCCCGCCACTCCCGGGCGGAACCGTCCGCCGGACCCGAAGCGGCCGGCACCCACTCCTGCGGCCGGGCCGCCGCCGCCCTCCCCCACCCTCCGCGCGCCGGCGCCCACCTGGGCCGAATCTCTGCCCGCCGCAGGGGAGTTCACCTCCGCGCACCTCGCCCGCGTCGTCGCCCACCTGGCCCGCCCCGAACTCGGCCGCTTCGCCCCCAACGACGCCATGGTCACCGCCGTCCGCACCGCCCTGGCCGCCGGCCGCGCGCTGGGCGAGGCCGAGGTCAACTTCCTGCGCCACCAACTCACCGAGTCCCGGCTGATGGACGGCGGCGCGAGCCCGCAGGACGCCTACGAGCAGGCGCTGCGCACCCACCCGGCCGCCCGGAACTACAGCCCCGAGGTGATCGACAACCACCCCGGGCTCTTCAACAACGCCTGGCGGCGCGCCTGGGGGATGGCACCGCGATGATCGTCAGCAGACTGGGCGGGCGGCGCGCCGCGATCCGCCCCGACGAGCCCTCGGCGGCGTACCCCGCGGCGCACACCGCGCGGCGCGAGCGGCCCGGACCCGGCGACGGGCGGCGCGGCCGGCCCGCCCGCACCGTGGTGGAGCTGCGCCGCGCGTACGGCGGGGCCACGATGCGCGCGCTGCTCGGCGCCTCCTTCGCGCCGGGCGCCGCCGGGGGCTCCGCCGTGGTCGAGGTGCGGCACGGCACACCGCTGGAACTGGACGCGGCCTGCGGCTGCCGCAGCGAGCTGGGCGGCCCGCTCGCGGCGGGCCTGCCCTCCGACTTCGTGCCGGCCGTCCTCGGCGCGCTCGTCGCCCCGCCCGGCGAACGCCCCCTTCCGCCAGGGCTGTTGCGGGTGGACCGCGCCGCCTTCGACCCGCTCGGGTCCGGTACGGAGGCGTTCGCCCTCGCCGCGGCGCTGCTGCGCCAGGCGCTCGCCGCGCAGGTGCTGGGCGGCGATCCGGTCGCCGTCGCCCGGGCCGCACTGAACCGCTGGTAGCCCCCGCTCCGGGCGGGGCTCGGGGCCGGGTCCGGCCTCAGGCGTGGCGGCCCCAGCTGCCGCGGTGGATCACCTCGGCCGGGTCCCGGCGGCGCTGCGCGGTGCGCGGGTTCTGCGCGGGCACGTCGTCCGCCCGGTAGCCGACCGTGATCCCGCCGATCGGGGCGTACTCCTCGGGCACCCCGAACTCCTCGCGGAACGGCTGGAGATGCTCGGGCATGATGCCGAAGAAGCAGGCGCCCAGGCCCTCGTCGACCGCGGTCAGCAGCATCAGCAGTGCGGCCATGCCGGTGTCGATGTACCAGTACGGGGCGGGCCAGCGCGCCTCCGCCCGGTCCTCCCAGCCCTTGTCCGGCTCGGCGTACCGCGCCAGGTAGGCCGCCTTGTGCGCGAGCGGCACCACGACCAGCGGGGCGTCCTGCATGGTCGGGGTCTGCTCCACCCGGGTCGGCACGAACGGCCAGAAGCGGGCCCGGTCGGCCGGGTCGGTCAGGGCGAGGAACGCCCAGCCCTGGGAGAACCCGGCCGACGGGGCGCGCAGCGCGGACGCGAGCACCCGCTCGACCACGTCGGGAGCCAGCGGGCGGTCGGAGTAGTGCCGGATCATCCGCCGCCGTCGAACCACTTCGGAGAAGTCCATGGCGACAGATCCTGCCACCCCCCCCGGCCCCGCGTCAGCGGTCCCTCACGGGTGGTAGATCTGCTCCATCGCGCCGACCTGGTGCCGAGCGTCGAGGCGGTAGGAGAAGTGGGCGTGGTCCAGGTCGTGGGTCACCAGCCAGCGCGGGGTGACCTTGTGCGGCGAGGTGGTGTCCTTGAGGACTTTCACCGACGCGGACGCGGGCACCACGAGGGTGCGCGCGGCGCCGGTCGCGGTGTAGTCGACGTCCTCGTCGTCGTGCTTGTTCACCCGGCACGTCTCCGGGGTGACCCGCACGGTCACCTTGCCGTGGTGGACGGTGGCGGAGCGCAGCTCGAAGAAGTGGTCGTAGCCGGACGGCTCCGAGCACGGCTGCCAGGTGACGGAGGCGGCGGCGGGCTGCGCGGCGGGCGCGCCCGTGGCGGCGTACGACGCCCCCGCGGTGCTGAGCAGCGCGGCGGCCGAGCCGAGGACGACGGCGGCGGACGCGAGACGGCGGTTCATGGCTTCCCCTGGTGATATTCCGGTCATTTGTGTCGACTGACACCGGGGAAGAGCATGATCCACGGCCTCGGGTTTCCCGCGCCCACGGCCTGTGACAGGACGGTGACGGCCGTCACCGGGACGAGACGGAGCGGAGGCTCAGCGCGTGCACCACCTCGGAGATGCCGAGCACCAGCAGCCAGATACCGGAGACGACCGTGAGCGCGGCGAGCGAGCCGAACGGGGAGACGATCAGGACGATGCCCGCGATGAGGGTGATCGCGCCGAAGAAGATCTGCCACCCCCGGGCCGGCAGGCCCTCCGTGGAGATCGCGACCGAGAGCATCATGATCCCGCGCAGCAGCCAGCCGAAGCCGATCCACAGGGCGAGCAGCAGCAGGGACTCGGCGGCGCCGCGGAAGCAGATCAGCCCGAGCAGCACGCACAGCGCGCCCGTGACGAAGTGCAGGGCCCGCATCGCGCCGGGCACGTGCGGCCCGAAGGCGCCGGCGAGCTGGAGCACACCGCTGGCCACCAGGTAGATGCCGAACAGGACGCCCACGACCAGGAGCGTCTCGCCGGGCCAGGCCAGGACGATGACGCCCAGCACGATCGCCGCGATCCCCGCGAAGAGCAGCACCTGCCAGGCGGCCCGGGCGAGCGCCGCCAGCGCCCCGCCGCCCGGCAGCATGCCTCCTGGCATCCCGCCGGGCGCGCCGCCTTCCGCAGGGCGTTCCGTGTGGCCTTCCGCATCGCCGCCGGAGAGATGGGTCATGGCACTCCGCCTTTCGCGCACGGCCCGTGGCAAAACAGGCCAAAGCCCTTCTCACGGTCCCACGCCAGCCGCGACTTCGCAGTTCGAGCGCCCGCGCAGTGCCGACGGCCGGGTGCGCAGTGGGGCGCGGCTGGGCCGTGTCCGGCAGATGGCGTCGCCCCGCCCAAGGGCGGAGGCCGACGGGGTGTGGTGCTCCCCCCGTGGCCTGCGGCGTGGGAGCCGGCCCGATCGCAAGGCGGAGGGTGGGGCCCTCCCGGGCGAGGCTCTGGGGACAGAAGGCAGCGGGCCGCGCCGACGACCGACAACGCTGGGGGCGTCTCCCGCCGGAGGCAGGGGAGAGCGTGCGGGCCAGCCCCCGCCGGCCAGGCGGGATGCGGTCAGACCCGGCCTAGGGCCTGTCGTTCGGATCTCCGCGGCGTCGCGTCGCCCGGCACGCACATCTGCTGCGTTCTCGTCGGTCACCGACTCCCCCACAGCCTGCGGCGTGGGAGGGACCCCCAGCGTCGACTCCCTCCTCCGCCTTGCAGTTGCACGCACCGGACCCCGCTCCTTCTCCCACGGAGATCCAAACGACAGGCCCTAGCGGTTGCGCGGGCTCCGGCTCTCCTTCTTGACGGTCTTCGCCGCCTTGGACCTGGCGGGCTTCGCCGACTTCGCCGACTTGGCCGACTTCGCCGGTTTCGCGGACCTGGCGGGCGGTACGGCGGAGTCGGGGTCCTGGTCGGAGTCCTGCGACGCCTGCCACTGCGCGCTCTTGGTGAGGAGGCCGTCGACGCGGTCGCGCAAGTCGTCGCGCTCGTAGGCGTCGAGGCCGACCGGGGCCTGGCGCAGCAGCGGCTCCAGCAGGAGCCAACGTTCCTCCACGCGGGCCGGGTTGCCGGAGGCGCGGCGGGCGGCGTCGAGGTCGCGCCGCTCCTTCTCCTCCCTGGCGACCTCGGTCTGGATCAGCCGGAGGAGATCCGCGGCGTCGGCGCGGCCCGCGGCCGTCAGCTCCTCGGCGGTCACGCCGAGGGCGTAGGCGTACCGGGCGACTGCGCGGGCGTAGGGCGTGGCCTTGACCTTCTTCTTGCCCACCCATGCGAACCCGCCGACGACGCTGCGCCAGTACGTCTCGCTCAGCGGCCCAAGCTTGCTCGGGGGGTAGCCGAGCTTTTTGAGGATCGCCGCGCTGAGTGCGGTCTTGTGCGCGACGCTGTGCCCGGATTCGTCCTGCCGCTCCCGCGCCGCGATGAGCAACAGCCCCTCGGGGGGCGGCCGCAGGCCCTCAGTCATACCGCGAGCTTCGCACTACTACGCGCTCCGAGTCCAATTCCACGCATCGTGCGAGCCATGCAACCGTCCCCGACCTGCGGGTCAGTGCCTTACTGCGCGCTTTTGCCGCGCAGTGCGCGCGTAGTTGCTTGATCGGCCGCCCTACTACGCGCTACTTTGTCCCCCATGACTTCCCGCCGCCGTTCCCGCCCGAGGCGGCTCTACCAGGAGCCCGAGGCGGTCACCTGGGCGCGGGAGAAGTCCGGCCTCACCAAACGCGCGCTCGCCGACCTCGTCGGTATCTCCGAGCAGTTGATGGGCGAGATCGAGTCGGGCTGGCGCAGCGCCACCCCGGTCAACCTCCAGAAGATCGCCACGGCGCTGAACTGCCCGGTCGTCGTCCTGGAACGCAAGCGCCTCTTCGAGGCCCCGGACCCCTCCGACGACGCGGCGGTCGGGTAGGAAGGCCGGGCAGCGCAGCCGGGCAGCAAAACCGCGCAGTGCCGCGCAGTCGCGGGGTGCGTGAGGAGTACGGACGTACGGGCGTACGCGTACAAGCGGGCGTACGGCTGCCGCCCGCCGCTGTCAGCCCGTCGTCACCACGCGCGCGGACAGGTGGACCAGCCGGGCCACTCCGAACTGGAGCATCAACGGCAGCGTGTGCTGCGCGGTCACCCCGTGCACCCCGGTGAAGGTGACGGTCGGGCCTGCGCCGCCGAACGTCACCGTGGTGCCGTCCGGCAGGTAGATCCCCGCGTCCATCAGCGAACCGGGGTCCCCGGTCTTCCCGGTGGTGCGGCCGGCGATGGCACCGCGGCCCGCGTCCGGGGCGCCCACCATGTCGAGGTGCTCGGGTACCCCGCTGTCGTTGCGGACCGCCATCGTCAGGGTGCCGTTGCCCGCGCTGTCGAGGTGCGCGACGGCGTCGCTGATCGTGAGGTCGACGCCGTCCTCGTGCACGACCGCCCGCCCGGGCGTGTCCGCCGCCGTCGGGGACTGCGAGGGCGCCGCGTGCGCGGAGCCGGAGTGGGTGCAGCCGGTGGCGAGCGCGACCAGGGCCGCCGCGCCCGCGACCGCCCGGGCGGCGCGCGGAATCCGGGAGGAGCGAAGTGCGGTACGGCGGTCACGGCTCATTCCGGCATCATGTCAAGCCGCCCGAGCCCGGCCGCACCCACCCCCGCCCCGTCACACCGCCCTGCGGTAGAGCCACACGCCCAGCGGGGCGAACACCGCGACGATGCCCGCGTCCCACGCCAGGGCCTGCCACACGTCCGTGGCGGTCGGCCCGCCGAGCACCAGGGCCCGTACCGCCTCGGCGGTCCGTGAGACCGGCTGGTGCTGCGCGAACGCCTGGAGCCAGCCGGGCATCGTGTTGACGGGCACGAACGCCGCGGAGGCGAAGACCAGCGGCGCCAGCACCGGGAAGGCCGCGGCCTGGGCGGTCTCCGGGTCGCCGACGGCCATGCCGACCACCGCGAAGATCCAGGACATCGCGAAGCCGAACGCGAGGACCAGCAGGATGCCGCAGAGCAGGGCGGGCACCCCGGCGTGGATGCGGAACCCGATGGCGAAGCCCACCGCCGTCATCAGCGCCACCACGAAGACGTTCCGCACCAGGTCCGCCATGGTCCGCCCGACCAGCACCGCCGACCGGGCCATCGGCAGCGACCTGAACCGCTCCATCAGCCCGGTCTGCATGTCGGTGGCCAGCCCGATCGCGGTGTTCATCGCGCCGAAGACGGCGGTCTGCACGAAGATCCCGGGGATCAGGAAGTCGACGTACGACACCCCGTGCAGCGCGGGCGCGACGACCCCGCCGAAGACGTAGCGGAACATCAGGACGAAGACCAGCGGCTGAATGGTGGAGAAGACCAGCAGCCGCGGCACCCGGCGCAGCCCGATCAGGTTCCGCCAGGCGACGGCCGCGCCGTCCCCGGCGGTCCGCAGCAGCCGGGACAGCGGCCGGGCCGGTGCCGCCGGTGCCAGCACGCCCCCGGTCACGACGCCTCCCGGGACGCCTCGCCGCCCCCGGACGCGCCGCCCGCGGACCCGCGACCGGACCCGCGCTCGGACCCGTCCCCGGGCCCGCCTTCGCCGGCCGGGCCGCTGCGGTGCCCGGTCAGCTGGAGGAACACGTCGTCGAGGCTGGACTCGCGCACCGCCACGCCCTCGGGCACCAGGCCCTGCTCGTCCAGCGCGCGCAGCACCCCGAGCAGCGGCCGCGAGCCGTCGTGCGAGACCAGCCGCAGCCGGTCGCCCTCGGTGCCGGGCGGCTCGGGCAGCCGCCCCCTGAGCGCGCCGGCCGCCCGCTCCGCCCGGCCGGGGCCGCCCATGTCGAGTTCGATGACGGTGTTGCCCAGCTCCGCCTTGAGCAGCGCGGGGGTCCCGTCGGCGATGGCCCGGCCGTGGTCGATGACCACGACCCGGTCGGCGAGCTGGTCGGCCTCCTCCAGGTACTGCGTGGTGAGCAGCACCGTGGTGCCGTCGGCCACGAGCCGGCGGATCATCTCCCACAGCGCGATTCGGCTCTGCGGGTCGAGCCCGGTGGTCGGCTCGTCGAGGAAGAGCACCGGCGGGTCGGGGACCAGCGCGGCGGCGACGTCCAGCCGGCGGCGCATCCCGCCGGAGTACGTGCGCGCGGGCCGGTCCGCGGCCGCCGTCAGGTCGAACCGCTCCAGCAGTTCGGCCGCGCGCTGCCGGGTCCGGGAGCGCCGTACGTGGGTGAGGCGGCCGATCAGCCGCAGGTTCTCCCGGCCGGTGAGGTTCTTGTCCACTGCCGCGTACTGCCCGGCCAGGCCGATCAGGTTCCGTACGGTGCCGGCCTCGCGGACGACGTCGTGGCCCAGCACCCGGGCGCTGCCGCCGGTGGGGCGCAGGATCGTGGTCAGGATGCGGATCGCGGTGCTCTTGCCCGCGCCGTTGGGGCCCAGCAGGCCGAAGACGGTGCCGGGCCGGACGTCGAAGTCGACCGAGTCCAGCGCCGTCACGGCGCCGAACCGCTTGCTGAGGCCGGAGACGCTGATGGCTGCCTGGTCCACACGACCACCTCGCTCGGCATGGCGGATCTGCCTCGCCCTCCATTCTCGCCCCGGGCGCGCGAGGCCGCAGAAGGGTGGCCGACCAGGGCGAACGGGGCCGGCGGACCGGACGTGCGGACCGGGCCGGGCGGAGCCCTCCGCCCGGCCCGGGCGGTCACGCGGAAGCGGCGGCCGACACGGCGGCGTACCGGCGCGAGACGTCCGTCCAGTTGACGAGGTCCCACAGCTTGGTGACGTAGTCGGGCCGCACGTTCCTGTACTGGAGGTAGTACGCGTGCTCCCAGGCGTCGAAGACCAGCAGCGGGGTGGTGCCCTGGCCGACGTTGCCGTGGTGGTCGTAGACCTGCTCGACGATCAGGCGCTTGCCGACCGGCTCCCAGGCGAGCACGCCCCAGCCCGAGCCCTGCACCGACGCGGTGGCGGTGGTCAGCTGCTTCCTGAACGCCTCGAAGCCGCCGAGGTGTTCGTCGATCGCGGTGGCCAGCGCGCCGTCGGGGCGGTCGCCGCCGTCCGGGGAGAGGTTCTGCCAGAAGATCGAGTGCAGGACGTGGCCGGAGAGGTTGAACGCGAAGGTCTTCTCCAGCCCGACCAGGCCGGTCGGGGTGATCGCGTCCTTGTCGCGGGCCTCGGCGATCTGCTCCAGCGTGTCGTTGGCGCCCTTGACGTAGGCGGCGTGGTGCTTGGCGTGGTGCAGCTCGAGGATCTCGCCGGTGATCGCCGGCGCGAGCGCGGAGTAGTCGTACGGCAGGTCGGGAAGCGCGTAGGTGCCCATCAGGCACGGCCCCTTTCAGCGGGTGGGAACTGACGGCCGCGACCCACCCTAGACCTTTATTGCGAACTCCTTGCAACAGCGACTCAAGTGCATCAGCATGAGGGCGGGGCGGAACCGGCCCGACAGCCCCGGAAGTTCCTTCCGCGCTGATCGTCTTTCACCCGGCAACCCGCCGGCGCCGGTTCCGCCCCTTCCCGCCGTCCGCCCCTCTGCTCCGCCCCCTGCTGCGGCGGCTGCTCCGGCGGCTGGTTCGGCGCTCGCGGATCGGTAAGACGGATCGTCAGAAAATAATTGCGGCACGGGTGCACCGTTGGGCCGTGCCCAACGTCTCTCCGGTGAGCGGCACTTCCGCATGCCGCCCCACTGACCTATGGAGCAGTTGTGAGTACCGACACCAGCAGCATCCGCCGGGCCTCGGCGGCGGTGGTCACGGCCGCCGCCCTCGTCGCGGCGGGCGCGCTCGCCGCCCCGGCGGCGCAGGCGGCGGCCCCGCACGCGGCACCCGCCTCCGCGCGGTCCGCCCCGGCCACGGCCGCCAGAGTCACCGCCGCCAGAGCCACGGCTGCCAAGACCGCCGCGGCCACCACCCTCAAGGCGCCGTCGATCGCCGCCAAGGGCGGCTACGTCATGAACAACGGCACCGGCGCCACGCTCTACACCAAGGCCGCCGACACCCGCCGCTCCACCGGCTCGACCACCAAGATCATGACCGCCCGGGTGGTCCTGGCCACCAAGAACCTGAACCTGGACGCCAAGGTGACGGTGCAGAAGGCGTACAGCGACTACATCGTCGCCAAGGGCGCGTCGTCCGCGCACCTGATCGTCGGCGACAAGCTCACCGTCCGGCAGCTGCTCTACGGCCTGATGCTGCCGTCCGGCTGCGACGCCGCCTACGCGCTCGCCGACAAGTTCGGCACCGGCTCCACCCGCGCCGCCCGCGTCAAGTCCTTCATCGGCAAGATGAACTCCACCGCCAAGTCGCTCGGCCTGAAGAACACGCACTTCGACTCGTTCGACGGCATAGGCAACGGCAGCAACTACTCGACGCCGCGCGACCTCACCAAGCTCGCGAGCAACGCGATGAAGAACAGCACCTTCCGCGCGGTCGTGAAGACCAAGTCGACCAAGCAGAAGGTCACCACCAAGTCCGGCGGCTACCGCTACATGTCGTGGACGAACACCAACACCCTGCTGGGCACCTACTCCGGCACCATCGGCGTGAAGACCGGCTCGGGCCCCGAGGCCGGCTACTGCCTGGTCTTCGCCGCCACCCGCGGCAAGAAGACCGTGATCGGCACGGTGCTCGCCTCCACCTCGGTGAACGCGCGCACCTCCGACGCCAAGAAGCTCATGGACTACGCCTTCAAGAAGTGACCTGAGCTGACACCTCGTCAGCTCGCGGGGGTGTCCCCCGGCGGGCGGAGCCTGTCGGGGGACGGACCCCGTCGTGTATGTTGGCCGCTGGTGTGCCGGGAAGTCTGGTCGGCGAGGACAGGAGAACTCTCTTCGCTGACAGGAGCTGGTGCCGGTGCTGTCGACGGCCTCGGGAACAGCCGCCGGAACCGCCGACTGGCAGGCGTGGGCCGCCGTCGCGGTCTTCGTCGGGACGTACGCCCTGATCGTCACCGAGCGAATACACCGGGTCGCCGCCGCACTCGGCGGCGCCGCGGCGATGCTGCTGATCGGCGCCACCGACGGCGGTTCCGCCTTCTACTCCGAGCGCTCCGGCATCGACTGGAACGTCATCTTCCTGCTGCTGGGCATGATGGT
Organism: Actinacidiphila sp. bgisy145; assembly: GCF_057708125.1. Taxonomy (NCBI): domain Bacteria; kingdom Bacillati; phylum Actinomycetota; class Actinomycetes; order Kitasatosporales; family Streptomycetaceae; genus Actinacidiphila; species Actinacidiphila sp. bgisy145. The sequence continues at coordinate 56,303 of NZ_JBYIRL010000002.1, forward strand.
GATCGTCGGCGTCCTCAAGCCGACCGGCCTCTTCGAGTACCTGGCGGTCCGGTCGGTGCAGCAGGCCCGGGCCCGGCCGTTCCGGGTGCTGGTGACCCTCACCGTGATCACCGCGACCGTCTCCGCGCTGCTGGACAACGTGACCACGGTGCTGCTGGTCGCGCCCGTCACCCTGCTGGTCTGCGAACGCCTCGCCCTGCCGTCGGCGCCGTACCTGATCACCGAGGTGCTCGCCTCGAACATCGGCGGCATCGCCACCCTCGTCGGCGACCCGCCCAACATCCTCATCGGCAGCCGCGCCGGGCTGACCTTCGACGACTTCCTCCTCACCCTCGCCCCGCTCGCCGCGCTGCTCGTACTGGTGCTGATCGGCCTGGCCCGGGTGATGTTCCGCACCTCCTTCGGCTACGACGCGGAGCGCGCCGCCGAGGTGATGGCGCTCGACCCGCGCGCCTCGATCCGCGACCGGCGCACCCTCGTGCAGGGCCTGGCGGTGCTGGCCGCGGTCGTCGCCGCCTTCGTGCTGCAACCGGTCCTCGGCTACGAGCCCAGCGTCGTCGCCCTGCTGGGCGCGGGGCTGCTGACGGCGGTGGCCTCCGTCCGCACCCAGGACGTACTGGCCGAGGTCGAGTGGCCGACCCTCGCGTTCTTCGCCGGGCTGTTCGTGATGATCGGCGGGCTGGTGGAGACCGGGGTGATCGGGCACGTCTCCAACACCCTGGCGCACGCGGTCGGCGACCGGGAGCTCGGCGGCTCGATGCTGCTGCTCGGCGGCTCCGGGGTGCTCTCCGGCGTCGTGGACAACATCCCGTACGTGGCGACCATGGCGCCGGTCACCGCCGACCTGGTCCAGCACCTGGGCGGGGACCGGCACCACCCGATGTGGTGGGCGCTGGCGATCGGCGCGGACCTCGGCGGCAACGCCACCGCGATCGGCGCGTCCGCGAACGTGGTGGTGCTCGGCATCGCCGAGCGCGCCGGCCGGCCGATCACCTTCTGGCAGTTCACCCGCCACGGCCTGGTCGTCGCGGCCGCCACGCTGGCGGTGAGCGCGGGGTACCTCTGGCTGCGCTGTTTCGCCCTGCCGTAGACCTGTGCTACCGTCGGATTGTTGCGGTTGTGGTACCCATGAACTCTGTGTGCGCCTGACGGGATGTGACCCTCGGGCGCATTTTGTTTTCCGGCCTCCAGGATGGGGTCATTGCAGCGACACCTGGCCCGTGAAGTGCGGGATCAGGAACTGCACCATCAGAGGAAGTCAGACATGGCAACCGGTACCGTCAAGTGGTTCAATTCGGAAAAGGGCTTCGGCTTCATCGAGCAGGACGGCGGCGGCGCCGACGTCTTCGCCCACTACTCGAACATCGCCACCCAGGGTTTCCGTGAGCTCCACGAGGGCCAGAAGGTCACCTTCGACGTCACGCAGGGCCAGAAGGGCCCGCAGGCGGAGAACATCGTCCCGGCCTGACCGGACGCAGCTCCACCCAGCAGTACCCGAGCAGTACCCGAGCCGGGTCCCGCCGCTTCGCACGCGGGGCCCGGCTTTTCGGGCCCGGACGGCTTTTCCGCCCGGATTCCCCGGCCGTTCACCCGGCCTTTCCCATCGCCGTCCCACCGCTGTTCCGCAGTTGTTCACCTCCTCACCCGTTCAGCTCCCGGCTCGTTTCGCGGGTCTCCGCCCGGTGTCACTCTTCGCGGAGTCTTTGTTCGGCACGCGCCGCCTTCGAGGAAGGCTCCACGCATGCCCGAAAGAACCCGTCAGACGAATACCGGCGGACCGTCCCGCCCCGCCCGGCGCAGGCCCCGCGGCCCCCAGCAGGGCGCCGGCCGCACCGGCTCCCCCCGCGGCGGCGGCCGCCCGGCCGACACCGGCTCCGAGGAGTCCGCGTACACCTCGGCGTACACCACGCAGACCCCCGCGCCGCCGGCCGCGACCACCTTCGCCGAGCTGGACCTGCCCGCCGCCCTGGCCGAGGAGCTGACCCGGCAGGACGTCACCGAGCCGTTCCCGATCCAGGGCGCCACGCTGCCCAGCTCGCTGGCCGGCCGCGACGTGCTCGGCCGGGGCCGGACCGGCTCCGGCAAGACCCTCGCCTTCGGGCTGGCGCTGCTGGCCCGCACCGCGGGCAAGCGCGCCGAACCGCACCAGCCGCTCGCGCTGGTGCTGGTCCCCACCCGCGAACTGGCCCAGCAGGTCACCGACGCGCTCACCCCCTACGCCCGGGCGCTGCGCCTGCGGCTGGCCACCGTCGTCGGCGGGCTGTCGATCGGCCGCCAGGCCGCCGCGCTGCGCACCGGCGCGGAGGTCGTCGTCGCCACCCCGGGACGGCTGCGCGACCTGGTCGACCGCGGCGACTGCCGGCTGGACCAGGTGACGATCACCGTCCTCGACGAGGCCGACCAGATGGCCGACATGGGCTTCCTGCCGCAGGTCACCGCGCTGCTGCGGCTGGTGGTGCCGGACAGCCAGCGGATGCTGTTCTCCGCGACCCTCGACCGCAACGTGGACACGCTGGTGCGGCGGTTCCTGTCCGACCCGGTGGTGCACGCCGTCGACCCGTCGGCCGGCGCCGTGGTGACCATGGAGCACCACGTGCTGCACGTCACCAGCGAGGACAAGCGCGCCGCCACGGTGCGGATCGCCGCCCGTGACGGGCGGGTGCTGCTCTTCCTGGACAGCAAGCGCGCCGTGGACCGGCTGGCGAAGACGCTGCTGGCCAACGGGGTGCGGGCGGCGGCGCTGCACGGCGGGAAGTCCCAGCCGCAGCGCACCCGTACCCTCACGCAGTTCAAGAGCGGCGAGGTCACCGCGCTGGTGGCCACCAACGTCGCGGCCCGCGGCATCCACATCGACGACCTGGACCTGGTGGTCAACGTCGATCCGCCCGCCGACCACAAGGACTACCTGCACCGCGGCGGCCGCACCGCCCGCGCGGGCGCGTCCGGCAGCGTGGTGACGCTGGTGCTGTCCGAGCAGCGGCGCGACATGGAACGGCTGATGGCCAAGGCGCGGATCACCCCGCAGACGGCGAAGGTGCACTCCGAGGACGAGGAACTGGCCCGGATCACCGGTGCCCGGGTGCCGTCCGGGGTGCCGGTGACGATTCCGGTGCCGGCGCAGACGCCGGCCGCGCAGGCTTCCGGCGGGTCCGCCCGGCGCGGGAGCGGGCGGCGCAGGTCGCGCTCGGGCGGCGCGGGCGGTGCCGGTGCCACCGGCGGCGCGGCGGGTGCGCAGGGCGGTACGGGGCGCGGCCGTACGCCCCGGGGCGCGGGTGGTGCCGCCCGCGCCGGGGGTGGTGCGTCGCGCGCCGCCGGGGGCTCCGGCCGGGCGAACGGCGGGGCCGGGCGGGCCGCGGGGGCGCGGACCGGGCAGCCCCGGCGGGGCGGCGCCGCGTAGCTCCGGGGACCGCAGGGGCCGGGCCGCGGGACGGGGAGGGGCCGGGGACCGGCCGCGGGGCCGTTGCGTGGCTTGTCGCGCGGCGGTACCCGGCGCGGGAGAATGCGGGGTCGAGGTTCTCCGGCAGGTACACGTAGAGAGGCGGATGACGTGGCGCAGCAGGTTCGGGGTGTGGTGGCGCGCGGCAAGGGTGCGCCGGTGGCCGTCGAGACGATCGTGGTGCCGGACCCGGGTCCGGGCGAGGCGGTGGTCGCGGTGCAGGCGTGCGGGGTGTGCCACACCGACCTGCACTACCGCGAGGGCGGCATCGGCGAGGACTTCCCCTACCTGCTCGGCCACGAGGCGGCCGGTGTCGTGGAGTCGGTCGGCGAGGGCGTGACCGAGGTCGCGCCCGGGGACTTCGTGGTGCTCAACTGGCGTGCGGTGTGCGGCGACTGCCGGGCCTGCCGGCGCGGCCGGCCCTGGTACTGCTTCGCCACGCACAACGCCCGGCAGAAGATGACGCTGCTGGACGGCACCGAGCTGTCGCCCGCGCTGGGCATCGGCGCGTTCGCCGACAAGACGCTGGTGGCGGCCGGGCAGTGCACCAAGGTCGACCCGGCGGCCTCGCCCGCGGCGGCGGGCCTGCTCGGCTGCGGCGTGATGGCCGGGCTCGGCGCGGCCATCAACACCGGGAACGTGGGCCGGGGCGACTCGGTCGCGGTGATCGGCTGCGGCGGGGTCGGCAACGCGGCGGTGGTCGGCGCCCGGCTCGCGGGCGCCGCGCGGATCATCGCGGTGGACATCGACGACCGCAAGCTCGCCACCGCGCAGCGGCTCGGCGCCACGCACACGGTCAACTCCCGTACCAGCGAGCCGATCGAGGCGATCCGTGAGCTGACCGGCGGGTTCGGCGCGGACGTGGTGATCGAGGCGGTCGGCCGCCCCGAGACGTACACCCAGGCGTTCTACGCCCGCGACCTGGCCGGCACCGTCGTGCTGGTCGGGGTGCCCACGCCGGAGATGCGGCTCGAACTGCCCCTGCTCGACGTGTTCGGCCGCGGCGGCGCCCTGAAGTCGTCCTGGTACGGCGACTGCCTGCCCTCGCGCGACTTCCCGATGCTGATCGACCTCTACCTGCAAGGCCGGCTCGACCTCGACGCGTTCGTCACCGAGACCATCGAACTGACCGATGTGGAGCAGGCGTTCGCCCGTATGCACGAGGGCGACGTGCTGCGGTCGGTGGTCGTTCTCTGAGCGCACCGGGCCGGCCCGCCCCGGGAGTCCGGGGCGGGCCGTCCCACGCGGACCGACGCGGCCTCATGCGGCGAGTGCCGGGTGCAGCACCACCTTCGTGAAGCCCTCCACCCGCTGGTCGAACTTCTCGTACGCCATCGGCGCCTGCTCCAGCGGGAGTTCGTGGCTGACCACGAAGCTGGGGCGGGCCCGGCCGGCGGTGATCAGGTCGCGCAGCTGGCGGTTGTACCGCTTGACGTTGCACTGGCCGGTGCCCATCCGCTGCCCCTTCTCGAACATCTTGCCGATCGAGACGAGCAGTTGGCCGTGCCGGGCGTGCTCGTCGGGCCCGCCGGGGTCGGACGGCACGTACAGGCCGGGGATGCCGAGCCGCCCGGTCGGGCGGACCGTCTCCACCAGCGCGTTGAGCACGGTCGCGGGCTCCTCGTGGCCGCCCTCGTGGCCCTGGGCCTGGTAGCCGACCGCGTCGATGCCCTTGTCGGTGCCCTCGCCGCCGGTGAGGTCCCGGATCTGCTCGGCCGCGTCGCCCTTGGTGAAGTCGATCGGGACCGCCCCGATCTCCTCGGCCTTTGCCAGCCGCTCCGGCACCCGGTCGACGACGAACACCTTGGCGGCGCCGCGCAGCAGCGCGGAGTACGCGGCCATCAGCCCGACCGGCCCGGCGCCGTAGACCGCGACGGACTCGCCGGGGGAGACCTCGGCCAGTTCGCAGCCGTGGTAGCCGGTCGGGAAGATGTCGGCGAGCAGCACGAAGTCCGTCTCGAACTGCTCGCCCGGGGGGAGCTTCAGGCAGTTGAAGTCGGCGAACGGCACCCGCAGGTGCTCGGCCTGACCGCCGGCGTACGGGCCCATGGCCACGTAGCCGTACGCGCCGCCGGCGAAGCCCGGGTTCACCGTGAGGCAGAAGCCGGTGTTGCCGGCCAGGCAGTTCTTGCAGAAGCCGCAGGCGACGTTGAACGGCATGACCACGCGGTCCCCGACCCGCAGGGACGTGACACCGTCGCCGGTCTCCTCGACGATGCCCAGGTTCTCGTGGCCGAAGACGATGCCGGCCTCGGCCGCGGTGCGGCCCTCGTACATGTGCAGGTCCGACCCGCAGATCGCGGAGGACGTCACACGGACCACCACGTCGTTGGGGTGCTGGATGCCGGGGGTGTCGACATCGGCGACTGCGACGGAGAAAGGTTCCTGATAGACGACAGCCTTCATTTTCACCACCTCCGTGGTCCTTCCAGCCAACACCCGCCCCGGCCACATCTCAAACGGAGCCCCGCGCCCCCACCGCCACCCGTGCTCCGCAGGTGGGGGCCATGGGGGTGTAAAGGGGGAGCCAGGAAGCGGGGGCGGGGCGTCAGGGGGGCGTCAAGGGCGGCGGCGGGCGGGGGTGGGGGAACTAGCGTCGGGGCCATGGGACGTGGGGAGTGCTCCGGGGCGGAGCCACGGCTGCGGGCTCGGCTGCGGGTGCGGATACGGGCTCGGCGGCAGGGCGGGCCCGCGGTGGCGTGCGACCGGGCGTGGGCCGGGCGGCTGTGGAGCGCGTACGGCGCGGCCGCGGCGGTACTGGCCGTGGCGCTGGTGACCGACGCGTGGAACGGCCGGCTGAGCGTGCCGCGGCTGGCGGTGTGCGGGGCGCTCGCGCTGGTGCTGTTCGCGATCCTGCTGCCGGCCAGGACCACCGCGGGGGACGGCTGGCTGGACGTGCGCGGGCTGCTGCGCCGGCGGCGGGTGCACACCGACCACCTGGTCTCGGCGCGGTTCCTGGGGGAGATCGACCGCCGGGTGGTGCTGCGCGACGCGTTCGGCGGGCGGGCGTCGGTGGAGGTGCGGGTGCTGGTGGCGAACCCGTTCCTGTGGCACGAACTCGACCGCGGTGCCCGGCGCGCGCACGCCGCCGGGCTGCTGCCGGACCGGTGCGCACTGCGCGAGCTGGCGGAGTCGATTGACGCGGCCGGGGCGCGCGAGTTGCTGACGTCCGCGGGCATGCGCTGAGGCAGGGGCGAACGGGCCCGGCCGTCAGAGGGTGCGGATGGGGGCGCCCGCGCGCCACGCCTCGATGTCCTCCACGGCGTCGGCGTAGAAGATCCGGTAGGTGGTGTCGGTGACGTAGCCCATGTGCGGGGAGAGCAGGGTGCGGGGCGCGGTGCGCAGCCAGTGGCCGTCGGGCAGCGGCTCGGTGTCGTAGACGTCGAGGCCGACGCCGGCCGGGCGGCCGGCGGCCAGGGCGCGGCGCAGCGCGTCCTCGTCGATCAGCCCGAAGCGCGAGGTGTTCACGAGGTAGGCGTCGGGGCGCATGGCGCCGAGTTCGGCGGCGCCGACGATCCCGCGGGTGGCGTCGGCGAGCACCATGTGCACGGTGGCGACCTTCGCGGTGGCGAACAGCTCGTCCTTGCCGACCGCCCGGGCGCCGCCGGCCGCCGCGCGCTCCGCGGTGAGGTGCGGGCTCCAGGCGACCACGTCCATGCCGAACGCGGCGCCCACCGCGGCGACCCGCGCGCCGAGCCGCCCCATGCCGACGACGCCCAGCACCTCGCCCGCCAGGTCCGGTGCGACCCGCCGCTGCCAACCGCCGGCCCGGATCGCGGCGTCGTCGTCGGCGACCTGCCGGACCAGGCCGAGGATCATCGCCCAGGTCAGCTCGGCGGTGCCGGTCGGGTGCGAGCGGGTGCCGCAGACCAGCACGCCGAACTCGGCCGCCGCGGCGAGGTCGATGGCCGCGTTGCGCATGCCGGTGGTGACCAGCAGCCGCAGCCGGGGCAGCCGCCGCAGCACCTCGCGGGGGAAGGCGGTGCGCTCGCGCATCGCCACCACCACGTCGAACGGCTCGAGGGCGGCGACGAGCGCGTCGCGGTCGGCCAGGTGCCGGGGGAAGAAGACCGGCTCGGCCCCGGGCAGCCGCCCGGACCAGTCGGCCAGCGACTCGGCGACCTGCTGGTAGTCGTCCAGTACGGCGACGCGCATCGGCGGTTCTCCTCCTGGTCGGGGGCCCGGACCCGGCTCGGGGTGCCCGGCTCCTGCTGGTCGGATGTCGGTTCCTGCTGGTCGGGTGCCCGGCTCGGGCGATCCTACGGCCGCGCCGGGCTCACTCCTCGCCCTCCCCGGCGTCGCCGCCTTCGAGGTCGCCCTCGGTGTCCAGGAAGACCTGGCGCAGCTCGGCGAGCACCTCGGGGTCGGGCTCGGCCCACATCCCGCGGGACTCCGCCTCCAGCAGGCGTTCGGCGATGCCGTGCAGCGCCCAGGGGTTGGCGTCCTGGAGGAAGGCCCGGTTGGCGGGGTCGAGGACGTACGCCTCGGTGATCCTGTCGTACATCCAGTCGGCGACGACACCGGTGGTCGCGTCGTACCCGAAGAGGTAGTCGACGGTCGCGGCGAGTTCGAAGGCGCCCTTGTAGCCGTGCCGGCGCATCGCCTCGATCCAGCGCGGGTTGACCACGCGGGCGCGGAAGACCCGGGAGGTCTCCTCGACGAGGGTGCGGGTGCGGACGGTCTCGGGACGGGTCGAGTCGCCGATGTACGCCTCGGGGGCGGTGCCGCGCAGCGCCCGTACCGCGGCGACCATGCCGCCGTGGTACTGGAAGTAGTCGTCGGAGTCGGCGATGTCGTGCTCGCGGGTGTCGGTGTTCTTCGCGGCGACGGCGATCCGGCGGTAGGCGGTCTCCATCTCGCCGCGCGCCGGGCGGCCGTCGAGCCCGCGGCCGTAGGCGTAGCCGCCCCAGACGGTGTAGACCTCGGCGAGGTCGGCGTCGGTGCGCCAGTCGCGGGAGTCGATCAGCTGGAGCAGCCCGGCGCCGTACGTGCCCGGCCGGGAGCCGAAGATGCGGGTGGTGGCGCGGCGCTCGTCGCCGTGCTCGGCGAGGTCGGCGCGGGTGTGGGCGCGTACGTGGTTGCGGTCGTCGGGCTCGTCGAGGGAGGCGGCCAGCCGCACCGCGTCGTCGAGCAGGGCGACAGTGTGCGGGAACGCGTCGCGGAAGAAGCCGGAGATGCGCAGGGTGACGTCGATCCGGGGGCGGCCCAGCTCGTCCAGCGGCACCGGCTCCAGGCCGGTGACGCGGCGGGAGGCGTCGTCCCAGACCGGGCGGATGCCGAGCAGGGCCAGCGCCTCGGCGATGTCGTCGCCCGCGGTGCGCATCGCGGAGGTGCCCCACAGCGACAGGCCCACCGACGCCGGCCAGTCGCCGTTGTCGGTGCGGTAGCGGGTCAGCAGCGACTCGGCGAGCGCCTGCCCGGTCTCCCAGGCGAGCCGGGAGGGCACGGCCTTGGGGTCGACGGAGTAGAAGTTGCGGCCGGTGGGCAGCACGTTGACCAGGCCGCGCAGCGGCGAGCCGGACGGCCCGGCGGGCACGAAGCCGCCGGCCAGCGCGTGCACGGTGCGGTCGATCTCGTCGGTGGTCGCGGTGAGCCGGGGGACCACCTCGCGGGCGGCGAACTCCAGGACGGCGGCGACCTGTTCGCCGCTGCCGGCGGTGACGGCGGGCACGGCGGCCGGGTCCCAGCCGGCGTCCTCCATCGCCTGGACCAGGGCGCGGGCGCGCTCCTCGACGGCGTCGGCGGCGGTGCGGGTGGCGGCGGACTCGTCCAGGCCCAGCGCCTCGCGCAGCCCGGGCAGGGCCGCGGTGCCGCCCCAGATCTGCCGGGCGCGCAGGATCGCCAGCACCAGGTTGACCCGGTCGGTACCGGCCGGGGCCTGGCCGAGGACGTGCAGGCCGTCGCGGATCTGGGCGTCCTTGATCTCGCAGAGCCAGCCGTCGACGTGCAGCAGGAAGTCGTCGAAGCCCTCGTCGTCGGGGCGGTCGGCCAGGCCCAGGTCGTGGTCGAGGCGGGCGGCCTGGATGAGGGTCCAGATCTGGGCGCGGATCGCCGGGAGCTTCGCCGGGTCCATGGCCGCGATCTGGGCGTGCTCGTCCATCAGCTGCTCGAGGCGGGCGATGTCGCCGTAGGAGTCGGCGCGGGCCATCGGCGGCACGAGGTGGTCGACGAGGGTGGCGTGGGCGCGGCGCTTGGCCTGGGTGCCCTCGCCCGGGTCGTTGACCAGGAACGGGTAGACCAGCGGCAGGTCGCCCAGGACCGCGTCCGGGCCGCAGGCCGCCGACAGGCCGGCGTTCTTGCCGGGCAGCCACTCCAGGTTGCCGTGCTTGCCGAGGTGGATCATCGCGTCGGCGCCGAAGCCGCCGTCCGCGGCGGGGGCGGCGATCCAGTGGTACGCGGCCAGGTAGTGGTGCGAGGGCGGCAGGTCGGGGTCGTGGTAGATCGCGATCGGGTTCTCGCCGAAGCCGCGCGGCGGCTGGATGAGGACCAGCAGGTTCCCGTGGCGGAGGGCGGCGAGCACGATGTCGCCCTCGGGGTTGCGGCTGCGGTCCACGAACAGCTCGCCGGGCGGCGGGCCCCAGTGCTCCTCGACCGCGTCGCGCAGTTCCCGCGGCAAGGTGGCGTACCAGCGGCGGTAGTCGGCGGCGGGGACCCGGACGGGGTTGCGGGCCAACTGCTCCTCGGTGAGCCAGTCCTGGTCGTGGCCGCCGGCGTCGATGAGGGCGCGGATGAGGGCGTCGCCGGGGTGGAGGGGGGAGCCGTCGGAAGGGGTGACGTCGGAAGGACCGCCGTCGGACGGCGCGTCGAGGCCGGGGACGGGGTCGGGCCCGAAGTCGTAGCCCTCCTCGCGCAGGCGGCGCAGCAGGGCCATCGCGCTGGCGGGGGTGTCGAGGCCGACCGCGTTGCCGATGCGGGAGTGCTTGGTGGGGTAGGCGGACAGCACCAGGGCCAGGCGCTTGTCGGCGGCGGGTATGTGCCGCAGCCGGGCGTGCCGTACGGCGATGCCGGCCACGCGGGCGGCGCGCTCGGGGTCGGCGACGTAGGCGGGCAGGCCGTCGGCGTCGACCTCCTTGAACGAGAACGGGACGGTGATCAGCCGCCCGTCGAACTCGGGCACCGCGATCTGGGTGGCCGCGTCGAGCGGGGAGACGCCCTCGTCGTTGGCCAGCCACGCGGCGCGCGAGCCGGTCAGGCACAGCGCCTGGAGCACGGGGACGTCCAGGCCGGTGAGCGCGCCCGCGTCCCACGCGTCGTCGTCGCCGCCCGCGGACGCGTCGGCGGGGCGGGTGCCGCCGGCGGCGAGCACGGTGGTGACGATCGCGTCGGCGGCGGACAGTTCGGCGACGAGTCCGGGCTCGGGGGTGCGCAGGGAGGCGACGAAGTACGGCAGCGCCCGGGCCCCGGCCGCCTCGATCGCGTCGCACAGGGCGCCGACGAACGCGGTGTTCCCACTCATGTGGTGGGCGCGGTAGTAGAGCACGGCGACGGCGGGGGCGTCCGCGGGCGCCGCGGCGGCCGTACGCTCCAGCGGGCCCCAGGAGGGCGCGGGCGCGGGCGGTTCGAAGCCGTGGCCGGTGAGCAGCACCGTGTCGGACAGGAAGCGGGCGAGCTGCTCCAGGTTGGCCGGGCCGCCGTGCGCCAGGTACGCATGCGCCTCGGCCGCGAGGCCCACCGGCACCGTGGACGCCGCCATCAGCTGGGCGTCCGGCGCCTGTTCGCCGCTCAGCACCACCACCGGCAGGGTCGTCGCCAGCAGCGCGTCCAGCCCCTCCTGCCACGCCCGCAGTCCGCCCAGCAGGCGTACGACGACCAGGCCGACGCCCTCCAGCAGCTCCGGCAGCAGCGCCACGTCCACCCGCGTCGGGTTCGCGAACCGGTACGCCACCGGTCCCCCGGCCGCCCGAGCGCTGAGCAGGTCCGTGTCCGACGTGCTCAGCAGCAGCACCCGTTCGGGATGCGGCCCGCCGAGCCCCTGCTCACCGGCGGGCGAAGGCGCTTCGGCCGGGGGCAGTTCCTCGGCACCCCGCACCGGGGCGGTGGTGCTGGAGTCGGCGGAACGGGGCAACTCGGATGATCCGGTCACAACGAAAACCCTTCCTCGGGGTGTCCGCGCCCCGGGTGGTGTCGGACGGCGGGAGTTCCTGGCTCGCTCGACCGCCGGAGGCACCGGTGGCCAAGTTCACAGTGGCGGGACCGCGCCGGATTCGCACCGGGCTTCCTCCCCTGTCGCCGTCTGCGGCAATGGCGAACCGGAAGGTCCGCACGGGGAGCATAGTAAGCGCCGTAGGCATTCGGCAGATGACCCGATTTGTGGCACGGTCGGTATGCTCGCCGCCATGTCCACCGCCCCCGACCAGCCCGTCCAGCCGCCGCGGCCGGCCGCCGACGCATGCCCGGCGGACGTCAACGCGGCGGTAGGGGAAGGCGCCCGGGCCCCGCGCGGCCGGGCGGACGCCTGCCCGGGGGCCCTTCGGCTGCACACCGCCGACGACGGCGCGCTGGCCAGGGTCCGCGTCCCGGGCGGTGCGCTCGGCGCGGCGCAGGCCGAACGGCTGGGCGAGGCGGCCCGGCGGTTCGGCGACGGTGATGTCCATCTCACTTCGCGCGGCAACGTCCAACTGCGCGGCCTGGCCGCGGGCTGCGGGGCGGAGCTGGCCCAACTGCTGGGCGCGGCCGGGCTGCTGCCGTCGGCGGCGCACGAGCGGGTACGGAACGTCGTGGCGTCGCCGCTGTCGGGCCTGGACGGGCAGGGGCACCTGGACGTCGGGGGCTGGCTGCGGGAGCTGGACGGGCTGCTGTGCGGGAGCGCGGCGGCCGCGGCGCTGTCCGGGCGGTTCCTCTTCGCGCTGGACGACGGGCGCGGCGACGTCGCGGCCCTGGGACCCGACGTGACGCTGCGCGCGGCGCCGGACGGGACGGCGCTGCTGCGGATCGGCCGCAACACGGCCCTCCGCCTTCCCGCCGCCGACGCGCCCCGGGCCGCGCTGCTCGCCGCGGAGGGCTTCCTCGCCGCGGCCACGCCCGACGGCGGCGGCGAGCCCACCGCGTGGCGGGTGGCCGACCTGCCCGACCGCGGCGCGGCCCTCACCGCGGACCTCGCCGGCCGTCTCACCGCACCGCCCGCCACCACCGCGGCCCCGCCCGCCGCCTCCCCCGCCGGCACCCGGGGGGAAGCCGCACACACCGCCTCCCCCGCCGGCACCCGGGGGGAAGCCGCACACACAGCACCCACAGTGCCCCCCGCAATCGGTCCCATCCCGCACCCGGCCGCCCCCGGCGGCCCCCTCGCCCTCTCCGTCCTCGCCCCCCTCGGCCGCCTCACCCCCGACCAGTGGCGCGCCCTGTGCGCGCTCGCCGCCCGCACCCCGGCCGCGCAGCTGCGGCTCACCCCGTGGCGCGGCGCCGTCGTCCCCGGGGTGCCCGCCGACCGGGCCCGGGCGGAGCTGGCCGCGCTCGCGGCGGCCGGACTGGTGACGGACCCGGGCTCCCCGTGGGTGGGCGTGAGCGCGTGTGCCGGGCGGCCCGGCTGCGCGAAGTCGCTCGCCGACGTCCGCGCGGACGCGGCGGCCCTCGTCCACCCGGCACCCGGGGACGCCGAGCCCTCCCGCCCCACCCCCGGGAGCGGGGAACCCGGGGACACACAGCCCGAGGGCACACAACCCGGGAGCGGGGAACCCGGGGGCACCACCCCCCGCCCCCTCCCCGTCCACTGGTCCGGCTGCTCCCGCGCCTGCGGCCGCCCCCGCACCCCCGACCGCGTCGAAGTCGTCGCCACCTCGAACGGCTACCGTGTGGACCTCTTCCGTACCGGGGCCCCGCTGCGAAGCGCCCACCCCCGGCCCGCCGACCTCGCCGCCACCGTGGCGGCCGCGCGCCGCGGCGCGCCGACCGAATGAGCGAGACCACCGTGCCCCCTGTGCCCCCGGTCCCCCCGGGCTCCGCGTACCCCTACGCGTACGAGAAGGACGGTGCGGCCATCTACCGCCGCTCCTTCGCCACGATCCGCGCCGAGGCGGACCTCGGCGGGCTGCCCGCGGACGTCGCCCAGGTCGCGGTGCGGATGATCCACGCCTGCGGCATGGTCGACCTGGTCGCCGACCTGGCGTACTCGCCCGGCGTGGTCGCGCGGGCCCGCGCGGCGCTGCGGGCCGGGGCGCCGATCCTCTGCGACGCCGCGATGGTCGCCAGCGGGGTGACCCGCAAGCGGCTGCCCGCGGACAACGAGGTGATCTGCACGCTGGGCGACCCGTCGGTGCCCGCGCTCGCCGCGGACCTCGGCACCACCCGCACCGCGGCGGCCCTGGATTTGTGGCGGGACCGGCTGGAGGGCGCGGTCGTGGCGGTCGGCAACGCGCCCACCGCGCTGTTCCGGCTGCTCGAACTCGTCGCCGCGGGCGGCCCGCGGCCGGCCGCGGTCATCGGCGTCCCGGTCGGCTTCGTCGGCGCGGCCGAGTCGAAGCAGGCCCTGGCCGCCGACCCGTCGGCCCTCGAGTACCTGGTGGTGCACGGCAGGCGCGGCGGCAGCGCCATCGCGGCCGCCGCGCTCAACGCGATCGCGAGCGAGGAAGAATGAGCAGCCGTCCGTCAGCGGCCCACGAGACGGCCGCATCCGACAGCGTGGGGCGGCTCTACGGGGTCGGCCTGGGCCCCGGCGACCCGAAGCTGCTGACCGTACGCGCCGTGGAGGTGATCTCGGCGGCCGACGTGGTGGCGTACCACAGCGCGCGGCACGGCCGGTCGATCGCCCGCGGGATCGCGGCGGGGTACCTGCGCGCGGGCCAGATCGAGGAGCAGCTCGTCTACCCGGTCACCACCGAGACCACCGACCACCCCGGCGGCTACCAGGGCGCGATGGAGGAATTCTACGAGCAGGCCGCGGCGCGGCTGGCGGCGCACCTGGACGCGGGGCGCAGCGTGGCCGTGCTGGCGGAGGGCGACCCGCTCTTCTACGGGTCGTACATGCACATGCACAAGCGGCTGGCCGACCGGTACCCGACGGAGGTGGTGCCCGGGGTGACGTCGATGGCGGGCGCGGCCGCGCGGCTGGGGGCGCCGCTGGTGGAGGGCGAGGAGTCGCTGACGGTGCTGCCCGGCACGCTGCCGGAGGAGGAGCTGGCCGCGCGGCTGGCGGCGGCGGACACCGCGGTGGTGCTGAAGCTGGGCCGGACGTTCCCGGCGGTGCGGCGGGCGCTGGAGCGCTCGGGGCGGCTGGCGGACGCGCGGTACGTCGAGCGGGCCACGATGGCCGGTGAGCGGACCGCGGAACTCGCCGAGGTGGACCCGGAGTCGGTGCCGTACTTCGCGGTGGCGGTGCTGCCGAGCCGGGGCGGCGCGACGGAGCCGCGGACGGCCGTACCCGCGGCGGTGTCCGAGGCGGACGCCGACGGCGGCGGGCGCGGGCAGGTCGTGGTCGTGGGCACCGGTCCGGCCGGGCCGCTGTGGCTGACCCCCGAGACGCGCGGCGCGCTGGCCGCCGCGGACGACCTGGTCGGCTACACCACCTACCTGGACCGGGTGCCGGTGCGGTCCGGCCAGCGGCGGCACGGCAGCGACAACAAGGTGGAGGCCGAGCGCGCCGAGTTCGCCCTCGACCTGGCCCGCAGGGGGCGGCGGGTGGCCGTGGTCTCCGGCGGCGACCCGGGGGTCTTCGCGATGGCCACCGCCGTGGTGGAGGCGGCCTCGCAACCGCCGTACCAGGACGTGCCGATACGGGTGCTGCCCGGTGTGACCGCGGCGAACGCGGCGGCCGCGCGGGTCGGTGCGCCGCTCGGCCACGACTACGCGACCGTCTCCCTGTCGGACCGGCTCAAACCGTGGGAGGTCATCGCCGAGCGGCTGCGGGCGGCTGCCGCCGCGGACCTGGTGCTGGCGCTGTACAACCCGGGCTCCAGGAGCCGCACCTGGCAGGTGGCCAAGGCGCGCGAACTCCTGCTGGAGCACCGTGCTCCCGACACGCCCGTGGTGGTCGCCCGCGACGTCGGCGGGCCGGGGGAGCGGGTGCGGATCGTCCGCCTCGCCGAACTGGACCCGGACGAGGTCGACATGCGCACCCTGCTGATCGTCGGGTCGTCCCAGACCAGGACCGTGGTGCGCGGGGGCGGCGAGCAGGTCGTCTGGACGCCGCGGACCTACCCCCGGGACTGACGGCGCCCTCCCCCGGGCGCCGGACCACCCGCAGCGCTGAGGGCACCGCGCACCCCGCCGCCGTGCCCTCAGCCCACCCGCTCCCGCACCCACCGCGCCGCCCGCTCCACGTCCTGGGCGACCTCCACCCCCGCCACCCCCGGCGGCCGGCGCACCACCACCACCGGCAGCCCCGCCTCCCGTGCCGCCACCAGCTTCGCGGCGGTCGCCGCACCCCCGCTGTCCTTCGTCACCAGCACCCCGATCCGGTGCTCCCGCAGCACCTCCCGCTCCCCCTGGAGCGTGTACGGGCCCCGGTCCAGCAGCACCGTCATCCGCCGCGGCACCTCGCCCTCCGGCGGGTCCACCGACCGCACCAGGAACCACAGGCCGTCCAGCCCGGCGAAGGCCGCGAGGCCGCTGCGGCCGGTCGTCAGGAACACCCGGTCCGACAGGTCCGGCAGCAACTGCGCGGCCTGGGCGAGCGAGTCCGCGAAGCGCCAGTCGTCGCCGGGGACCGGGGTCCAGCCGGGGCGGCGCAGCGCCAGCAGCGGCACTCCCGTGCGGGTGGCCGCCTCCGCGGCGTTGGCGCTGATCCGCTCCGCGAAGGGGTGCGTCGCGTCCACCACGGCGTCCACGTGGTGCTCGCGCAGCCAGCGCGCCATTCCCTCGACGCCGCCGAAGCCGCCGATCCGGACGTTGCCCTCCGGGAGGGTGGGGGCCGCCACGCGCCCGGCGAGCGACGACGTCACGGTGCGCTCGCGCGCGGCCAGGAGCCGGGCGAGTTGCCTCGCCTCGGTCGTACCTCCGAGCACCAGCACATGCACGGGGCCACCCTAATGTTCCACGTGGAACACCCGAGCGACTGCCCCCTGCGGTGCGTGTGCGCCTGCCGGTGCGTCGTGGCTCGTCGCGCAGTTCCCCGCGCCCCTGATCAAGCTGCTCGCCGCCGCCAAGCGCGGGTAGCAGCGCGCCGCGAACCAACCGCCCCCAGGGGCGCGAGGAACTGACCGACCACCCCAAGGGGCACCACCCAGGGGCGCGGGGAACTGCGCGACGAGCCACCGCCGGGGGGGTGGTCCCGCGACCGCAGGGGGCGGGGTGGCGGGGGGTCAGGGGCGCCCCCGGAGGGGGGAGTAGAGGTGGCTGTCGGGGAAGGAGGAAGCCCCCAGGGTGCGCCCGACGATGATGACGGCGGTGCGGCGGATGCCCGCCTCCGTGAGCTGGCCGGCGATCGTGGCGAGGGTCCCGCGCAGGACGACCTCGTCCGCCCGGCTCGCGTAGGCGACCACCGCGGCGGGGCAGTCCGCGCCGTAGTGCGGGAGGAGTTCGGCGACGACGCGCTCGGCGTACCCGGCCGCGAGGTGGAGCACGAGGAGCGCACCGCTGGCCGCGAGGGTCGGCAGGTCCTCCCCGGGCGGCATGGGCGTGGCCCGCTGCGCCACCCTCGTGAGGATCACGGTCTGCCCGACCGCCGGCACCGTCAACTCCCGCTTGAGCGCGGCCGCCGCGGCGGCGAACGCCGGCACCCCGGGGACCACCTCGTACGGCACCTCGGCGGCGTCGAGCCGCCGCATCTGCTCGGCGACCGCGCTGAACACCGACGGGTCCCCGGAGTGCAGCCGCGCCACGTCGTGGCCGTCGCGGTGCGCGCGCACCAGCGCCTCGGTGATGGCGTCGAGATCCATCCGCGCGGTGTCCACGAGTTCGGCGCCGGGCGGGCAGTCCGCGAGCAGGTCGCGCGGCACCAGGCTCCCCGCGTACAGACAGACCCGGCAGGAGGCGAGCAGCCGCGCGCCGCGCACCGTGATGAGGTCGGCGGCGCCGGGCCCGGCGCCGATGAAGTACACGGTCATACGTCTGCCCCTCCTACGGGTCCTGCGGGTGCGGCCGGTTTGACCACGGCCCACTGGGTGACCGGCATCGCCTGCCGCCAGCCGGTGAAGCCGCCGACGGGTGCGGCGTGCGCGACCGAGAGCCGTACGAGCTCCCCGCCGCGGCGGCGGTAGTGCGCGGCGAGCAGCGCCTCGGACTCCAGGGTGACCGTGTTGGCCACGAGGCGGCCCCCCGCGGGAAGCGCGTCCCAGCAGGTGTCGAGCAGCCCGGGCGCGGTGAGCCCGCCGCCGACGAACACGGCGTCGGGCACCGGGAGTTCGGCGAGCGCGGCGGGCGCGGCACCGACGGCGACCCGCAGCGCGGGCACGCCGAGCCGGTCGGCGTTGGCGGTGATCCGGGCGGCGCGGACCGGGTCGCGCTCCACGCTGACGGCCCGGCAGGACGGGTGCGTGCGCATCCACTCGATCGCGATGGAGCCGGAGCCGCCGCCGACGTCCCAGAGCAGTTCGCCGGGCACGGGCGCCAGCGCGGCGAGGGTGGCGGCGCGCACATGGCGCTTGGTGAGCTGGCCGTCGTGGTCGTACGCCTCGTCCGGCAGCCCGGGTACGGCGCCCAGCCGCGGCGCGGCGGTGTCGCGGCGGCAGTCGACGGCGACCACGTTGAGCGGGTCGCCGGGCGGGTGCGGCCAGTCGGCGGCGGTGCCGTCGGCGGCCACCTGTTCGCGGGGGCCGCCGAGTTGCTCCAGCACCCGCAGCCGGCTCGGCCCGAAGCCGCGGTCGCGCAGCAGCGCGGCGACCTCGGCGGGGGTCGCGGCGCCGGCGCTGAGCACGAGCAGCCGGCGGCGGTCGTGCAGGGCGGCGGCCAGCGCGGCGACCGGGCGGCCGACGGCCGAGACGACCGCGGTGTCCTCGACCGGCCAGCCGAGCCGGGCGCAGGCGTAGGAGACGGACGAGGGGTGCGGCAGCACCCGCAGCGCGGCGGGGCCCGCGGTCTGCGCCAGCGCCCGGCCGATGCCGTGGAAGAACGGGTCGCCGCTGGCCAGCACCGCGAGCCGGCGGCCGGCGTGCGCGGCGAGCAGGGCGGGCACCGCGGGCCGCAGCGGCGACGGCCACGGCAGCCGCTGCCCGGTGCACTCCGGCGGCAGCAGGTCGAGTTGGCGCGGGCCGCCGATCACCGTGTCCGCGGCGCGCAGCGCGGCCCGGGAGGTCTCGGGCAGCCCGTCCCAGCCGTCGGCGCCGATGCCGACGACGGTCACCGGCGCGGGGTCGGAGCTCACGCGGACACCTCGGAGGGGGGAAGCAGCAGGTCAGCAGGACCCTACCGACCGCGGGCCGGAACCGTCGCGCCGGGTGCGGCGCCGCTGCTCAGGCCGGGCCGACGGCGTAGGTCAGATAGGCGAAGCCGCCGACCTGCTCGGCGGAGGTCAGGGTGAGGCGGTCGGACCCCAGCCGCCGCGGCAGCAGCGGGGCGCCGCCGGTGAGGAGGACCGGTGCGACACCGAGCACCAGCTCGTCGAGCAGCCCTTCGTCGGCGAACCGGCCCACCAGCTCACCGCCGCCCATCAGCCAGATCGTGCGGTCCCCGGCGGCCGCGGCCATCGCGTCGTGGACCGGGCGGACGTCGCCGCGGACGAAGGTGATGTCGGCGCCGGGCACGGCCGGCAGCTCGCGGTGGGTGAAGACCCAGCACGGCGTGCTGCCGTACCACTCGCGCCACTTCTCGGGCTGCCGCAGCAACTGCTCGTGCTCCAGCACCCACTCGTAGGTGGTGGCGCCGAGGGCGAAGGCACCGACGGTGCCGTAGAACGCCGGGAAGCGGCTGCTGCCCTCGCCGCCCCGGTCGGCCGTGAAGAGCCAGTCGAGCGAGCCTGCCTCGTCCGCGATGCGGCCGTCGATGCTCGTCGCCGTGAAGTACGTCGTCTTGGGCATCGTCCGACCGTAGCGGCAGGCGCCGACAGCGGCCGGGCACGGCGACGGGCCGCCGGCGAGGGGGGAAGGCCGGCGGCCCGTACGGGTGGAGCGGGCCGGTTCGGCTCGGGGGGCGAGCGTCACCGGCCGGGGGCCGCGGTGCGGCCGGGGGTGCTTCAGTGGTTGGCCACGCCGTTGCCGGACAGGACCGGGATGTTGCTCAGGATGTGGGAGAGCGGCTCGTCGCCCTGCGCCTGGGTGGAGTTCTCGGTGCACTGCTGGTTCTGCGGCGAGGTCAGCACGTTGATGTCCTGGACGGTGATCGGCACGAGGCCGACCAGCGAGCCGACGTTGGCCTTGACCGGCACGCCGAGGCACGGCTTGTTCAGGGTGCCCTGGACCAGGCCGATCTGGGGGCTCTGGGTGCCACCGGTCAGGGTGTTGCCGAACGACTGCTCGGCGCCGTTGCCGTTCACCGTGGTGGTGCCCTCGTCGTTGCCGATCGCCATGGCCTGCGGGGCGGCGGTGGCACCGACAGCGACGACCGACGCGGCGAGAGCAGCACCGGCAAGCATCTTCTTGATCATTGTTGTCCCTTTTTTTGGTGCTTGTCGCACTGTTCTGGAAGGTCTGGAGCGACCTGATCAACCGCTCCAGCGGGTTTTGGTTCCGGCCTTTCACTCCGACGGGGTAACAACCGGGTGGGAAGGGCCGGGCGGGCCGGAGAACCGGCGGGCGGGATCAGCCGAGCGGGAGGCTGCCGAGCGGAAGACCGCCGAGCAGCGTGCCGCCGGGCACGGCGCCGGTGGCACCCGAAAGGGCGGACCCGGCGGGGCCGGTGGCGCCCTGCAAGGAGTCGGTGGCGCCCTGGAGGGTGTTCAGGACGGACTGGACGTGCGTGGCGTCCGCGACCTTCTGCAACGGCTGCTCGTTGAGCGCCTGGTCCACTCCGCCGTTGATGCTCGTGGGCATCGTCGACATGTTGTCGACCGAGACGGGGGCGCTGGCGGTGTCGTCCGCAAAGGCAGGTGCGGCCACCCCGGCCGCCATCACCGAACCGGCCAGTACCGCCGCAACCTTCGAGTACTTCACTTGCCACCCTTTCCTTAGCCGAGAGCCGGCGACCCGACCCTGGGAAGTCGGGGTGCCGTGGAACGCCGTCGGAGCGCCGAAGTCCGGCACGCTGAACAACGACCGCGCCGATCCACAGGAAACGGAAATCAGGCCACCGCCGCGACAATCACCCTTACGTGCGGAACCTCGGCGCATTTCTCGTACTAGCCGCTTTTCCCGGGCGAAAGGGCGGCGCCCCGCCGGAGCGGTCGGCGGGAGCGGTCGGCGGTCGGGCCGGCAGCCTGGGTCGGCAGCCGGCGGTCAGCGGTCAGCGGTCAGCGGTCTGCGGTCAGCGGTTGCGGGGGGAGGTGCGCGCGGAGCGCGCCGCGGTGTGGGAACGCCGGTAGAGCAGCGCCCCGCCCAGCAGCAGGGCGGCGCCCGCGGCACCCGCGAAGCCCGCCGTGTGGCCGTTCAGCCCGGTCTCGGCCAGCTGGTGGTGCTGCACCGGGGTGGCCGGCGGGGTCTTCGACGGTGTGGGCGGGTTCTCCGTGCGCGGCGGCGGCACCTGCGCGGGCGGTGTGGTCGGCGCCGGGGACGAGGTGTTGCCGCAGGAGTTGCCGAACGAGGGGTTCAGCAGCCCGGGGGCGTCGACCGTGTTGCCGCACGCGTTGACCGGCACGTCCACCGGGACCTGCACGGAGTTGCCCGACAGCAGGCCGGGCGAACCGGTCGCGGTGCTGTCGGCGCCGGAATCCGCCTGTGCGTACCCCCCGGTCGCGGCAAGGACGCTGCTCGCGGCAGCGACGGTGAGCAGACTCCGGCTCAGGATCTGTCGCATCGACTCTTCTTTCGACTTCGCTTCTCAGGGGCGCGCGGCGCTTCGCGGGCCCCCGCCAGACGCACCGCCCCGGGGCGCGAAGAGATGCGGCGCTCCGGGGCGGTACCTGATCAGGGCGCTGTCGCGGCCTGCCAGGCGGACGTCAGTTGTCGGCGTTGACGCACGTGTTGCCGAACGCGGGGTTCAGCAGCGCGATGATGTTGATGGTGTTGCCGCACAGGTTGACCGGGACGTGCACCGGGACCTGGACGACGTTGCCCGACAGCACGCCCGGCGAGCCGGCCGCGACGGCGCCGGCGCCGGAGCTGGCGAACGCGGGGACAGCGGCACCGGCCGCCATCAGGGTGCCGGCGGCGACCGCTGCGACCTTCGTGTACTTCACGGTGAACTCCTTTTCCGGAAACGGCGTCGTGCACCGCCACGGCCTTCGTGACGGTTCGCCGGGCATTTCCCACACCCGAGCACACCGCTGCCGACCGGATCAACGACCACCCCGGTGCCGAGGAAACTGCCAAACGGCCGCCGAAACACGCGATCCACCCGAATGGCCGGTGGAACTCGTCCGGTTCCCGCGATATCCGCGCCCGCCCGACCGCCGCGCAATGCCGGGCCCGCCGGAATTCCTTCCGGCGCGCGCCGGAAACGGCGACGGCCCCGGTCCGCCCGACGGGGATGTCGGGCGCCGGGGCCGTACGGAGCCGGGCGGACCGGCGGCACCGGTCGGCTGCCTGGCCGGTCGGCGGTCGGCCGGGTCAGTGGTTGGCCGTGCCGTTGCCGGACAGGATCGGCAGCTGGTCGAGGAGGTGCGACAGCGGCTCGTCACCCTGGGTCTGGGTGGAGTTCTCGGTGCACTGCTGGTTCTGCGGCGACGTCAGCACGTTGAGGTCCTGGATGCTGATCGGCACGACGCCGACGAGCGAGCCGAGGTTGGCCTTGGCCGGCAGGGCGATGCAGGGCTTGTTGAGCGAGCCCTGGATCAGCGCGAACGACGGGCTCATCACACCGCTGGTGTAGGTGTTGCCGTAGTTCTGCTCGGAGCCGTTGCCGTTGGCGGTGGTGGTGCCGTGGTCGTCACCGATGGCCATCGCGCCGGGGGCGACCGTCGCGGAGACACCCGCGAGCGAGGCCGCGACGGCGGCCGTGGCGAGGATCTTCTTGATCACGATAGGTCCTTCTGGGAAGAGAGGGTGGCCCCGGTACCAGGGCCGGTCTGATCAACCGCGCGACAGCCCGTTGGTAATGAACGTTCACCCGAACGGATAACCAGCGGCCCCTATGACGGACGCATTCCCCCACACGAGTGATTGACGAACCCCGCCTTCGATGCGTCACCGGACCCGCGAAATCCGATGGTCATAAGAAACGGCCAGCTCAGAGCTCCGGGCCGGCGGCGCCGCGCGTCCTGCACGGGTTACCCCGGGTCGTCTGGGAACGTGCAGGGGGAATCCATCGGGATTACCTGACAGGCACCGTATTCGTTGAGTGCACGCGGCCCGTTGATCAAGGTCGGTCGACCACGGCTGGTCGACCGCTCCTCGGTCGCGGTCGGTCCAGCGTTCCGGGCGAACCGCCGGAGCCGGCCGGCCGGGCCGCGGTACCGACCGGACTTCGGACTTCTCCGGGTCCCGGAGAAAGGGAACGGCGCGCGATGCCGCAAGACCATGACGACGAGGTCCCCCCGACGACCGCCGCCGTGCGGACCGCGGTGGCCGGGGGAGCCCGGCACGACGGGGCGGCCGCGCCCGACACGGGCGTCCGCCCCGACGGGGGCGCCCGGCCGCACACAGCAGCCCGGCTCGACGGGCTGACGGTGCTGCACGTCGCGCAGCCGGTGGACGGCGGGGTGGCCCGCGTCGTCACCGACCTGGCACGCCATCAGGTGGCGCACGGCGCCCGGGTCGTGGTGGCCTGCCCGCCCGGCGGCGACCTGGGGCCCGCGGCCGCCTCCGTGGGCGCCGAGGTCGCGGCCTGGCCCGCCGGCCGCTCGCCCGGGCCCGCGCTGCCCGCCGAGGTGCGGTCGCTCGCCCGGGTGCTGCGCGCGACCGGCCCCGGCCTGCTGCACCTGCACAGCTCCAAGGCGGGGCTGGCCGGCCGGCTGGCCGCCCGCGGCCGCGTCCCCACCGTCTTCCAGCCGCACGCCTGGTCCTACGACGCGGTGTCCGGCCCGGCCGGCTGGGCGGCGCTGCGCTGGGAGCGCGCCGCCGCCCGCTGGGCGCACCGCGTGCTGTGCGTCAGCGGCGCCGAACGCGACTCCGGCGCCTCGCACGGCGTGCGCGGCCGGTGGGCCGTGGTGCCCAACGGCATCGACACCGAGCACTTCCGGCCGCCGCTGCGCGGTGACCTCGCCCGCGCGGCGCTGCCCGAACTCGCGGGCCTGGCCCCCGGCACACCCGTGGTGGCCTGCGTCGGGCGGCTGTGCCCGCAGAAGGGCCAGGACGTGCTGCTGCGCGCCTGGCCGCTGGTGGCCGCGCGGCTGCCGTCGGCCCGGCTGGTGCTGGTCGGCGACGGGCCGGACCGGCGGCAGCTCATGGCCGCGGCCCCGATGAGCGTGCTGTTCACCGGCGCCACCACGGACCCGCTGCCCTGGTACCAGGCGGCCGACGTCGTGGTGCAGCCGTCCCGTTGGGAGGGGATGGCGCTCGCGCCCCTGGAGGCGATGGCCTGCGCGCGTCCCGTCGTCCTCGCCGACGTCGGCGGCGCCCGGGAGAGCCTGCCGCCCGCCGACACCGAGCGGTGCGTGGTGCCGCCGGGCGCGCCGGAGGAGCTGGCGGCCGCGCTGGTGCGGCTGCTCGCCGACCCGGCGACCCGTACCGCAGCGGGACTGCGCGCGCTCGCCCACGTCCGCGACCGGCACGACGTGCGCGGCGCCGCGGCGGCCGTCGGGTCGCTGTACGCCGACCTGGTGCCGCACCTGGCGCGCACGGCCGCCGCCGGGTCCGCCCGCGAGGCCGAGGTGCCCGCCCGGTGAACCGCGTGAACCGCCCCGCGACCCCGGACCGCGCCGCCCCCGAGGGCGCCCCCGCCCCGCCCCCGCCGTGGCCGGTGACGGGCCTGCCCCCGTACGGCGACGCGGCCTACGGCGACGCCTCGTTCGGCGACCCGCCCTACGCCGCCGGGGCCTCGTACGGCGACCCGGCCGACCCGGCGTACGGCGCGCACCCCGGCCGGAGCGCCACCCGTACGGCGGCGGACCCGAGCCGGTGGCAGACCGCCGCGGGCCAAGGGCGCCCCGGGAGCGCCGACCTGAGGGTGGTGATGCCGCAGCCGCAGGCCGTACGGGCCGCGGGGGCGCGCTCCGCCCGGTCGGCGCGCGCGGCGCGGACCGCTCGGGAGACCGTCCCGGAGCAGCACTCCGCGCCCCGGGCGGACACCGCGGCGCGCGCCCCGGGTGCCGGCCGGGTGCCCTCGCCCGGCCGCGCCCTCGTCGCGGCGGACTGCCTGGCGGCGGCGGCCGGGCTGTGCGCGGTCGGGCCGGCCGGTGCGCCGGTGCTGCCCGTGGTGCTGCTGTGCGTGCTGCTGGCCGCGCACCGAAGAGCTGGCCTCTACCGGCCCGCGCTCGCGCCCGCCGCGCTGGAGGAGGTGCCCGCGGTCGCGCTCGGCACGGTGCTCGCCTGGGGCCTGGCCGCCGCCGCGGGTGCGGCCACCGAGCGGCACAGCGCGCTGGGCTGGCCCGAACTCCTGGACGCCGCCGCGCTCACCGGCTGCACGGCCGTCGCCCTGCGCGCGCTCGCGCACCGCCTGCACCGCGCCCGGGCCCGCCGCTCCCCGGCCCCGACCCTGGTCGTCGGCGCCGCCCCCGCCGCCGATCACCTGGCGGCCGCGCTGCGCGAACACCCCGAGTACGGCCTCGCCCCGGTGGCGCTCGCCACGCCCGCGGACGCCGACGGGCCGGGCGAACACGACCTGGTCCGGGCGGCGTTCGCCACCCTCGCCCCCGAACACGCCTTCCCCGACGGGCGTTCCGCGCACCCCGCACGGTATCCGGACCCCTGTACGACGCTGCCGGCCACCCGCCCGGGCGCCCCGGAGGAGGCCGGCACCGCGGCGGCTCCCATGGCGGCCCCGGCCGCCCCGCTGCCGCGGCTGGCGGTGACCGCCGCCGCGGACATCGCGCGGGTCGCGGTGCGCGACGCGGTCCGCCATGTCGTGGTGGTCGGCCCGGCCGGACCGGCCACGGTGGCGGCCGCCGAACTGCTGACGGCACGCGGCTGCCGGATCTGGCAGGTCGAGGCGGACGAGCGGCGGAGCGGCAGCGGTGTCGCCGACCGGATCGGGTCCGCGCACCTGTGGGGCTACTCCTGCCGCCCGTTCACCGCCCGCCCGCACCGGCTGCCGCGCGGCAAGCGGCTGCTGGACGTGGTGCTCGCCGCGCTCGCGCTGGCCGCGGCCGCCCCGGTGCTGGCCGGCTGCGCCCTGGCCGTGCGCCTCTCGGACGGCCCGGGCGTGCTGTTCCGGCAGGAGCGGATCGGCCTGGGCGGGCGGCCGTTCACCCTGCTGAAGTTCCGCACGCTGCGGCCCGCCGACGACAACGAGTCCGCGACGCTGTGGAACATCGCCCACGACGAGCGCACCAGCGCGGTCGGCCGGCTGCTGCGCCGCACCTCGCTCGACGAGCTGCCGCAGCTGTGGAACGTGCTGCGCGGCGACATGAGCATGGTCGGGCCGCGCCCCGAGCGCCCCTTCTACGTCGAGAAGTTCGGCGCCGAGCTGCCCGGCTATCGGGACCGGCACCGCATGCCCGCGGGCATCACCGGCCTGGCCCAGGTCAACGGCCTGCGCGGCGACACCTCCATCCCGGACCGGGCCAGGTTCGACAACCACTACATCGAGAGCTGGTCGCTGTGGCAGGACGTCGCGATCATCGTCCGCACCGCGACGTCGTTCTTCCGGTTCGGCGGTAGCTGATGGCCCTGACCCTCCGCACGCCTCCCGGCCGCGCCCGACACCCGAAAGCTCACACCCGTAAACTGACACACCGTCACCTGACGGAGTACGCCCACCTGCTGCCCGCGCTCGCCACCATCGCGCTGCTGGCCGCACCCGTCGCCCCGGGCGACGTCAGCACGTCCGGCAAGGTCACCCCGGCCGACGCGGCCAGCGCGGTGCTGGTGCTCGCCTGCGCCGTACGGCTGCTGCGCGACCGGCGGCGGCTGCTCAGCCCGGCCGCGGCCGCCGTCCTCGGGGCGCCCCTGGTCGGCTTCGCGGTCGCCACCGTCACCTCGCCCGACCCGGGCGCCTCGGCCACCGGGTTCGTGCGCTACGCCCAGGTGTTCGTGCTCGTGCCGGCCGCGCTCGTCCTGCTGCTGCGCGACCGGCGGGACTTCGCCGTCGTCGCGGGCGCGGTGGTCGCCCTCGCCCTGGTCCAGGGCGGGATCGGGGTCTGGCAGTACGCCACCGGGACCGGCGCCTCCTACCAGGGCGAGGACGTCCGCGCGGTGGGCACCTTCGGGCCCTCGGACATCATGGGGATGGCCACGGTCGTCGCCTACGGGGTCGTCATCGCGGCCGGGTACGCGCTCGCGCCCGGGCGGCGCGCGGTCCGTACCGGGGCCGCGGTGTGCGCGGCCCTGCTGCTGGTGCCGCTCACCGTCTCCTTCAGCCGCGGCACCTGGATCGCCACCGCGCTCGCGCTGGCGGTGACGGCGCTGCTGGCCGGATGGCGGCAGGCCGTACGGGTCCTCGCGGCGCTCGCCGCGTGCGCGGTGCTGCTGGTCGGCGGGGTCGGGGTCGGCTCCCAGATGATCACCCAGCGGCTGGCGAGCATCACC
Organism: Actinacidiphila sp. bgisy145; assembly: GCF_057708125.1. NCBI lineage: Bacteria > Bacillati > Actinomycetota > Actinomycetes > Kitasatosporales > Streptomycetaceae > Actinacidiphila > Actinacidiphila sp. bgisy145. Next base: position 83,264 of record NZ_JBYIRL010000002.1, read on the forward strand.
CAGGTCACCGACGCGCCCGACCAGTCCGTCACGGACCGGTACACCCTGTGGTCGGCGGCGCTGTCGATGTGGCGCGAGCACCCCGCCGCCGGCGTCGGCCTCAAGCGCTTCCCCGACGAGCGCGACTCCCACGCCTCCCTCGCCCTCGACTCCGGCAGCGACACCGCGGGCGCCGGGCAGACCTTCACCCGCGAACCCCTGCTCTCCCCGCACAACATGTACCTGCTGGCCCTCTCCGAGCAGGGCCTCATCGGCTGCGGGCTGCTCGCCGGCTCCTGGGCGGCGCTGCTCGCCGCCGGCGGCGCCCGCCTCTACCGCGCCCGCCGCGCCGCCCGCCGCCCGCTCCTGCCGGCGCCGCGAACGGCCGCCGCCGCGGGTGCCGCAGGCCGCCTCCGTGCCCGCGGCGCCGTCGCCCCGGGCCTCGCCGCCGTCGGGCTCCTGCTGTGGCAGGCCGTGGACTTCCTGTACGCCGACATCGGCGGCCCCTCCACCCCGCTCACCGCCGTCCTGCTCGGCCTGACCGCCTGGTGGGCCCTGAACTCCACCGACGAGCCCGCCCGATGACCCGCCGGCCCCCCGGCGCCGGACCGGCCGCCTCCCGGCGCGCGCGGCGGCGCGAGAGCACCGGGGAGCTGCCCCACGACATCTGGACCCACCCGGCCGACGACCCCCGGCTTCCGCTCCGCCCGGCCGTCCGCACCGCCGCCGAACCCGAGCCGCCGGACGTGTGGGCGCCGGCGCCCGAGCCGTTCGACATCGCCCCGCCCCACCCGCGCGTCGGGAGGGCCGCCGCCACCCCGGCGCCCGCCCCCGGCGGCTCCCCCACCGTGCCGGGAGAGCCCTCCTCCCGGATGGCCCACGCGGCCGCGGCCACCGCAGGGCTCAGCGTCGCCGGGTCCGTCCTCGGCCTGGTGCGCGACCAGGGCATCGCCCACCTCTTCGGCGCGGGCGCGGAGTCCGACGCCTTCCTCGTCGCCTGGACCATCCCCGAGGTCGCGGCGACCGTCCTGATCGAGGACGCGATGGCGCTGCTGATGGTGCCCGCCTTCAGTGCGGCGCTCGCCGGGGGCCAGGGCCCGCGCGCCCTGGTCCGCGGCACCCTGCCCCGGCTGCTCGCCGCCCTGGCCCTGCTGACCGCGGCGCTGGCCGCGGGAGCCGGGTGGGTCGTCCGCGTCCTCGCCCCCGGCATCGCCGACCCGGCCACCGCGGCCGCCTGCACCCGGCTGACCGCGCTGACCGTCCTCACCTTCGGCGCCGCCGGGTACCTCAGCGCCGCGCTGCGCGCGCACCGGCGCTTCGCGGCGCCCGCCGCGATCTACGTCGCCTACAACACCGGCATCGTGGCAGTGCTGTTCACCCTGCACGGCCACCTCGGGGTGCGGGCGGCCGCCGCCGGTGTCGCGGTCGGCGGCGCGCTGATGGTCGCGGCCCAGCTGCCGTCCTTCCTGAAGGTGCTGCGGTCGGCCGCGCCGACCGGGTGGGACGGCCCGCGGCGCCGCAACCCGCTGGGCCCGGCCCTGCTCGCACCGGTGGTCGTCTTCACCCTCAGCCGCCAGGCGCAGGTGCTGGTCGAGCGGTTCTTCGCCGCCCCGCTGCCCGCCGGCGCCATCTCGCACCTCAACTATGCCGAAAAGGTCGCCCAGTTGCCGATGGCGCTGTCGGTGATGATCGTGACGGTCACCTTCCCGGTGCTCTCGCGCGCGCTGGCCGACGGCGACCGCGAGCAGGCCAGGCGCCGGGTGGAACGGGACCTCGCGCTCGCCTGCCTGGTGGTGCTGCTCGGCACCGCCTACGTCATCGCGTGCGCCCCGCAGATCATCGACGTCCTCTTCCAGCGCGGCGAGTTCACCGCCGCGGACACCGCGGACACCGCGACCGTGATGCGCGTCTACGCGCTCGGGCTGCTCGGCCAGAGCCTGGTCGGGGCGCTGGTCCGGCCGTACTTCTCGGCCGCCGGGCCGACCTGGTACCCGGCCGCCGCCATGGGGCTGGGCCTGCTGGTCACCGCCGCCGCGGACGCCGCCGCCGTCGGGCCGTGGGGCGCGTACGGCATCGCGGCGGGCAACGCGCTCGGCATCACCGTGACCGCCGCGCTGCTGCTGCGCGGCCTGGGCGCGCACACCGTCGCGGTGCGCCTGGCCGCGGTGGCGCCCCGGATCGGGCGGATCACCCTCGCCGCGCTGTGCGCCACCGGGGCCGGGTGGGTAGTGGCTCACCACCTGGGTGACCCGGTGGTGGCCGTCGCCGCCTGCGCGGTGGCGGTGCCCGCCGTCTTCGCCGGCGCCGCGCTCGCCGTCCGGGTGCCCGAAGTCCCGTACCTGCTCGCCACCGTCACGCGGAAGGGCCGCCCATGACCAGACCGACGACCACGCAGCGGACCGCACAACCAGCCGCCGGCACCAGCGCGTCCGACGACAGCCTGGCGCCCTGGACGCTGATGTACCACTCGGTGGGCGACCGCCGGGCCGGCGACCCGTACCGGATCACGGTGACCCCGCAGCGGCTGGCGGGGCAGCTGCGCTGGCTGCGCCGCCGCGGGCTGACCGGCGTCAGCGTCCGGGAACTGCTCGCCGCGCGCGCCCACGGCCGGGCCGGCCGGCTGGTGGGGCTGACCTTCGACGACGGGTACACCGACTTCCTCGACGAGGCGCTGCCGCTGCTGCGCGCGCACGGCCACACCGCCACCCTGTTCGTGCTGCCCGGCCGGCTCGGCGGCACCAACGCCTGGGACCCGGAGGGCCCGCGCAAGCCGCTGCTGACCGCCGAGGGCATCCGCGCCGTGCACGACGCCGGCATCGAGGTCGGCTCGCACGGCCTGCTGCACCGCCGCCTGACCGACCTCGACGACGCGGAGCTGGACGCCGAGGTCAACGAGAGCCGCGGCCTGCTGGCGGACATCCTCGGCGCCGCCCCGGCCGGCTTCTGCTACCCCTACGGCGCGGCCGACGCGCGCACCATGCTCGCCACCCGCCAGGCCGGATACGACTACGCCTGCGGAGTCGAGCCCGGGCCGCTCGCCTGCGTCCACGACCTGCCGCGCACCTACGTCGGCGAGGACGACAACTCCCTGCGGCTGCACGCCAAGCGGCTGGTGCACCGGCGCCGCCGGGCCGGACTTGCCGCTTCGCCCGCCGCGCCCCCAGGAGGCGACACATGAAAGTCCTGCACGTCATCACCGGCCTGAACGTCGGGGGCGCCGAGCAGCAACTGCGGTTGCTGCTGCGGCACCTCGACGCCAGGTGCGAGGTGGCCACGCTCACCGACCCCGGCCCGGTGGCCGACGCGATCCGCGCCGACGGCGTGCGGGTGCACCACCTGCGGATGGCCGGCAACCGCGACCTCGGCGTGCTGCCCCGCCTGACCCGCCTGATGCGGGCCGGCCGCTACGACGTGGTGCACACCCACCTGTACCGGGCCTGCGTCTACGGGCGGATCGCCGCGCGGCTGGCCGGGGTGCGCACCGTGGTGGCCACCGAGCACTCGCTCGGCGCCACCCAGATCGAGGGCCGGCCGCTGGGCCTGGGCACCCGCACCCTGTACCGGGCGACCGAGCGGCTCGGCCACGGCACCCTCGCGGTGTCCGCGACGGTCGCGGAGCGGCTGGTGTACTGGGGCGTGCCGGAGGAGCGGGTGCGCCTGGCGCCCAACGGCATCGAGCCGGACCGGTTCCGCTTCGACCCGCGCTCGCGCGCGGCGACCCGCGACCGGCTGCGCATCCCCGCCGGCGCCTATGTCGTCGGCGGGGTGGGGCGGCAGGTGCCCGGCAAGCGGTTCGACGCGCTGGTCCGGGCGGTCGCCGAGGTGCCGGACGTACACCTGCTGCTCGCGGGCGACGGCCCCGAACGGGTGCCGCTGCTGCGGCTCGTGCACCAGTTGGGCCTGGTGGAGCGGGTCCATGTCACCGACTCCGGCGGCGCGGACGTGCCCGGACTGCTGGCCGCGATGGACCTGTTCGTGTCGGTCTCCGCCGAGGAGGCGTTCGGGCTCGCGGTGGTCGAGGCGCTGGCGGCCGGGCTGCCCGCGCTGTACACCGCGTGCCCCGCCGTGGAGGACGTGCCGGCCGAGGACGCGCCCGGCGCCTGCCGGATCGACCTGGACGAACTGCCCGCCGCGCTGGCCGCGGAGCACCGCGCGGGACCGCGCCGGCTGCCCGCGCCCGCGGCCGTCGACTACTACCACATCGCCCGTACCGCGCAGCTGGTCAAGGCGCTGTACGAGCAGGCGGGCGAGCGGCGGGGGGCCGCGCGGCGCGGCTCCGGCGCGGGCGTGCCGCACCCCGCCCGCGCCGCCGGGGCCCATCCGTACCCGGCGCCGCCCGCGCAGGCGACCCCACGCCCGGCGGCGCCGCCCCTGCCGCCCGTACCGCCCGCGCCGCCCGCCGCGGCGCAGGGCGCGCCGCCGCCGTCCCGTCAGGAGCCGGCCACCGCGCCCGGCGCCGCCGCCGAAGCCACCTCCACCCCGACACCCGCCCAGAAGTGAGACACACCGTGAACCACACGGACGACATCGGCGCCCCGCAGGACCGCGGCCGCCGCACCCCGCTCCGGCGCCGGGCGCTGCCGCGCTGGCTGCCGCTGCCGCTCGGCATCGGCGTCGGCCTGCTCGGCGGCGTCGGGTACGGCCTCGCGGCCAGCCCGCAGTACACCGCGACCAGTTACGTGATGGTCGTACCGCAGCAGGGCACCGACGCGCCGACCGCGCTCGGCTTCGCCCAGGCATACGGCCGGATCGTCACCGGCTCCGCGGTGCTGGCCGGGGCGCAGGCGGCCACCCACACCGCGGCCGCCGATCTGAAGAGCCGGGTCCAGGCGGCGACGTCGCCCGACGCCCCGATGATCTCCGTCACCGGCAGCTCCGCCAAGGCGGGCACGGCCGCGGCCATCGCCAACGGCGTGGCCCGCTCGCTGGCCGCCGTCGGCAACCGCGACAGCGGCAGCACCGGTGTCCGGCTGCTGCTGTTCTCCCCCGCGGCCGCGCCCGCCGCGCCGTCCTCCCCGTCGGCGGCGCTGTCCGGCGCGGTGGGCGCCAGCGCGGGCGGGCTGCTCGGCGCGCTCGCCCTGCTGGTCCGGCCCCGGCGCGAGGAGGGCACGGCGCAGCTCCCGGCGCCGGCCGCGCCCGCGCCGTCCCCGTCGCCCGCCGAGCCGCGGCCCGAGCGGACGGCGGTGTGAGGGTGGAGGGCCCCGACACCGCGGCGCCGGCCGCCCCCCGGCCGCCGCGCCCCAGACCCGCGCCGCCCGGACCGCCCGGCGGTGCGCTGACGGTGCGGATCTGCCGCGACCCGGCCGAGTTCGCCGCCCTCGCCCCCGCGTGGGACCGGCTGCACCGCAGCTGCCCGCGGGCCACCCCGTTCCAGAGCCACGCGTGGCTGCACTCGTGGTGGCTGTCGTACGGGCGGGCGGGCCGGCTGCGGGTCGTGCTGGTCCTGCGCGGCGACGGCGGGACCGGCGGCAGCGGCAGCACCGGCACCGGCGGCGGTGAACTGGTCGGCGCGGCCGCGCTGATGCGGGTGTACCGGCCGCTGCCCGCGCTGGTGCCGCTCGGCGGGGCCATCACGGACTTCTCCGACGTGCTCCTCGACCCGGCGGCCGACGGCGACGACGGCGGCAGCGACGAAGGCGACGAACGCGACGGCGAAGGCGACGGCGGGCCGGTCACGGCCGCCCTCGTCCGCGGCCTGCGGCAGGCGGCGGCCGGCTCGGTCGTGGACCTGCGCGAGGTGCCCGCGGGCGCCGCCGCCGAACGGGTGTACGCGCGGTGGAGCGGCCCCAAGCGGCGGCTCGCCGACTCCGACTGCCTGGAGCTGCCCGGCGGCCCGATGGCCGGGCTGATCGCCCGGGTCGGCAGCTCGCGCGGCCAGCGCATCCGCGGCCACCTGCGCAAGATCGACGCCTCGGGCGTCGAGGAGCACGACGTGCCGGCCGCCGAGGTGCCCGCCGCGATCCGTACGCTGCTGCGGCTGCACACCGCCCAGTGGGAAGGCCGGGGCGTCACCCCCGAACACGTCCGGCCCCGGTTCGCCGAACACCTCGGCCGGGCCGGCGCGGCGATGACCCGGTCCGGCGAGGCGCTGCTCACCGAGTTCAGGATCGGCGGCGAGGTGGTCGCCGCGAACTTCACCGTGCTGTCCCCGACCCTGGCCGGCGGCTACCTCTACGGCGCCGACTTCGCCGCCCTGCGGGCCGCGCGGGTGGACCTCAACACCCTCCTGATGCGGCACGGCGCCCGCCTCACCGCCGCCGGGCGGCCGGTGCTGAGCATGCTGCGGGGCGCCGAGCCGCACAAGTCCCACTGGCGCCCGACCCCGGCCCCCAACTCCCGCCTCCTGCTGGGCACCCGCCGCGCCCTGCCGTCGCTGCTGGCCCGCCGGCTGGCGACCGCCGCCCGCACCCGGCTGCGCGAACTGCGCAGGCGCCGCCGGAATTAGGCCGCGTCCGCCGGCCGGACGGTCACAGGGCGCTGGTGGGCCCGGGGGAGGGCATGGCGGCGGTGGCGGACGGCTTCGGACGCTGCTCGAGCCGTACGCACACCTGCCCGCTCGCGTAGGACTGCTTGAGCACCTCGCTCAGCGGCATCGGCACGCAGCTCTCGGCGGGCGCGGACGTCGGCGAGGTGCCGGGGGACGGTGTGGGCGCGGGTGAGGCGGGCGCCGCGCTGACGGTCTTCCGGTCGTACAGCAGCGCCCGGTACACCTTCGAGGAGGCGGGGTTCTGCGCGCACTGCCACACGCCGTGCGGGCAGTAGTCGGTGATGGTCTGGTAGAGCGGGTGGTGGGTGATGATCCAGGTGAGCATCAGGCTCATGTAGTCGGGGTCGTCGCCGTTGCGGAACAGGCCCCACTCCGGGTAGGAGATCGCCTTCTTGTGCGCGGCGGCGAAGTCCACCTGGGCCTGGAGCCCGTACGGCTCGGTGACCTGCTGCTGGAAGGTCTCGCCGGACGGCTGGTCGTAGGAGTCCATGCCGATGATGTCGACGGTGGAGTCCCCGGGGTAGCACGTGGTCCAGCCGATCGCGTCCTGGCCGCGGTTGGGTGCGAAGTCGAAGCGGAAGTGCTGGCCGGGGACGGCGCGCATGGCGGTGACCACGTGGTTCCAGTACGCCTTCCAGCCCTCGGGGTCGGGGCCGCAGCGGTGGGTGTAGGTGGTGCCGTTCATCTCCCAGCCGAGCACCAGCACCGTGTCGGGGACGCCGAGTCGCACCAGCCGCCGGGCGAGCGTGGTGAAGTGCGCGTCGAAGGCGCCGCTCGCGCCCTGCTCGATGAGGTCGCGCACCTGGGCGTCCGGGACATGGCCCTCGTTGTCGGCCTGCATCGGCACATTGAGCACGAAGAGCCGGCCGGGCTGGGCGCGGGTCCAGTCGGCCCACGGCTGGAGCAGGTCGCCGCCACCCTCGATGCTGTCCCAGTCGTCGCCCGGCAGGTAGGTGTGGCCGACGTTCACCTGGGTGCCGCCGAGCCAGGTCTGGAGCCCGGCCAGGCTCTGGACGCCCTTGGCGCCGGAGTCGGTGAACGCGCCCATCGCCGGCAGCCCGCCGTTCGCCGGTGCCGCGGGGCTCGGCGCGGCCGAGGGGGCGGTGGTCGGTGTGCCGGCGGACGGCCCGGAGCGCGGGGCGGTCTGCGACGGCAGCGGGCCGGCGACCGGGGTGCCGTACGCGGGCCGCCCGAGCAGCCGCCCGGCGGAGTCGTCGCCGAGCCCGGTCGCGGTCGCCCCGGACAGCAGCACCGCGGCCGTGGCCAGTGCGACGCTCCCCCGTGCCCACCAGTGGTGCCGCTCGGCCATGGCCACTCCTCGTTCGACGGAAAAGGCGTGCGGGAAGCGCCGCCTGACCGTCAGTCATAACGTACGAATAAATGGCACTCGTGGATTCGGTACTTCGGAGACGGCCGCGCCGCATACCTTCAGATGGACATACGATCGGGCTTTTCAAGGCGAACTGCCCGTGCCCACAAGGAATCCCCTTCCCCTATCAGACCCGTCGCCGTCCACCGACGACATCACCCGGTCAGGTGAATTTCCGGATCAACGTTGCCGGTCGTCGGCGGTGGTCCCGGGATTCGGGGCCGCGCCGGGCAAGATGAACCGCGGCCGAGAGCCGAGAAAGGAGCCGGGCATGGCATCACGCAGAAGAGTGCTCCGCACCGGACTGATCACCGCGGCGGCCGTCTCGGGCACCGCGGCGGGGCTGCGCCCCATGCTCGCCGCAGGGCAGCCGGCCGCGGCCACCGCGGCGGACGGCGGCACCGACGGGAAGCCGGCGGCGGACGGCGGGCCGGGCTCCGCACCGCAGGACGTGAGCGTGCCGCTCTTCGACGAGGTCTACCGCGGCCGCCGCATCCAGGGCTTCACCTCCGACGACCCCAGCGGGCTGCTGCTCCTGGTCGACGGGCTGCCCCTGGGCGCCATGCGCCGGTTCGACGGCAGCTACGTGAGCATGGCCAACCACTTCCAGCCGTACCCGACGCCGCTGGCCACCGCACGGGGCGCGGTCGACGTCATCGGGAGCGCCGAACTGGCCGACGCCGCCGCCGCGCACCATCACTGACCGACGAGCGTCGAGGGGCCCGCACCTGTGTACACCCGGATCAACCAGCGGAATCTGACCAGCGACCAGCGCGCGCGCTTCGTCCGCGCCGTGCTCCAGCTCAAGCGCAGCGGCGGGTACGACAAGTACGTCAAGCTGCACACCCAGTACTTCAGTGCCGACGGCGAGACCGGGTTGCGGGTGGCGCACATGGCCCCCACGTTCTTCCCCTGGCACCGGCAGTTCCTGCTGGTCTTCGAGCACGAGCTGCGGATGATCGACCCCGAGGTGACCATCCCGTACTGGGACTGGACCGCCGACCGGTCGGAGACGTCCGCGCTGTGGGACGACGACTTCATGGGCGGCAACGGCCGCTCCAGCGACGGCCAGGTGATGACCGGCCCGTTCGCGTACGGGACCGGCAACTGGCCGATCACCTACGGCGTCACGCGGGAGCGGTACCTGACCCGCAACATGGGCCGCCCGGACCGGCCGATCGTGCTGCCGACCGCCGCCGAGCTGAACGACGCGCTGAAGATCGCGACGTACGACACCGCGCCGTGGAACTCCGCGCCCGGCACCCAGGGGCTGCGCAACAAGATGGAGGGGTGGGTCGTCAGCGACACCAAGGGCGGCTACCTGCACAACCGGGTGCACCAGTGGGTCGGCGGGCACATGATCGGCGGGTCCTCGCCGAACGACCCGGTGTTCTGGCTGCACCACGCCTTCATCGACCTGATCTGGGCCCGCTGGCAGCGCCTGCACCCCAAGTCCGGCTACCTCCCGGCGAAGCCCCTGGGTACGAAGGACCCCGAGCACGGCCGCGTCATCAGCCTCACCGAGCCGATGCCCCCGTTCAACGTCCCGCCCTCAAGGGTGCTGGACTACCGCAAGTACTACACGTACGAGGAGAGCTGACGCACGAGTTCGCGGAGGGGGTGGCCGCAGGGCCCCTTCGCGGAGGGCCGGCACGACATGTGCGGCCGCCTCCGGAGCGAACGAGCAGGAAGATCGACCGAAAAAGGGGAGAGCTGACGCACGAGTTCGCGTAGGGGGTTCGCGGACGGCCGGCACGACATGTGAACGGCCCCCGACCGGTGCGTACTCCGGGCGGGGGCCGTGCGGGTGGGGCGGGGCTCAGTACTGGGCGCCGCTGCTGTCCCAGTTGCCGTCGTCGTGCGAGGAGCTGTTCTCGCACTGGTTGCCGAACACCGGGTTGAGCACGCCGACGACGTCGATGGTGTTGCCACACACGTTGACCGGAATGTGCACCGGCACCTGGACGAGGTTGCCGGACACGACACCCGGCGAGCCCACCGCGGCGCCCCCGGCACCGGCGTCGGCCGAAGCCACACCCGCACCAGCGGCCAGCGCGGCACCTGCGGCGGCGGTGAGAGCCGCGGCCTTCGCGATACGCGACATCAAGATCTCCCTGAGACGTCTTACGAGATGAGAATCACCGCAACGCTGCGGCTTTCGACGCATTGGGCAACGGCCGGGACCAGGAATGGTCACGCAGGTTGGACCGAATCGGTGACGGCTTCCCGCGCCCGCTTCCCGCACCCGTCCGCCACCGGATACGAACCGGGGTGCCTCCCTTTCCACGAACGGGCGAATCCCGTGCCCCGAGGTCGCCCGCTGAGGTGATATCGGCGCCGGAACGGGTCCGTCGCCCGTTAGGGTCCGGCGCATGAGCCAGACCAACACCGCCCCCGCGTCGCCCCTCCAGAGCCGGCTGGGCACCCTCGTGGTGATCCCGTGGGCCGGCAGCCACGAGGACGGCGAGGACACCCCGTTCCTGCTCGCCTACTCCCTCGGCGACGGGGCGGACGGCCCGGCGGCCGGTCAGGAGGCGGTCCTGGAGGCCGCGCGGCAGATCGGGCTGCCGGTCGGCGGCACCGTCCTGGACGTCGCGCAGGCCCCGAAGGTGGACGTGCGGGTGCTGGTGGAGGGCGGCAAGGCGGTGCTGACCATGCCCTACCTGAAGGTGACCTGCCCGGTGCCGGACCAGTGGACGGCCGCGGCCCGCGCCCGCGGGTCGGTCTACGTGATCCTGGCCAGCCGCCCGTGGCCCGCGGCGGTCCCGGGCGCGACGATCACCGAGGAGTCGCTGCGCGCCTTCGCCGCCGACGAGGAAGTCCTCGGCACCGCGGCCCACTTCACGGTCCCGGTGAGCACCCTCCGCGGCTGAGCCGAACCGCCGCCCCGGCCGGGGCGCGCGAAAGAGGCGCCCCTTGCCGAAGGGGCGCCCCTTTTTTTCCGTGCGGGCGGCGGTCAGCCGTTGACCAGTTCGTTGCCCGCCGTCACCGCGTCGGAGCCGGCCTTGACGGCCTTCTGGACGGCGTCGACCTTCGAGCCGACCCCGGACTGCTGGATCACGCCGGAGGCGACGCTGCCGGCCTGGGCGCCGGTGTCGGAGGCGGTCACCGCGGTGCTCGCCAGGGTGGAGCTGAGGTCGGCGGCCTGCACGGCGGGCGCGGCAGCCGCGAGCACGAAGGAGCCGGCCGCGGCGGTGGTGAGGATGCGGAATACGTTCATGAGCCGTACAACGCCGCAGCCCGCCCCCAGGGCACGCCCACGGCGCCGAGCGTCAGCCCGGGTCCGCGGCGTTCACCCGCGCAGGTGGCGCGCCGCACCCGTCCGGCCGAGCACTTCCGGCCGCCGTGACCGGACGTGCCAAGGTGTTGCCGGTCTGTGACAACTACCGCACGGTGCGGCGAAGTCGGCTTGCCACGCTTCCCTCACAGCGGCCGGTGCCGTCGGCCGCAGCAGCCGTCTCACACGTTCATGGGGGAACCGAGATGTCCGTGCCCAGCCGCCGCGGCCGCGGCCGCAGACGCAGCACCTCCGCAGCCGTCGCACTGACCGCGGGCCTCACCGCGGGCGCCGCCCTGCTGCTGTCGGCCTGCGGGCCCGACGACCCAGCCGCCGACGGCACCACCACCACGCCGCCGGCCGGCTCCGGCGGCCCGACCGTCAGCGCCGCCCCGGCCGGCTCCGGCTCGCGGCTCAACGGCACCGCCCAGGGCGGCCTGACCATCAGCGACGGCAGCCGCTACGTCGTCATGAACGGCACCCGCGTCGACTTCGGCACCCTGGTGCGCGACCTCACCTGGTCCCCCGACGGCAGCCGGGCCGCGTTCGTCGACGGCGACGGCGACCTCGCGGTCAGCAACCCCGACGGCTCCGGCCGGCAGGTGGTGGCCAAGAACCCCGGCGGGCAGACCTGGTCGCACCCGACCTGGCAGACCCGCAAGGCGGACGCGTCCTCCGGCATGCCCGGGCTGGACAACCTGATCTTCGCCGTGCGGTCCGGCGGCACCACCAGACTGGAGGCCGTCCCCTCCTCCGGCGGCACCCCGAAGCCGATCAGCCTCAACGAGATGGCGAGCGAGAACCCCGACCCGCTGCCGACCACCGGCAACACCTGGCCGAACGCCGGCAGCGAGGGCGCCGCGGTCTACGCCAACCCCGACAGCGGCAAGGTCTACATCCGCGACGACAACCTGCGGCAGCAGGGCTCGGTCCTCGCCTCCGGCTCGGAGCCGGCGATGACCACGGACGGCAACGAGGACGTGGTCTTCGTCCGCTCCGTGGACGGCCACGACCACCTGTTCCTGGAGGAGTCCACGAACAGCGGCCCGTCCTTCAAGGACCTCACCCCGGACGCCGCCACCGACTACACCGAGCCGGCGTTCTCCCCCGACAACCGGACGATCGCCGCCCGCACCCCGGACGGCATCGTGGAACTGCCCGCCGACGGCTCCGGCAGCCCGGCGAAGGTCTCCGACTACCAGGGCCTGCCCGCCTTCCGGGCGTCGTGAGCCCCCGAAACGGCTAGCTGCGGGCGCCGAGTTCGGCCCGCAGCGCGGCCAGGTGCGTGTCGGCGTTCTGGTGCGGCAGGAACTCCACCACGTCGAGGAAGCGGAAGAGGGTCCGCTGATCGGTGACCGCGAACTCGTACTCCGCGAAGCCGACCACCGCGCCCAGCACCCCGCGCGCCGCGCCCCGTACGACGTGGGCCGTCATGGCGTCGGGGTGCTCGGCGTCGGTGCCGCGGCGCCCGCCCGGGCGGGCCAGGTAGGGGCAGACCATCGAGGCGTACAGCATGCACGCCCGGTGACCCGGGCCCTCGGTGGTGGGGGCGAGGTTGCGGTACGGGCGGCCGGCCGCCCGCGCGTCCGCGATCGCCTCGGCCTCCGCCGCGCCCACCACCCGCCACACGGTGCCGCGCGGCATGCGGGTGCCGCACACCGAGCACAGCCGCTGCCGGGCGCAGTCCGCGCTGCGCCCGTGGTCGGTCAGCGCGAACTGCGGCCGCTCGTCCTGCCACGGGGTGATCGCGGGCACCGGGTAGCCGCGCTCGTCGCGGGGCCGGGCCTCAACGGACGGAGGCTTGGGGACGGAGTCGAAGCGCACGGGCCATGCCTATCAGGGGCGGTCCGGTGCCCGGAACACCGCGGGCGCCGTGATCCGCGCCCCGATCCGCCCGCCCGGGCCGCGTCCTGACGTCACGTCGGGCGAAGCCGCCGCCACCAGGGCCGGCGCGGCGCGGCGGTGCCGCTGCCGCCGCCTGTGATTCCACCGTCCGCCGCCTCGGCCGCCTCGCCGTCGCGGCCCTCGTGCCAGCGCGCGACGGCCTGTTCGACGTCGAAGGGGCGCAGGTTCAGCGGCGGGCCCGGCGGCGGGCGGCGGATCGCGGCCTCGATCTTCTCGTTCACCGCGGTGAGGATCTGTCGGACCTGCCGCTCGGAGCGGGCCCGCGCCACCGCGGCGGCGGCGTCCTCCGCCTCCTTGCGCAGCGCCAGCGAGGGGGGCAGGAAGGACAGCCCCTCGCGCCGCATCTTGCCCTTGACCCACCACATCTCGTCGTAGGGCGCGTTCAGGTTCGGCAGGGGCTTGCCGCGGCCGGGCAGGTCGGCGAAGGCGCCCTGCGCCTCCGCCTCGCGGATCTGCCGGTCCGCCCACGTCTCGAAGGACACACCCGGCGGCTTGCGTTCGGTCATGCGGTCACTCCTCGGTATGCCCCGACCCGGGGGTCGCCGGTCACCAGCGGCTCGCACCTTCGAGGCTAACAACACCGCCCCGCCTCGCGGTAAGGGTCGAGCTGCCAGGAGTTCGGTCCTTACACCGCCCCAACGCTTCCCCCACGCGCCCCAGCCCGCCCCCACGCGCTCCACCCGTGGCGCCCCGCCCGGCGCCCTCAGCGCGGCCCGCGGCCCGGCACCGCCCGCGCCGCCAGCAGTGCCACGTCGTCCTCGGCCTCGGCGGGCGCGAGCCGGTGCACGACCCGCGCCAGCAGCGCGTCCAGCGAACCGAGCCCCGCGCGCGCCGGGGCCTCGGCAGGCGGCAGCCGCAGCCCGGCCAGCCGCTCCAGCGACGCGTCGATGTCCTCACCGCGCCGCTCCACCAGCCCGTCGGTGTACAGCAGCAGGGTGTGCCCGGGCGGCCAGGGCGCGTGCACCGTCTCGTAGCCGCCGCCGAGCTCCGCGCCCAGCGGCGGGCCGGGCGGCACGTCCAGCAGCCGCACCCGCCCGTCGGGCGCGACCAGCGCGGGCGGCAGGTGCCCGGCGCTGGAGAACCACGCGGCGCCGCGCAGCGGGTCGGCGATGCCGAGCAGGCAGGTGGCGGGCCGCTCCACGCCCCCGGCCGTCAGCAGCCGGTCGATCCGGCGCAGCACCCGGTCCGGCGCGTCGCCCTCCCCGGCGCCGACCCGGAGCATGGAGCGGTAGTGGCTCATCTCGACCGCGGCGCCGACGCCGTGGCCCATCACGTCCCCGATCGCCAGCAGCGTCAGCCCGCCGGGCAGCGCCAGCGTGTCGAACCAGTCGCCGCCCACCAGGTCGTCGGCGCCCGCCGGCAGGTAGCGGGTGGCGGTGTCGACCCGAGGGTTCGGGGTGCCGGGCGCGGCCAGCAGCGCGCGCTGCAACTCCACCGCGATGCCGTGCTCGCGGGTGTAGCGGCGGGCGTTGTCCAGGCTGATCGCGGCCCGCTCGGCCAGCGCGCCGGCGACGGCCACGTCCTCGTCGTCGAAGACGGGCGACGACCCGGCCCGGACCATCGACACGGTGCCGAGCTGCTGCCCGCGCGCGGCCAGCGGCACGATCAGGCCGGAGTGGATGCCGGTCTCGCGGTAGAAGGTCACGTGCTCGGTGGTGGGCGCGTGCCGGATCATCTCGTCGTCGGAGAGCAGGTTCAGCACGATCGGCCGGCCCGTCTCCAGGCAGCGCGGGATCGCCGAGCCGGGCTGGCAGTCGATGTACTCGCCGGCCTCGCCCAGACCCGCCGCGACCGCGCGCAGCGCCGGGCCGGTGCTCAGCGCGGACCGGCGCAGCCGGACCGTGCCGCCGGGCGGCGGGCGGTGGCCGTCCTGCTCGCCGCTGGAGAGCACCTCCACCATCGAGGCGTCCGCCAGCACCTCGACCAGCAGGTCCGCCAGCTCCTGGCAGGTCTGCTCCATCTCCAGCGTGGAGCCGATCCGCATCGCCGCCGCGTCCAGGACGAGCAGCCGCTTGCTGGTGCGCTCCAGCTCCCGCCGCACCTCCAGGTCGTCGCTCACCTCCAGCAGCACCACGCCCACGCCCAGCACCCGGCCGTCGGCGGCGGTGACGCGGTGGCAGCAGCCCCGCCAGTGCCGCCGGGCGTGGGTGGAGCCGGCCCGGGTCTGCCCGCTGAAGGTCAGCTCGCGCGGGCGGCCGTCGGCCAGCAGCGCGCGGAACAGGGACTCGTCGATGTCGACGCCGGGCACGATGTCCACGATCCGCCGCCCGTAGTGCGCCTCGGCGTCGACGCCGTTCATCCGCGCCAGCGCCGGGTTCACGTACAGGTACCGCAGGTCGGGGCCGAGCAGCGCCACCCCTGCCTGTGTGCCTTCCAGCAGCACCTGCCACACCGCGCTGCCGGGCGCCGGAACCTCGGGCTGCATCGGCGGTCCCTCCTCCGGGTCGTACGTCCAACCCTGCCCGCAGGTCGCCCGATCGGCGATTCGACGCGGGGTGGGGCCGCGGGGTCCGTACGGGGGCGGGCGCGGGTCAGGCGCGGGGCAGCCCGAGCCGCCCTTCGAGCTGGACCAGCAGCTCGCCCAGCAGCGCCGCGACCTGCCGCTGGTCGCCGTCGGCCAGGCCGGACAGCGCGGCGGTCTCGTACCGCAGCTGGTCGGGCATGACCGAGTCGATCAGCTCCCGGCCGCTGCGGGTGAGCCGGACCCGGGCGACCCGGCGGTCCCTGGTGTCGCTGCGGCGGTCCACCCAGCCGCGCTCGCCGAGGACCTTCAGCCGCTTGGTCACGGCGGCGCCGGAGGCGAAGGTCTCCCGGGCCAGCTCGCTGGGGGTCAGCTCGCGGCCGGTCCGCCGCAGGGCGCTGAGCAGGTCGAACTCCGGACGGGTCAGCCCGGCCCGGCGCATCGGGGCGTCCTCCGCGTGCTGGAGCAGCGCCGCGCAGCGGTTGATCCGGCCGATGACCTCCATCGGGGCGGTGTCCAGGTCGGGCCGCACGGTCTGCCACTGCCGAACCACCGCGGCCACCGTGTCGCCCGCCGGTCCGCCGTTCGCCGCCGCTGTCATGCCCTGCCGCCCCCTCCGCCGTCCGCCGCGGCGCCGCCGTTCCCGAGCCCCTGGGCGCGCACCGTCTCGGCGAGCGTACGGTGTCCGCTGCGCTGGAGGGCCAGCACGTCCTGTTCGGGCAGCGGGGCCTGCCACCACTCGCCGGCCGCGATGTCCCGCAGCTCGCGCAGCTCGACCAGCGCGAAGGTCAACCGCCGCCGGGCCGCGTCCAGGGCGGCGGGGTCCGGGTGCGGTGCGGCCAGCACGTCCCGCGCGTTCTGCTGGGCGGTGCGGGCGCCGGTCAGCGCCACCGCGAGAATCCGGCTGGGGCGGCGGGTGACGACCGCCATCGCGGCCAGCATCCCGACGACGGCGCCGACCAGGGTGTCGACGACGCGGTCGGTGAGCAGCCCGCCGGGGGCCTGGTGCCGGGAGAACTGCACGATCAGCAGGGCCATCGGCGTCACGCAGATGCTGCCCAGCCAGTAGTTGCGGGGCATGAACGCCTCGGCGGCGAAGTTGAAGGCCAGCGCGACCAGCACCAGGGCGGTCGGACCGGTGTCGGTGAGCGGGGTGACCGCGACGAAGACCAGGACACCGACCAGGTTGCCCACCACCCGCTGGATGCTGCGGCGCCAGGACTGGCTGACGTTGGCCTGGGAGACCGCGGCGGCGGTGACGATCGCCCAGTAGGGCCGCCCGACGCCCAGGCCGAAGGAGACGTATCCGGCCAGCGCGCACCCGGCGAAGGTGCGGGCGGCGACCGGGAGGAGCAGGCCGCCCGGCCGCATCCGGCGCAGCAGCGACGGCCCCGGAAAGGCGTGCTCGACCTCGACGCCGAGCAGGTCGGTGGCGTGGGCGGGGTCGGCCGGGCGCGGCACGGCGCCGGTGCCGCGCAGCCGGTCGGCCCACCCGGCGAGCAGGCCGGGGTCGGCCGCGGTCGGGCTGGCCAGCGCGATCTCGGCGCGGATCAGCAGCCGCTCCAGGGCCCGCCGGTCCTCGGTGCGGCGGTCGCCGCTGAGCAGCAGGTTCTGCCAGCCGATCTGGATGGCGGCGGCCGCCGCGTCCCGGGCCGGCCCGGCCTCCGGGGCGCCGGCCGGGAGCCCGGCGTAGCGGGCGGTGGCCCGCAGGGCGCCGCGGACCGCGCGCCGCTCGGGGCCCTGGGGGCGCAGCAGCCCGGGCGCCATCGTCACCGCGTAGGCCAGGGCCGCCGCGCCCGCGGTGAGGGCGAGGTGGCCCGGCACCTGGCCGATGGTCTGCGGCACGAAGAGCGCCGCCGAGCTGATGAACGTGAAGATCACGTGCGCGGGCGGGCCGATCCTCGTGGCGTCGCAGAGCAGTTTCTGCAAGGCGGCCAGCAGCGCGCCGACGGTGATCAGCGCCATGGTGCTGTCGACGAGCGAGGACGTGACGAGGGCTGCGGCCAGGCCCGCGACCATGCCGAGGATGACGCCGACCATGGTCCTGGCGCGGTTGGCGTACGGCCGGTTGTGCGCGTAGGTGGCGCACAGCGACCCGGCCATCGTGTAGATGGCCAGGTCCAGCCGGTCCAGGCAGAGCAGGATCAGGTTGGGGATCGCCGACGCGACGACGGCGCTGACGGCGGGCTTGAACCAGATGTCGGATGTCCGGCCCAGCCGCAGCACTCCTGCGGTGGGGAGTCTGCGCGGCCTGGGAGTGGTGGGGGCGGCCTTGCTCATAGGACAAACTTACCAAGTGTTTTACCTGGAAAACAAAATCCGAGGCCCCAGGAGGCGCCCATCCCTGCGTCGAGGCTGCGCCCGGCCGAGCGGGGCCGGTAGGCTTTCCGTGTGATCTTCAAGCGCATCGGAAACGGGCGGCCGTACCCGGACCACGGCCGGGTCAGCACGCGCGAGTGGGCGGACGTCGCCCCGCGTCCCGTGCGGCTGGACCAGTTGGTGACCACCAAGGGGGAGCTCGACCTGGAGACACTGCTGGCGGAGGACTCCACCTTCTACGGCGACCTCTTCGCGCACGTCGTGAAGTGGCAGGGCGACCTCTACCTGGAGGACGGCCTGCACCGGGCGGTGCGCGCGGCGCTGCAACAGCGCCAAGTGCTGCACGCCCGGGTCCTGGAGATGGACTGACAATCCGCTTACGCTGCGCTCATGAGCATGCTGACCCCCTCCGGGATGGGCGGGAAGTACCGGGTCACGGGAAACTCGTATCCGCGGATGCGCCCGCCCAAGCGGCGCGGCCGTTTCGTGGCCGTCCTGATCGCCGCGGTCGTCGTCCTCGGCCTCTTCGGCTGGGGGGCTGTGCAGCTCTTCGACGTCTTCGGCGGCAAGGGCAAGAGCACCACCGCGCACGCCGCGTCGAGCCGTCCGACCTGCACTCCCACGGCCAGCCCGACGCCCGCCAAGCCGCTGACGCTGCCGCAGCCCGCGCACGTCACGATGAACGTCCTCAACGCGACCACGCGCGGCGGGCTGGCGAAGACCACCGCGGACGCGCTCGCCGCACGCGGCTTCAAGGTGGCGAAGTTCGGGAACGCGCCCGACCCCTATGACGCGAAGGTCACCGGCTCCGCGCTCATCGTCTCCGGGCCCGGCGGCGAGGCCGCCGCCCGCGAGGCCGGCACCCAGGTCGTCGGCTCCACCGTGAAGATCGACCCCACGCGCAAGGGCACCACCGTCGACCTGCTGATCGGCGACGCCTTCGCGAAGCTGGCGACGCCCGCGCAGGCGGCCGAGGCCCGGATCACCGCGGCGAACCCCCCGGCCCCCAAGCCGACCTGCACCACCAAGAGCTGAACCACCAAGACCTGCACCCCGAGAGCCGAACCGCCCCCGCCGCTGCGGCGGCTAGCCGACCGTGCCGTAGAGGCGGTCGCCCGCGTCGCCGAGCCCGGGGACGATGAACCCCTGGCCGTTGAGGTGGTCGTCGACCGCGGCGGTCACCACTGTCACGGGCTGCCCGGCGAGTTCGCGCTCCATCACCTCGACGCCCTCGGGGGCGGCCAGCAGGCACAGGGCGGTGACGTCGTCGGCGCCGCGCTCGATCAGCAGCCGTATCGCGGCGACCAGGGTGCCGCCGGTGGCCAGCATCGGGTCGACCACGTACACCTGGCGGCCGGAGAGGTCCTCGGGCATGCGGGTGGCGTACGTGGTGGCCTGGAGGGTGTCCTCGTCGCGGACCATGCCGAGGAAACCGACCTCGGCGGTGGGCAGCAGCCGGACCATGCCGTCGAGCATGCCCAGCCCGGCCCGCAGGATCGGCACCACCAGGGGCCGCGGGTGGGACAGCCGCACCCCGGTGGTCTGGGCGACGGGGGTGACGATGTCGACCTGTTCGGTGCGCACGTCACGGGTCGCCTCGTAGGCGAGCAGCGTGACGAGTTCGTCGGCGAGCCGGCGGAAGGTGGGCGAGTCGGTGCGCTGGTCGCGCAGCGCGGTCAGCTTGTGCGCGACCAGCGGGTGGTCGACAACGTGGAGACGCATGGGAGGACTGTAACCGGCGGCCCGACGGCCCCGCCGCCCCGCGGCGACCGCGGTGTGCGCAACGTCACCACGGCACGCTCCCGGGTGACCGTGCGGCCGGTCGGCGGTCCGCCAAGATCGCGGTTTTCCGCAGAAGTGACCAAGTCCTGGCACGTCGCAGTGTCGAAGACCTCTCGCAGCGCCGGTGTTTCTGCCACGATGCCGAGTGGGTGGGACCGTCATGAACCCTCATGAACCGCAAGGTGGGCCCACCCGGTCCGGACGGCCTGAGACCTGTGGGAGAGTCACGGTGTACTTCGCCGCACTGCTCGCGCGCACCGAGGACGGTTGGCAAGCGAGCGAACCCGATCTCGACGATGTGGAAACCCTCGCCGACCTGAGCGAACTGGCTCGTACGGTCGGCGACGAGGAGGAGACGGTCCTGGTCTTCATCGAGCAGGAGGACGCCTGGTTCGGCGTCATCCGCGTCGACGGTGAGGAAGACCCCAGGATCTATGTGTCGGACGCGGCCGCCGCCGCCCGCAGCTCGTACGGGGAGATCCTGCTCACCGACGAGGTGCTGGGCCGCGACCCGGGGAACGCGGACGACCTCGACGACCTTGTCGACCTCGATGGCACCGAGGACGGCGACACCGACGACACCGACGAGGACGCCGTGGCCGGCCTCTCGGAGGACCATGTGCCGGTCGGCCCGCTGGGCGAGACCGGCCTGCTGGCCGACCTGGGGATGAGCGCCGCGGACCTGCTCGCGCTGAGCGGGGACGGCGCCCTGACCGGGGAGGCCCTGGGCGAGATCGCCGACGCCCTGGGCGCGGCCGACGTGCTGGAGGCCGTCCGCTGACCGACCCGACCGCCGGTGCCGGCCCCGGCACCGGACCACCCGACGTCCTACGCGACCCGTGGGTGCCCGCGATGCGGATCGCCCTGGCGGAGGCCGAGCACGCCCCGCTCACCGGTGACGTACCGGTGGGCGCGGTCGTGCTGGCCCCCGACGGGTCGGTGCTCTCGCGCGCCCGCAACGAGCGCGAGGCGACCGGTGATCCGACCGCGCACGCCGAGGTGCTCGCCATCCGCCGCGCCGCGGCCGCGCTGGGCGGCTGGCGGCTGACCGGCTGCACCCTGGCGGTGACCCTGGAGCCGTGCACCATGTGCGCGGGCGCCATCGTGCTGTCCCGGCTGGCGCGGGTGGTCTACGGCGCCCCCGACCCGAAGGCGGGCGCGACCGGTTCGCTGTGGGACCTGGTCCGCGACCGCCGCCTCAACCACCGGCCCGAGGTGGTCGCCGAGGTGCTGCCCGCGCCGAGTGCGACCCTCCTCACCCGCTTCTTCCGGCCGAACGATTTCTGACCACGGCCCCCGGTGGGCTAGGATCAGTCCCGGTAGCGTGTCCGAGCGGCCTAAGGAGCACGCCTCGAAAGCGTGTGAGGGGGCAACTCCTCCGTGGGTTCAAATCCCACCGCTACCGCCACAGCTGGACGAACTGACCACCTGCCGACCCCGGCAGGTGGTCAGTTCGCGTTCGGCCCTCGGCGGGAATGCCTCGCAATCATCATCATTTTTTCGGATGATGAGGCAGTCCGGTCGTCTGGTTGCTCCATGCGGCGGATAGAATCCGGCAGTTGCACATGTGTGACCGCTGGGCCGAGTCGCTGCTGGGGAGGCCAAGGAGCATGGCGCAGGCGAGGAAGATCGCCGTCATCGTGCTGGTGATCTTCGTGCTCTACACGATCATCGACCAGCCGGCTCGGGCGGCCGATCTCGTCCAGGTGGGGTTCGTCGGCATATCGAACGCCGCCAAGAGCTTGGGGAAGTTCATGCACGACCTGGCCAACTGACGGCCACGGGCAAGGCGAGGAGTGGTGATGATCCGTCATCTGGTGCTGTTCAAGCTGAACGAGGGCGTCGACCGGGCCGAGGAGCGGGTGGCCGCCGGCGGCCGGGCGTTCGCCGAGCTCGGCCCGCAGATCCCGGAGGTGGCCTCCTGGGAGTGCGGCTGGAACGTCACGGACCGGCCGATCGCCTACGACTTCGCCATCAACTCCACGGTCGCGGACGCCGACGCGCTGGCGCGCTACCTCGAACACCCCGCGCACCAGGCCGCGGTCGCGCAGTGGTCCGCCTTCGCCACCTGGGTCATCGCCGACTACGAGATCTGACCGCACGCCTGTTCACTGCCGGCCCCTCGCCGTCCGCGGCGGGGGGCTTCGCCATGCCCTGCCGGCCGGGTGGCGCGCGCTCGACGTACAACCGTTCGTACAACACGGCAATATGCGGTGCTTGCACAAAGCACACATGAATTGTGATGCTATGACCGCTTTGCCCGACGTTTTCTTGACCGACGCTTTGACGGATGTTCGCCGGATGTTGCAGTCGCAGCAGGCTGGAGTGGACCGATAAGGGGTGTGGTGTGCCGGTGCCGGCCCGTACGGCGTCAACGCCAGCGACGACGTATCCGCGCGGCAGGACGCGGACGCCGAACAGCAACGCGGCCGACGCACGCGCGCTGACCCAGGTGCTCTTCGAGCAGATCGCCCGGCTGGAGCCGGGCACGCCCGAGCACAGCCGGGTGCGCGCCGCGCTGATCGAGGTGAACCTGCCGCTGGTGCGGTACGCCGCGGCGCGCTTCCGCAGCCGCAACGAGCCGATGGAGGACGTGGTCCAGGTCGGCACGATCGGCCTGATCAACGCGATCGACCGGTTCGACCCGGAGCGCGGGGTGCAGTTCCCGACCTTCGCGATGCCCACCGTGGTCGGGGAGATCAAACGTTACTTCCGGGACAACGTGCGCACCGTGCACGTGCCGCGCCGGCTGCACGAGTTGTGGGTCCAGGTCAGCGGCGCCATCGAGGACCTCACGGTGCTGCACGGCCGCTCGCCGACGACCGCGGAGATCGCCGAGCGGCTGCGGCTGTCGGAGGACGAGGTGCTCGCCTGCCTGGAGGCCGGCCGCGCCTACCACGCGACCTCGCTGGAGGCCGCCCAGGAGGGCGACGGCGCCCCCGGGCTGCTGGACCGGCTCGGCTACGAGGACCCCGCGCTCAACGGCGTCGAGCACCGCGACCTGGTCCGGCATCTTCTGGTGCAACTGCCGGAGCGCGAGCGGCGCATCCTGCTGCTGCGCTACTTCGGCAACCTGACACAGTCCCAGATCAGTGCTGAGCTGGGAGTTTCCCAGATGCACGTGTCCCGGCTGCTGTCGCGGAGCTTCGCCCGCCTCAGATCCGCAAATCAGATCGAAGCGTAACCCAACGGGATCAAGCCACCTGCACAGATAAGTCGACATGACGCTACAGCGTGTTGCCGACATGTGACATTCTGCGGATAGCGCGTTTGTGACGGCCGGTCCTCCGGTATTCCAGTGGAGGAACAACCGTCGCTCGCGACGCCCGTCCGCGACCTCAAGGGGGTGGCATGTCCGTACAGTTGGGCAGTCCCAAGGTGCTTCGTACCGACGCAACCGACGCTGACGTAGCGCATGGCGCTGTGCACAGCGATGCCATCGACACCCGTACGCTGTCCCGTTCGCTGTTCCTGCGGCTGGCGGCGCTCCCGGTCGACAGCCCGGACCGCGCCTACGTCCGCGACACGCTCATCGAGCTGAACCTGCCGCTCGTGCGGTACGCCGCGGCCCGCTTCCGCAGCCGCAACGAACCGATGGAGGACATCGTCCAGGTCGGCACGATCGGCCTGATCAAGGCGATCGACCGGTTCGACTGCGAACGCGGCGTCGAGTTCCCGACGTTCGCGATGCCGACCATCGTCGGCGAGGTGAAGCGCTTCTTCCGCGACACCTCGTGGTCGGTGCGGGTGCCGCGCCGGCTCCAGGAGCTGCGGCTGGCGCTGACCAAGGCGAGCGACGAGCTGTCGCAGAAGCTGGACCGCTCCCCGACCGTCGCCGAACTGGCCTCCTGCCTCGGCGTCTCCGAGGAGGACGTGGTCGACGGGCTGGCCGTCGGCAACGCGTACACGGCCAGCTCGCTGGACTCCCCGCCGCCGGAGGACGACGGCGGCGAGGGCACCCTGGCCGACCGGCTGGGCTACGAGGACAGCGCCCTCGAAGGCGTCGAGTACCGCGAGTCGCTGAAGCCGCTGCTGGCCCAACTGCCGCCGCGCGAGCGCCAGATCATCATGCTGCGGTTCTTCGCGAACATGACGCAGTCGCAGATCGGCGAGGAGGTCGGCATCTCCCAGATGCACGTCTCCCGCCTGCTGACCCGTACGCTGGCGCAGCTCCGGATCGGACTGACGTCCGAGGCGTGACCAGCGCCGGAGGCGCAGGAAGGGGGAGTGGTCGCCGCTACTTCATCGCGAGCGCGACCACTCCCACGATCACCACCAGGACCACGACCACACCGATGATCAGGCCCGCGCGGCTGCGGCTCTGCGCACGCTGTACCTGCACGGGCGGCGGCTGCTCGTCGACGAAGGCGCGGAACATCTGCGTGCTGCCGGCCGGGTCGTAGTTGTTCTCAGGGTTCGGCGAGGAGTTCGACATGCCGCCTGACCCTAGCGTGTCGGCGGAATAACCCGCACCCCCGGTTGTTGCACCTGTCATGGCTCGCATCGGCAACTCCGCACTCGACGTCTTCCCCCTCTCCCTCGGCGGCAATGTCTTCGGCTGGACGGCTGACGAGGCCCAGTCGTTCGCCGTCCTCGACGCCTTCACCGGCCGCGGCGGCAACTTCGTCGACACCGCCGACGTGTACTCGGCCTGGGTGCCGGGCAACGGCGGCGGGGTGTCCGAGAGGATCATCGGCGCCTGGCTGGCCCGCCGCGGCCGCCGGGACGACGTGGTGATCGCCACGAAGGTCGGCAGCCACCCCGACTTCAAGGGACTGCGGGCCGACACGATCAAGAAGGGCGCCGAGGCATCGCTGCGCCGGCTCGGCGTGGACCACATCGACCTGTACTACACGCACCGCGACGACCCCGACGTGCCGGTCGAGGAGATCATCACCGCGCTGGACGCCCTGGTGAAGGAGGGCAAGGTCCGCGCGATCGGCGCCTCCAACATCTCCGCCGAGCGGCTTGCCGCCTCCCTGGACTTCTCCGAGCGCGAGGGCCTGGCGCGGTACGAGATCGTGCAGCCCCTGTACAGCCTGGTCGAGCGCGACACGTTCGAGGGCCCGCTCGCCGACCTCGTGGCGGCCCGCGGCCTGTCCACCGCGCCCTACTACGCGCTCGCCTCCGGCTTCCTGACCGGCAAGTACCGCCCGGGCACCGAGGTCGACAGCGCCCGCGCGGGCAAGGCCGGCCAGTATCTGTCCACGCCCACCGGCCCGAAGGTGCTCGCGGCGCTCGACGAGGTGGCCGCCGCCCACGGCGCCGAGGTCACCACGGTCGCGCTGGCGTGGCTGGCCGCGCAGCCGACGGTGGTGGCGCCGATCGCCAGCGCCCGTACGGTCGAGCAGGTGCCCGCGCTGACCGCCGTCGCCGAACTGGAGCTGACCGAGCAGGAGGTGGCGGCCCTCACCGCCGCCGCGTCGTAGCGCGCCGCGGGCGGGCCGGCGGCGCCGCGGTGCGCCGCCGTCCGCCCTGTGAGGTCGCGCACTCCACCGGGCCGGGGCGCCCACGCCCTTGCGCAGTGCAACCATCGGCCATACGGTTGCTTCAGGCAATCACTTGCGCGGGCCGGCACCCCGCCCGCGCGACGTACGACTCCCGGTCGCACGGCACGCACCCGCAGCGGAGAGGTCGGGTCGTACGACACGGGCACGGGTCCTGGCGGCGGCCGGAGCAGGGGACGGCCGAGGCCGCCCGCCGGGACCTACACAGCGGCGTAGGGTGCGGGCATGGCTCCCAATATCGCCACCAACACCCGTGTCGGCCTGGACGAACTGCTGGAGTTCATCCGGCCGCGGCACCACGCCATCCTGCTCACCACCCGCGCCGACGGCCGCCCCCAGGGCTCCCCGCTCACCTGCGGGGTGGACGACTCCGGCCGGATCGTCGTCTCGACCTACCCCGAGCGGGCCAAGACCCGCAACGCCAGGCGCGACCCGCGGGTCAGCGTGATCGTGCTCTCCGACTCCTTCAACGACGCGTGGGTGCAGGTCGACGGCCGCGCGGAGGTGCTGGACGTACCGGACTCCGTCGAGCCGCTGGTGGAGTACTTCCGGAACATCTCCGGCGAGCACCCGGACTGGGCGGAGTACCGCGAGGCGATGGTCCGGCAGGGCAAGTCCATCATCCGGATCACCCCGGAGCGCTGGGGCCCGATCGCGACCGGCGGCTTCCCCGCCCGCCTCGCCTGAGCGCACCCCCGCCGCACGCACCGCGGCCCGCGGACCGGACGAACCGGCCGCGGGCCGCGCTGCGTCCGGGCCGCGCGCTCACGCGGCCCGGACGGGGTGTCACTTCGACTTCGGCGCCGTCAGGTCGTAGACGGTGGTGCCGCCCACGGTCTTGGCGGTGTAGTGCGAGGAGACCCAGGAGCTGATGGACGACGCGGCGTTGCTGCCGCCCATCGAGCTCCCGCCGAAGCCGCCGCCACCGATGAAGTAGTGGATACGGCCCTCGGAGACGTACTTCTCGAACTGCGCCAGGGTCGGCGACGGGTCGCTGCCGTTGAAGCCGCCGACGGACATCACCGGCTTCTGGGTGGCCAGCTGGTAGCTCGCCTGGTTCTGCGAGCCGACGGCCGCGGCGACCCAGGTGTAGTGGCTCGCGTCCTTCAGCAGCAGCGCCTTGACCGCGGAGCTGACCTGGGCGCCGTCGAGCAGACCGCCCATGCCGCCGGCGTTGCCGCCCATGCCGCCCTCGCCCGAGGTGCCGCCGGGGAAGCCGTTCGTGCCCTGGCCCTGGGACTGGCTGTTGCCGTTGCCCTGGCCGGGCAGCTGGCCCTGGGAGTTGCCGTTGCCCTGGCCGGGCAGCTGGCCGAAGCCGCCGCCCGGGAAGCCGCCGGTGCCGTTGGTGCTGCCGTTGCCGTTGGTGCTGCCATTGCCGTTGCCGGGCATGGTGCCGGTCGGCGGGGTGCCGCCACCGCCGCCCGGGAAACCGCCCCTGCCGCCGCCACCGCCACCGCCGCCGGGGAATCCACCCATGCCGCCCTGCACGGACGGCCCGGCGGTCACGATGGACCCCTCGTGCCCGGTGCTCACCGTGTCGAGCGTGTACGCCACCGGTCCGCCCAGGATCGCCGCGATCCCGACCACCGCGGACAGCACCGCGAGCCGGGCGCCGACCCGTGCCGACGCCATGCCCGGCAGCGCGCCGGCCAGCAGCGCCAGCGCGGCCACCGCGCCGGCGACGACGACCGCGACCCGCAGCCACGGGTGCCAGTCGGGGCTGCGGTGCAGCAGCGTGTAGGACCACACGGCCGTGCCGGCGACGGTGAGCGCCATCACCGAGGCGGCCGCGATGTGGGTGCGCCGCTGCCACAGCACCGACGCGCCCATGCCGACCAGCGCCGCGATGTAGGGCGCGAGGGCGATGTTGTAGTACTGGTGGAAGATCCCGGACATGTAGCTGAACGTCACGAACGTCATCAGCAGCGCGCCGCCCCAGAGCAGGAACGCCGCCCGGGTCGCCGAGGTGCGGCGGGCCTTGCGGGTGATCCACACGCCCGCGAGCAGCGCCACGAACGCGGCCGGCAGCAGCCAGGCGATCTGGCCGCCCATCTCCGAGTTGAACAGCCGGCCGATGCCGGTGGCGCCCCACATGCCGCCGCCGTTGCCGCCGCCCGGGCCGCCGCCACCGCCGACGCTGCCGGTCTCGTTGCCGGTGATCCGGCCGAAGCCGTTGTAGCCGAAGGTCAGCGACAGGAAGCTGTTGTCCTGGGAGCCGCCGATGTACGGGCGGGAGGACTTGGGCCACAGCTCCACGATGGTGACCCACCAGCCGCCCGCGACCACCATCGCGACGGCGGAGTAGAGGATCTGGAGCAGGCGGCGGCGCAGCGGGGTCGGCGCGCAGACCGCGTAGACCACGGCGAGCGGCGGCAGGATCAGCCACGCCTGGAGGGTCTTGGTCAGGAACGCGAAGCCGAAGACGACGCCGGCGATCACCAGCCACTTGGTGCGGGCGTCCTCGATGGCGCGCAGCACGCAGTAGACGGCGGTGACCATCAGCAGCGCCAGCAGCGCGTCGGGGTTGTTGAAGCGGAACATCAGCGCCGCGACCGGCGTGATCGCCAGCACCGCGCCCGCGGTCAGGCCCGCGCCGGGGCCGAACCGCCGCCGTACGGACGCGTAGAGCACGCCGACGGTGCCGACGCCCATCAGCGCCTCGGGCACGAGGATCTGCCACGAGCCGAGGCCGAACAGGCGTACCGACAGGGCCATCGGCCACAGCGCGGCCGGCGGCTTGTCGACGGTGATGGAGTTCGCCGCGTCGGAGGAGCCGAAGAAGAACGCCTTCCAACTCTGGCTGCCCGCCTGGACGGCGGCGGAGTAGAAGGAGTTGGCGTAGCCGGAGGCGCCCAGGTCGTACAGGTAGAGCACGAGCGTGGCGACCAGCAGGCCGAGGAAGGCCGGGCGGACCCAGGCCGGGTCCTCGGGGCGGCCGCGCCAGACGCGGCGCGGCAGGCCCCGGGCGCCGCCCGCCGACTGCGCGGCGTGCGACCCGGGTGCGGCATGGGCGCCGGCGGCGGCCGGTACGTCACCGGCCGGTACGTCGACGGCGGCCGACCGGGCGGCTGCCGACGGGTCGGCGGCCGGCTCGGCGGCGGTTCCGGCGACCGGGCCGGGTGCGGGGCCGGGCGGGCCGGCCACACCGTCCAGCGCGTGTGCGTCGCTCGGGGTGGTCATCGGGCGCTCCTCAGATCGTGGTCGTCGCGGTCGTCGTAGTCGTCGTAGCCGTCATAGCCGACGAGGCCGGCCCGGGCGGTGCCGTCCGGGCCGTCGGCGGCCGCGGCGGGGACGGGGTGGGGGGCGTAGCCGCCGTCGGCGCCTTCCTCGGCGTCGAGGACGGTCCCGGTGCCGCGGCCGTCCTGGTCGGAGCGGTCCGGGAAGAGCCAGGCGCGGAAGAGCAGGAAGCGCAGCACCGTCGCGGCAAGGTTCGCCGCGACCAGGACCGCGAGTTCGGTGCGGTGCGCGGGGTGCGGCGCCGCGGTGTGCAGCGCGGCGAGCGAGCCGCTGGTCAGCGCGAGGCCGATGGCGAACACCACCAGCCCCTGCGCCTGGTGGCGGACCGCCCGGTCCGAGCCGCGCACCCCGAAGGTGAGCCGCCGGTTGGCAGCGGTGTTGGCGAGCGCGGACAGCAGCAGCGCCAGCGCGTTGGCGAACTGGGAGTTCATCCCGTTGCGGAAGAGGAAGTACAGCACCAGGTAGAACGCCGTGCTGAGCACGCCGACCGCGCAGAACCCGACCAGCTGGCGGGCCAGTCCGGGCGGCACGCCCGGCAGTTCGCGGTCGCGCGGGTCCTCCCCGAACGGGCGGCGCAGCCGGTCCAGCGCGAGCCGTCCGGTGGCCAGCGCCCTGCCCACCCGCCACACGCCCCGCAGGTCGGCGGTGGCGGTCCGCACGATGTCCACGCTGCTGTTCGGGTCGTCGACCCAGTCCACCGGGACCTCGTGGATGCGCAGGCCCGCGCGTTCGGCGAGCACCAGCATCTCCGTGTCGAAGAACCAGCCGGCGTCCTCGACCATCGGCAGCAGCCGCTGCGCGACGTCCGCGCGGATCGCCTTGAAGCCGCACTGCGCGTCGGAGAAGTGCGCGGCGAGCGAGCCGCGCAGTATCAGGTTGTACGTGCGGGAGATGAACTCCCGCTTGGCGCCGCGCACCACCCGCGAGGACTGCGCCAGCCGCGAGCCGATCGCCAGGTCGGAGTGGCCGGAGATCAGCGGGGCGACCAGCGGCAGCAGGGCGTTGAGGTCGGTGGACAGGTCCACGTCCATGTACGCGAGCACCGGGGAGTCCGATGCGGTCCACACGGTGCGCAGCGCCAGCCCGCGGCCCTTCTGCTCCAGCCGGAAGGAGACGACCTCGGGCAGCTCCGCGGCCAGGTGCGCCGCGATCGCGGGCGTCCGGTCGGTGCTGGCGTTGTCGGCGATGGTGATCCGGAAGGAGTACGGGAAGGTCTCGGTGAGGTGCGCGTGCAGCCGGCGCACGCCGGGGCCGAGGCCGTCCTCCTCGTTGTAGACGGGGACGACGACGTCGAGTACGGGGGCGACGGGCGCACCGGGCCCCGGTGGGGCGCCGGTGCTCGGGCGGGTCGCGGCGTCGGTGGCATGGACTGCGGCCGTGACCGGCAGGTGCCGACGGGCGGGCAGGTTGCCGAGATTGGTTCGCATGCCATGAGCCTCGGCAACCGGCCTGTCATGGCGATGTGCCGAGACTGAGGGCCACCTATGAGTCTGTTGGTGCAGGTGAGGCTGTTGTGACATGCGTCACCCCGGTGCCGGCCCGGGCCGGCAGCAGGACCGTGAAGACGGTGCGGCCCGGCACGGACGCCACGTCCACGCTGCCGCCGTGCGCGGCGACCACCGAGTGCACGATGGCCAGGCCCAGGCCGGTGCTGCCGGCCCCGCGGGAGCGGGAGGCGTCGCCGCGGGCGAACCGCTCGAAGACGTGCCGGCGCAGCTTCTCGGGAATGCCGGGGCCGTCGTCCTCGATCTGGAGCAGCACGTGCGCCGGGCGGCGCGCGACCGGGTCGGCCGGCCGGCAGCGCACCCGGGCGGTGACGGTCGTGCCGGGCGGGGTGTGGTTGCGGGCGTTGGCGAGCAGGTTGGCGAGCACCTGTTGCAGGCGCGGCGCGTCGCCGTACACGGTGGCCGGCTCGTCGGGCAGCTCCAGCCGCCAGATGTGGTCGCGGCCGGCCGCGCGGGCGTCGCTGACCGCGTCCACCACCAGCGGGGACAGGTCGGTGTCGGTCCGGTCGACCGGGCGGCCCGCGTCGAGCCGGGCCAGCAGCAGCAGGTCCTCCACGAGCGTGGTCATCCGGGCCGCCTCGGACTCGATCCGGCCCAGTGCGTGCTTGGTGTCGGGGCCGACCGGCTCCTGGCCGCGGCGGGTCAGCTCGGCGTAGCCGCGGATGGAGGCGAGCGGGGTGCGCAGCTCGTGGCTGGCGTCGGCGACGAACCGCCGGACCCGGGTCTCGCTCTCCTGCCGGGCGTGCAGCGCGGAGCCGACATGCCCGAGCATCCGGTTGAGGGCGGCGCCGACCTGCCCGAACTCGGTGCGCGGGTCGGTGTCGGAGTCCGGCACCCGGCTCAGCGGGGCCACCTCGCCGCGGTGCAGCGGCAGTTCGGCGACGCGGGTGGCCGTGGCAGCGACCCGGCGCAGCGGTTGCAGGGCGATCCGCATCAGGGCGGCGCCCGCGAGGCCGGCGGCGACGAGCCCGGCGGCGGTGACCGAGACCTCCACCCACAGCAGGGTGGACAGGGTGTCCTCGGTGCCCGCGGTGCTCAGGCCGACCAGGATGGTGCTGCCGTCGGAGGCGGCGGCGGCCGACTCGACGCGGTACTGGCCCAGGCCCGGGACGGTGATGCTGTGCGGCTTGCCGTCGCGCGGCACGTCGGCGAAGGCCGCGGCCTGTTTGGCGGTGAGGTCGTCGGCGACGAGCTGGCCGGTGGAGGGGCTGGTGGCGCTGACGGCGGCCTCGGTGACCGCGCCGGTGGAGCTGACGGTCGCGGCGACCGTCTCGCCGGGCTGGCCGCCGCCGGCGAGGAAGACGAAGGAGATGCTGCGGGGCAGGTCGGCGGCGCCGGTGCCGGTCGGGCCCAGCGTGCTCTGGCTGCCGGGGACGTTCTGGCCGGGCCCGGACTGGTCCGGGCGCGGGCCGTCGGCGCGCGCCGCCGTGTCGTGCACCTTCGCGTCGAGCTGGCCGTACAGGAAGTCGTGCAGCGCGAATATCGTGACCGCGCCGATCACCGCGCAGACGACGGCGACCAGGGCCACGCAGGAGGCGACCAGCCGGCGGCGCAGGGACCAGCGGCGCGGCGCCCAGCGCCTGGCGCGCGGCGGGGTGCGGGGGAGCGGGGGCGCGGGTGTGGCACCGCCCGGGGCACGGCGGTGGCCGGGGCCGGGTCCGGTGCGGGGGTCCGCGCCGGCCGCGCCGGGGCCCGGTCCGGCCGGCGCGGCCGGGCCGTGGGGGTGCGCCGTGGTCGGGGCGGGCCGGGTCACACCGGCTCGCCTGGCTTGATCAGGTAGCCGGCGCCGCGCCGGGTGTGGATCATCGGGGCGCGGCCGGCGTCGATCTTGCGGCGCAGGTAGGAGATGTACAGCTCGACCACGTTGGCCTGGCCGCCGAAGTCGTAGGACCAGACCCGGTCCAGGATCTGGGCCTTGCTCAGCACCCGGCGCGGGTTGCGCATGAGGTAGCGCAGCAGCTCGAACTCGGTCGCGGTGAGGTGGATGTTGTCGCCGCCGCGGCTGACCTCGTGGCTGTCCTCGTTCAGGACGAGGTCGCCGACGGCGAGCACGGACTCGTTGCGTACGGCGGCGGCGCCCGAGCGGCGCAGCAGCCCGCGCAGGCGGGCGACGACCTCCTCCAGGCTGAACGGCTTGGTCACGTAGTCGTCGCCGCCCGCGGTGAGGCCGGCGATCCGGTCCTCGACCGCGTCCTTCGCGGTCAGGAACAGCACGGGCACGTCCGGGGTCTGGCGGCGCAGCCGGGCCAGCACCTCCAGCCCGTCCATGTCGGGAAGCATCACGTCGAGCACCACCGCGTCGGGGCGGTTCTCGCGGGCCGAACGCAGCGCGCTCGCGCCGTCGCCCTCGGTACGCACCTGCCAGCCCTCGTAGCGCAGGGCCATGGAGAGCAGGTCGGCCAGGGGCGCCTCGTCGTCGACGACGAGGACCCGGACCGGGGAGCCGTCGGGGCGGGCGAGGTCGCCGGCGGCGGCTGCGCCGGGCGTGGTGTGGGCGGTATGGGTCGCGGAGGCGGCGGCCTGGGTGGAGCGGGTGGCCGCCGAAGAAGTGGAAGGCATACGGACACCCTGTGCACGGGCTATGAGAGCAGCCTTAATCCGTTTCTGTGAAAATTCTGAGAATCGGGCCCGCAACATGAAGCCTGGATCAAGGCGGGAGCCGGGGCCAGCCGCCCCCACCCCCTGGCGTCCGCCCGGCCCGCCCCCTGGCGTCCGCGCCACCCGCACCCTTGCGTCCGCCCCACCCGGCGATGGTACGAAGGAGCGAAGTCGGCTGCCGCACAAGCACGCTGACGCCACGTCACGATCGGGGGCAGGTCGCACCATGCAGGGTGGAGTCGGACTGACGGCGTATCTCGTCAACGAGTCGCGGGCCCGGCGGCCCGACCTCGCCGAGGACGGCCTGGCGGCCGCCTGGATTCCCGAGGCGCAGCGCCCGGACGTCAAGGCGCTGTGGCAGGAGTTCTCCGACGCCGTCTACCCGCACGACGACCTGGTGGTCGCGCTGCGCGGCCGCTTCATCGCCGACACCCTCGCCGAGGCGCTGCGCGCCGACCCGGACACCGTGCTGGTGGTGTGCGGCGCGGGCTTCTCCTCCTACCCCTGGCTGCTGGGCTTCCCGGTGGCGATCGAGGTGGACCTGCCGCACATGGCGGAGGCGAAGCGGCTGCGCGCGGCGGAGCTGACCGCCGACGGGACCGTACCGGCGCGTGACGTACGGCACATCGGCGCGGACCTGGCGGTGGCGGCGGACCGCGCCGCGGTGGTCGGGCAGGTGCGGGCGGTCGCGGCCGGGCGGCCGGTCGCCTACGTCGTCGAGGGCGTCGTCTTCTACCTGTCGCCGCAGGACGCCCGCGAAGTCGTCACGCTCGGTGCCCGGTTCGGTACGACCGCGGTGACCGCGGTGAGCTACTGGCCCGCGGCCGCGGCGGGCAGCGTGGTGCTGGCCGACCAGCGCGCGTGGTTCCGCCGCAGGTCCGTCCCGGAGGAGGCCAGCCACCACACGCACGCCGAGCTGGCCGCGCTGCTGGGCGCGCCGCTGGACGACCAGGGCCCGGAGGACCTGCAACGCCGCTACCTTCAGCGGGTGGTGGTGCCCGAGGCCGCCCTCATCCCGGAGTACGTCGCCGTGTCGTGGCACACCGCGGGCGCCGGCGGCCCGCACCGGGAGCACGGTGCGGACGGCTGCCCGTGACCGCCGGGGTGCTCCACCTCCAGTGCCGCGCCTACCCGTTGCACCACCGCACCCCGGCCACCGCCCTCGACCTGTTCGCCGTGCCCGGCCACGGCGAGCTGCAACCGGTGCTCGGCAGCCTGGACTCCCTCGCCTACAACCCGGACACCACCGTCGAGCTGGACCTCACCGGCCTGATCCGCCCGGCCGTCTCGCTGCCCGGCGTGGAGGTCGTCGCCTGCCGCGCCCGCATCCTGACCGCCGGCACCGTACTGGTGGTCTACGCTCTGCGCCACGAGCAGGACCTGCGGCAGCTGGAGCTGCTCGACCTCGACGCCCTGGACGCCCGCGTCAACCGCATCCTGCGCGAGACCGACGGCCCGATCCTCAGCGCGGTGCTGACCGCCGCGGTCAACAGCGGCCTGGTGCGCAGCATCGCGCTGCGCCCCGACCTGGCGGTGGGCGGCGCGCGCTCGCCGATCGACCGCCGCTCGGCCCGCTACAACGCGCACTACGTCTGCCAGGACCCGCCGTGGCGGCGGGACCCGCGGGTGCCCGAGGTCAGCGCGGGCCCGGACTGCCGCATCCTGCTGCCATACACCTACGCCTGGGACCACGACCCGGCCGCGCCGCTCGCCGAGCTGCTGACGATGACCGAGCCGACCGACATCGCGGTCGCCCAGCAGTCCCTGCTCGCCGGGGCGCTCATCGCCGGGCGCTGGGTGCTCGGCGACCTCGCGCACGCGCACCCCGCCAGCACCGACGTGCACGCCTTCCGCCGCTTCCTCGACGGGCTGTGGGCCGACTTCCACCACCTGGACAGCTACCGCGTGGAGTCCTCCCAGGCGCACCGCGCGAGCTACCTGGCCGCGCGCCTGACGATGGGCCTGGACGACACGCAGGAGCGCGCGGACAAACTCCTGGGCTACGTGAGCAGTTCGCTGCTGGCCGCCGCCTCGGAGCGGGCCGAGGCCCTGGACACCCGGCTCAACCGGGTCGCCGCCGCGCTCACCGTGGTCAGCGCGGCCTCGTTCGGCCTGGACATCGCGGTGTTCGTGCTGCCGCAGGTGTCGCTGTGGACGAAGATCGGCGTGGTGGCCGGGCTGCTCGGGATGGCGACGTCCGGGCTGGTGGCGGCGATGCTGCCGGGCGCGCTGCGCCGGTCGTTCCTGCGGCGCGGGCCGGCGGCGCTGCCGGAGCCGCCCGAAGTGCTCGGGCCGGTCGTGGCCCCGCAGGCGGCCGGTACGGGCGTGGCCAGTACGGGTACGGCCGGTACGGCGCCCGCGGGGGGAGTGGCGGGAGTGGCCGCGGCGGTGGGCGCCGCGGCCGGCGCGACCGCCCTGCCCGGCGCGGCGGCGGGGCCCGTCGCAGGGCCCGTCGCAACTGCGGGGGCCGACGCGGGCGACGGCGGTGGCAGCGGTGGCGGCGACCCGGGTAACCCGGGGGTGCCGCCCCAGCGCGGCCGGCCCGCCGGACCGTAGCCCGCCCGCCGGCAGCTACCGTGGAAGGACGACGGCGCAACGAGAGGACCGCTGCCCCATGAACGCCCCGACCGTACGGCTCGGCACCCGCAGCTCGCCGATGGCGCTCGCGCAGGCCCACCTGGTGGCGGACCTGCTGCGCAAGCAGCAGCCGGACCTGACAGTCGAGTTGGTGCCCGTCACCACCGAGGCGGACCGCTGGCACGGCGACCTGTCGAAGCTCGGCGGGAAGGGCCTGTTCGTCAAGCAGATCGACGTCATGCTCCAGCGCGGCGACGTCGACCTGGCCGTGCACTGCGTCAAGGACATGCCCGGCGACACCCCGCTGCCCGACGGCCTGGCCATCGCCGCCCACCTCCCGCGCGACGACGTCCGCGACGTCCTGCTCTTCCCCGCCGGGTCGCCGCGCGCGGCCCTCGGCGACCTGCCGCACGGCGCCGTCGTGGCGACCTCGGCGGTACGCCGCGCGGCGCAGCTGAGGCGGCTGCGCCCGGATCTGGAGATCGTCCGGGTGCGCGGCGCCGTCGGCACCCGGATCGACAAGCTGGACGGCCGCACGCCGGTCGACACCGCGCCGCCGGACGCCATGGTGCTGGCCGCGTCGGGCCTGGCCCGGCTGGAGTTGACCGACCGCGGCCGGCAGGTCTTCACCGTCGACGAGATCCTGCCGGCCGTCGGCTCCGGCGCGCTCGGCCTGGAGTGCCGCGCCGACGACACCGCCACCGCCGGGCTGCTCGCCCGCCTCGACCACGCGCGGACCACGGCCGAGGTCGGCGCCGAGCGCGCGATGCTGCACGCCCTACGCGGCCACTGCAACAGCCCCATCGCCGGGCACTGCACCACCACCGCCGACGGCCGGCTCACCCTGCGCGGCATGGTGTTCTCCGCCGACGGCGGCACCGTCGTCGACGCGCGCCGCACCGCGGCGGCGGGCGACACCCCGGCCGCTCTCGGCGCCCGCGTGGCCGCCGACCTGCTCGCCGGGGGTGCCCGCGCCGTCATCGAGGCCATCCCGCACTGAGCCGGCGGCGCGGCCGGGTCGCCCCCGCTAGGCGGCGATCACGGTCAGGCGCTGGAAGCCGGTGCCGTAGTCGATCTCCAGCAGGGCGCTGCCGTCGGTCTGCGCGGCGGGCACGGTGATCGACAAGGTGGTGGTCCAGGTGCCGCCGGGCGCCAGGGCGGGCACGTCGTAGTAGGTGTAGGACTCGGTGATGCCCTGCGGTCCGGCGACGGGCCGCATCACCGTGGCGGCGCTGGTGGCGGTCCCGTTGTTCGTGACGGTGACCGGGACGCTCGTGGTGCCGCCGCGGGTGACGACGCAGGTGTTCGGGACGGTCGCGGTCACGGACAGCGGGCCGCTACTGCCGGTGCCGGTCAACTGGCCCATGGTGTAGGCGAACTGCTCGATCCAGGGGCAGTCCGCGGCCGCCGCGGCACTGGGCTCCCACATGACGGCGCCCGTGGTCAGCGCCTGGACCTGGCTGATCTGACTGGCCAGCAGGGTGCCGCTCATGGAGGCGCCGGTGTCGGTGAACTGGGGGCTGAGGTAGGGGTAGACGGGCTGGCCGGGCGCGAGGGCCTGGTCGTTGGCGACCGAACTCTTCAGCGTACTGGTCCAGTTCGCGGCGGTCTGGGTGCTGCCGGTGTAGGCGCGGGGCGCGAAGAAGTCGAACAGGCCGTCCTGGTGCAGCTGCTGGGTGAGCGTGTTGTTGGCGGTCTGCCAGTCGTAGCCGTACATGCCCACCGGGGCGCCGGGTTCGGCGTCGTGCGTCCAGGGGATCAGCTCGTTCTTCCACAGGTCGAAGGCGTTGGTGGCGGCCTGGCCGGACAGCGCGGTGACCACGATGTTCTCGTAGTCCAGCACGATCGGGGCGGTGGAGTCTCCGCCGAACTCGCCGACGTACGTCCTGATGTCGTTCTCGAACGTGGCCTGGTCGGGCAGCGCGCCGCCATTGGCGTAGCAGCCCTCGGCGTCGCAGGTGAAGTGGAAGGCGTCGTAGGCGACGGTCGCGCGGACCGCGCCGTACTGCGCCAGGTCCGGCTGGCCCACCGCGCGTTCGTTGGTGTAGACGGTGAATTCCGCGGCGTGCGCGGGGGCGGCGGTGCCGGGCAGCAGGGTGGCGCCGAGGGCGGCGGTGAGTACGAGCGCGCCGGTCAGCAGGGTGCGGAGCGCCCGGGTGGGGGCGGTGTACGCGGGGGGGCGCATGGGCCTGGTCCTCTCGTCGTGGCGTGGTGGTGCCGGGGACCCGGCCGCCGGTGCCGAATTGGCGGGCGGCCGGGGGCGGTGCCGTGGCCGGCGGGACGGGCGGCGCCGTCAGCCGAGCCGGACGGTGGTCTGCTGGGTGGCGCCCACCAGGCCGGTGAGGTCGCCGAAGACCAGGCGCAGCGTGCGGCCGGTGGTCGCGGCGGTCAGGGCGTCCGGGCGGGCGGTGACGCGGCGGACCGGGCGGTGCCAGGTGACGGTCAGGCCCGTGGCCTGGCGCGCGGGGTCGGCGACGCAGACGGTCGCGGTGCCGTCCCGGTGCTCGCGGATCAGCACGCACGCCGGGGCGCTCGCGGTGATCGGGCCGACCGTCCCCGCGGCGAAGAAGTTGACGGCGGTCAGGCCGAGGGAGGGCACATGGATGCCCTGCTGGTCGCGGCAGTTGGCGAGGATCTGCTGCCGGTCGCGGTCGGCGGCCCGCGCGGCGGTCTGCGCGGCGCGCGCCCCGGGCAGGACCACGTAGGAGCAGTGGGCGTCCACCGGGTCCACGCCGTGGTCGACGTACAGGGTCAGGTAGTCGCGGGTCAGCGGCGTCGCGGACTGGCCGGTGTTGATGTC
Source organism: Actinacidiphila sp. bgisy145 (assembly GCF_057708125.1). Classification (NCBI taxonomy): domain Bacteria; kingdom Bacillati; phylum Actinomycetota; class Actinomycetes; order Kitasatosporales; family Streptomycetaceae; genus Actinacidiphila; species Actinacidiphila sp. bgisy145. Next base: position 121,067 of record NZ_JBYIRL010000002.1, read on the forward strand.
GTGCCAGGAGCCGGTGCGCGGCTCGCGTACGGCGGTGAGGGTGGCGCGCTCGGGGAAGACGTATCCGGCGACGCCCTCCACGGCGGCCCAGCGCGCGCCGGTGTACGTACGCGTGCCCTGGGTGCCCGGCTGGTGGGCCCCGTCGACGGTCAGCGCGTTGGTGCCGCCGGCGTGCAGGTTGCGGTTGTCCACGACGGTGTCGACCTCGGTGCCGTCAGCGCAGGTGATGCCCGCGTCGAGGCAGACGACCGCGTCGTCCAGGCAGAACCAGGACTTCTTCCCGGTGAGGGTGGAGAACGGGCCCTGGAGGTCCTGGCCGATGGCGGCGTACTCGCCGTCGGTGGCGCCGCCGACCCAGGCGGTGGTGGGGCGGGGCTCGGCGTACGCGCCGCCCTGGCCGTCGGCCAGCGGCAGCAGCGAGGCGGTGGTGCCGGGCAGCCGGTAGGGGTCGACGGTGGGCCAGAATCCGTCGTCGTACTGGGTGTTGTCGCTGTCCAGGTGGAGCTGGGTCATGCCGGAGCCGGTGTGCCAGCCGCGCAGGTTCTCGTTGCCGCCGGTCTCGTAGTGGCCGATGCGGTCCGAGGCCATGCTGATCGAGGCGGCCCAGCCCTTGCGCCGGTGCACGGCCCGGTCCATGGCGGGGAAGAGGCGGTGGCCCACCGGCTCGGCGGCGGCGGGCACCGAGGAGTCGCCGAGGATGCCGTCCAGCAGCGCGATGGAGGCGACCGAGCCGGAGGTCAGCGGGGTCGGGGTGCGCTGCAGCCAGCCCTTGACCGTGCTGTTGAGCCGGGCCCGCAGCTGCGGGTCGGCGGCGGGGGCGAGCGTGGCAAGGGTGCGCGCGAGGGACAGGCCGTCGGCGGCGCCGGACTCCGTGGCCCGCGAGACCGCCCGGCCGCGCACCGCGTCCAGCATCAGGCCGTTGTAAACGACCGGGGCGAAGGCGTCGGTGGCGGCGAAGAAGACGTTGTCCACCTGCGGGTCGCTGATCTGCCAGGAGGTGCCGGCGAGCGCGCTCATCAGCTTGGCCACGTCGCCGAGCCAGATGGCGCCGTAGGTGCCGGTGTAGGCGATGTAGGTGTGCTGGAGGAACGACCCGTCCGCGTAGAGGCCGTCGCCGGTGGTGACGAAGGGAAGGGTGGGCGAGATGGCGGCGACCCCGGTGGTGATCTTCGACGCGTCCGCGCCGAGCGCCCCGCGGATGATCAGCACCCGGCACAGGTCGAGCCGGTTCGCGCCGGTGGACACCGACGTGCCACTGGCCTGCACGATCACCGTCGGGTCGGGCACGAAGTGGTCGATCGCCGCGCAGTAGGCGGCGATCCGGGCGTCGCCCAGGGCGGGGTACAGGAGGTTGGCGGTGTCCTGGAGCGCCTGGGGCGCGCCGATCTGCCAGTCCCACCAGTTGCCGTAGCCGTACCGCGGCAGGTCGGTGGTGTACGCCCGGGCGACGACGAAGTCCATGCCGTCCAGGACCTGTTGGCGGAGTGTGGCGTCGCCGGAGCGGGCGGTGCCCGGGGTGGCGTACGCGAGGGCGAGCGTCTGGAGCCGGGTCAGGCTCGCCGTCACGTTCGCGGAGTCGGCGCCCAGCGGCAGGTCGGTGAAGAGCCGTGTCCTGGCGGCGGTGGTGTCCAGCGCGGCCGCGACGGTCGCCGCCTGGGAGTCGAGCGCGGCCAGCGCCGCGGTGTACACGGCGTCGGACGGGTCGATCGCGCCGCCGCTGACGAGCGCGGCCCACTGGGCGCGCACCGTGGCGTACGGGTCCGCGTCCGCCGCCGTGCCGGCGTACGCCGGGGTGCCGGCGGCGCCGGTGCCGGCGAGCGCGAGGCCGAACGCCGACGCGCCTGCTGTCAGCAGCAGGCCTCGGCGGGAGACGGTGCCGTACGGGGGACGGGAAGCCATGGGCCACCTCCGGGAGCGCGGGAATGCGACCGGTTGTAGCACCGGACCGCAGCGCCCGACAATGCTTTGCGCTCGGATTCAATCGTTCACAAGCAAACGAAAGAAATCGTGCCGATGCGAGCTTGGTGCCACTAGACTGCCGCTACGCCAGGCGAAACCGCCGTCGGAGGGAGCTGCCAGATGCACGCCGAGGAACGACACCAGGCGATCCTGCGCCGGGTGCGCGAGCACGGCTCGATGCGGGTCACGGACGTGGCCGGCGATCTCGGGGTGTCGCCCGTCACCATCCGCAAGGACGTGGAGGTGCTGGCGGAACGGGGCCTGCTGGCCCGGGTGCACGGCGGCGCGATGCTCCCCGAGACCGTGGCGGAGACCGCCCCGGACACCGCGGCGCCCTCCCCCGCGCCCGGGCTGCCCCTGGTGCTGGGCATGATCGTGCCGTCCGCCAGCTACTACTACCCGGACGTGATCAAGGGGGCGCGCGAGGCGGCAGCCGCGCAGGGCGCCCGCCTGGTGCTGCGAGTCTCCGACTACGACCCCGGCGAGGAGCACGCGCAGGCCCGGCAGATGATCGACGGCGGCATCGACGGGCTGCTGATCGCGCCCTCCGGCGAGGTGGGCCGGCCCGGGGCGCCGCACTGGCACGAGGAGCTGCCGGTGCCGACGATCCTGCTGGAGCGCCGCCCCGACGAGAACGCGCCGGCCGTGGAGCACGTCGTCACCGACCACGTCTACGGGGCGCGGCTGGCGGTCCGGCACCTGGTGGACATCGGCCGGCAGCGGATCGCGCTGCTCATGCGGGGCAACACCCCGACGGCGCCGTGGATCGAGGAGGGGTACCGCGCGGGCCTGCGCGCCGCGGGCCTGGCGGCGCCGGAGGACGGCGGTTTCATCGACCTGGGCGGCGAGGGATACGAGGCGGTCAGCTACGACCAGCCGATGACCACGTTCCTGGACGCGGCGGCGGCCGGGCGGATCGACGCGGTCATCGTGCACCCGGAGAACGACGCGCTGGCGCTGCTCCAGCGGCTGCGCGGCCGCGGCCTGGCGGTGCCGCGGGACATCGCCGTGGTCTCCTACGACGACGAGGTCGCCGCCCTCGCCGACGTCCCGCTGACCGCGGTCGCCCCCTCCAAGCACGAAGTCGGCGTCACCGCCGTGGAGTTGCTCGTGCTGCGGGTGCGCAGCCCGCACCGCCCGCGGCGCCGGATGTTCATCCTGCCGGAGCTGCACATCCGGGAGTCGAGCAGCGTTTAGCTTCGCTTGAGTTGCGTTTTCTGTCGATACCCATTGACAACGATCGAACGTAACCGAATGATGGCCGTCATTGTGCTTCGCCTCAGCTTCGAAGGAGCAGCGCCATGACGGCACCTACTCGTAAGACCGCTGTCGCACTCGCGGCGGCGGTCGCCTCCCTCGCCCTGTGCGCCACCGCCTGCGGCGGCTCCTCGGGCACGTCGGACAGCGCCTCCGCCGGCAAGCCGGTGCAGCTCACCTACTGGACCTGGACGAAGAACGCGCAGCAGGTCGTCGACGCGTTCAACAAGACGCACCAGGACGTCCACGTCAAGTACGTGCTGGAGGCCGGCGGCGCCCCCGGCTACGCGAAGGTGATGGCCGCGGTCAAGGCGGGCAACGGCCCGGACGTCTTCAACGTCGAGTACAGCGAGCTGCCGCAGTTCGTCAGCCAGGGCTACGTCCAGGACATCAGCTCCTACGTCGGCAGCAGCGTCACCTCGCAGTTCACGCCCGGCGCGGTCAGCCTGACGAAGCTCGGCGGGAAGAACTGGGCGGTGCCGATCGACATCGAGCCCGAGATGCTCTACTACCGCAAGGACCTCTTCGCCAAGTACCACCTGACCGTCCCCACCACCTGGGCGCAGTTCCGGTCCACCGCGCAGGCCCTGAAGAAGGCCGACCCCAAGGCGGTGCTGACGAACTTCAACACCGACGACCCCACCGTGGCCGCCCTGGCCGCACAGGCCGGCGCCCGCTGGTTCGGCACCTCCGGCGACACCTGGAAGGTCGACTTCGACGACGCGGGCACCCGGAAGGTCGCCGCGTACTGGCAGGGCCTCATCGACGACCACCTGGTCAGCGCGCTGCCGTCGGTCAGCCCGACGGTCCAGGCGAACCAGGCCGGCGGCGTGCAGGTCGCGCTGATCGACCCGCCCTACCAGGCCGCCTACAACCCCTCCACGCTGCCCAAGCAGTCCGGGGGCTGGGCCGTCGCCCCGCTGCCGACCTGGGACGGCAACGCCGCCACCGGCGCGCTGGGCGGGTCCACCTCCGCGGTCAGCAAGAACAGCAAGCACGCCGCCGCGGCAGCTCAGTTCGCCACCTGGATCGCCACCGACGCCGCCGCCGTCAAGGCCCGCGTCGCGGGCGGCGCCTCCAGCGCGCTGCCGGCCGTCCCGAAGCTGGTCGACGTCGCCCAGCAGGCGTTCGACAGCTCCTACTACGGCGACCAGGACCTGTACGCGGCGTTCAAGGCCGCGGCCGCCTCCCTCAAGACCGACTGGGTGTGGGGGCCGACCATGGTCAGCACCACCAGCCACCTGACCGACGGCCTGAACAAGGTCGCCGACGGCGGCACCGTCGCCGCAGCCCTGAAGTCCGCCCAGAGCAAGACCGCGGCCGACATGAAGGCCGCCGGCCTGACCGTCTCCTCGGCGAACTGAGGACCGCGGACCATGGCCGTCCCCGAACCGGCCGCCAGACCGTGGCCCGCCCGCCGGGCGCCCACGTCCCGCGACCGCAAACGCGCCGCAGCCGCCGTGCTGCTCACCCCCTTCTTCGTCCTGTTCGCCGCCGCGATGCTCGCCCCGATCGGCTACGCGATCTGGCTCAGCCTCTTCCGGACGCACCGCTCCGGCCTCGGCTTCGGCGGCACCAGCACCGTCTTCTCCGGCCTGGCCAACTACACCTCCGTACTGGGCGACCCGGCCTTCCGCAGCGGCTTCGTCCATGTGGCGCTGTACGCGGTGCTGTTCGTCCCGGTGATGCTCGCCAGTGCCCTCGCGGTCGCGATGCTGCTGGACTCCGCGCTGGCCCGCGCCAAGCGGTTCTTCCAGCTCACGCTCTTCCTGCCGCACGTGGTGCCCGGCGTCATCGCCGCCCTGGTCTGGGCGTACCTGTACACGCCCAACATCAGCCCGGTGGTGCGGGTGCTCCAGTCGGTGGGCGTCCCGTTCAACCTGAGCAGCGTCACCACCGACCTGCCCGGCATGGCCAACATCGGCCTGTGGGAGGTGCTCGGCTACAACGTCGTCATCTTCTACGCCGCGCTCCAGGCCATCCCCGGCGAGGTCCTGGAAGCCGCCGTCGTCGACGGCGCGTCCGAGGCCAGGGTCGCCTGGAGCGTGAAACTCCCCATGATCCGCACCTCACTGGGCCTGGTCGGGCTCTTCACCGGCGTCGGGGTGCTCCAGCTCTTCAACGAGCCCTGGATGATGAGCCAGAACGGCGCCGCGGCCATCACCAGCAAGTGGGTGCCGAACATGTACACCTACACCGAGGCGTTCCAGAACGCCGACTACGGCCGGGCCGCGGCCGGTTCGCTGCTCATCGCCCTGGTCAGCGGCCTGCTGTCCTTCGCGGTCACCCGCATCTCGAACCCGTGGAGCCGCGCGTGACCACCGTCGCCGACCCCCGTACCGAGCCGGGCGCCCGACCCGCCGGCCACCGCCCCGCCGCACCCCGCCGGCGCCGCCCCTGGAGCACCTCCAAGATCGCGGTCAACACCGCCCTGGTCCTGGCCGCCGCCTACACCCTCTTCCCGGCCGCCTGGATGCTGCTGGCCGCGGCCAAGACCGGCGCCGGGCTGATGGCGGGCGTCTTCAGCCTCCAGGACCTGGACCTGAGCGGGAACCTGTCCCGGCTGGTCCACCAGGACCACGGCATCTACCTGCGCTGGTGCCTGAACTCCCTGCTGTACGCGGGCGGCGGGGCGGTGCTGTGCGCACTGGTCTCGGTGGCCGCCGGCTATGCCTTCGACAAGTACGCGTTCCGCGGCAAGGAGAAGCTGTTCGCCCTGGTGCTCGTCGGCGTCCTGGTGCCCACCAGCGCCACGGCCATCCCGCTCTACCTGCTCGCCTCCAAGGTCCACCTGGTCAACACCGTCTGGGCGGTGCTGATCCCCTCGGTCGTCAACCCCTTCCTGGTCTACCTCGGCCGGGTCTTCAGCGCGGGCTACGTGCCGGACGAGGTGCTGGAGGCGGCCCGCATCGACGGGGCGGGCGAGCTGCGCATCTTCTTCTCCATCGCCCTGCCGATGCTGAGGTCGGGCTTCACCACGATGACGCTCTTCCAGTTCTCCGCGATCTGGAACGGCTTCTTCCTCGCCCTGATGATGCTCTCCAACCTCAAGCTCTACCCGGTCACGCTCGGCATCTACATCTGGTCGATGCAGGCGGCGACCGACCCGTACATGAAGCCGCTGGCGATCTGCGGGGCGGTCATCGCCGTGGTGCCGGTGGTGCTGCTCTTCCTGTGCCTCCAGCGCTACTGGCGGTCCGGTCTGACCGCGGGCGCGGTCAAGTAGCGCTCGGCGCAGCGCGGTTGGCGCGCGGCGCCCCGACCTCATGCCTTCTTCTGCTTCTTCCGCTTCTCCTTCCTTCTTCCGCCTTCTTCTGCCCCGATCTGCCGAGGAGTTCCTGTATGCCCGTCCCCCGGGTGCCGTCCACACCCGCCGCGAGCGGCCGACCACGAGTGGTACTGGCGATGGACCCGCAGTTCGCCGACGGCTTCTTCGACGACCGCGCGCGGGCCCGGTTCGCCGAGATCGCCGTGTGGGACCCAGCGCTGATCGTGCACGACCTGGACGACCGGCGGGCCGCGGCGGAACTGCGCGACGCCGAGGTGATGTTCGCCAGCTGGGGGGCGCCGGTGCTGGACGAGGAGCTGCTGGCCGCCGCCCCCGCGCTCAAGGCGGTGGTCTACGCCGCCGGTTCGGTGAAGGGCCTGGTCACCGAGGCGTGCTGGCGCCGGGGCCTGACCGTCTCCAGCGGGGCGTGGGCCAACGCGCTGCCGGTCGCGGAGTACACCGTCGCCGCGATCCTCCTCGCCAACAAGCAGATCCCGCAGATCCGCGAGGAGTTCCGCAGGGTGCGCGGCACCCGCCACGCGTGGCGCCACAGCTACCCGGACATCGGCAACTACCGCCGGACCGTCGGCATCGTGGGCGCCTCGCTCATCGGCCGCCGCGTGATCGAGCTGCTGCGGCCGCACGACCTCGCCGTCGTCGTCCACGACCCCTACCTCGACCCGCAGGCGGCAGGGGAGTTGGGGGTGCGGACGGCGGCGCTGGACGAACTGTGCGCGGTCAGCGACGTGGTGAGCCTGCACGCCCCCCAACTGCCCGCCACCGAGGGCATGATCGGTGCCCGGCAGCTCGCCCTGATGCGGGACGGGGCCACCCTCGTCAACACCGCGCGCGGCGCCCTGGTCGACACCGCGGCCCTCGTCCCCGAGGTCACCCTCGGCCGCCTGAACGCCGTCCTCGACGTCACCGACCCCGACCCGCTGCCGGCCGGCTCCCCGCTGTACGACCTGCCGAACGTGACGCTCACCCCGCACGTGGCCGGGTCGATGGGCAACGAGCACTACCGGCTGGCGCACTCGGCGCTGGACGAGCTGGCCCGGTACGCCGCCGGGCGGCCCTTCCGGCACGAGGTCCGGCCGGACCGGCTCGACCGGATCGCGTGAGGGCGCCCCCGCGCACCCGCGCACCCGGCCCCCGTACGCACACCAAGCACCCGCACCCCGCACCCCGCACCCCGTACCGGCACCCGCACCCGCACTCCGCACTCCGCACTTGAAAGGCGCACCCCGATGACGGCGACCCCCACCCGGGCCCAACTCGCCTGGCAGCAGATGGGATTCGGCCTCTTTCTGCACTTCGGCGTCAACACCTTCAACGGCTGCGAGTGGAGCGACGGCACCCTCGACCCGCGGTCCTTCGCCCCCACCCAGCTCGACGCGCGGCAGTGGGCGGACACCGCGGTCGCCGCCGGGGCGCGGTACGTCGTCCTCACCGCGAAGCACCACGACGGCTTCTGCCTGTGGCCGACGGACACCACCGCCTACTCGGTGCGCTCCTCACCCTGGCGGGGCGGGCGCGGCGACGTCGTCGGCGAACTGGCCGCGGCGTGCCGGGAAGCCGGCATCGGGCTCGGGCTGTACCTGTCGCCCTGGGACCGCAACGCCCCCTGCTACGGCGACCCGGCCGCCTACGACGCCTTCTACGCCCGCCAGCTCACCGAACTGTGCACGCGCTACGGCCCGTTGACCGAGTTGTGGTTCGACGGCGCCGGGTCGGAGCACCGTACCTACGACTGGGACTCCGTGATGGAGGTGGTCGACGCCCACCAACCGGACGCCATGGTCTTCAACATGGGCCGCCCCACCATCCGCTGGGCCGGCAACGAGGACGGACTCGCCCAGGACCCCTGCCGCTACGTCACCGACCGCACCGGCATCAGCGTCTACGCCGACCGCGCCGAGGAGCTGGGCGCCGCCCGCTACCTGCCGCCCGAGTGCGACGTTCCGCTGCGCGCCAACTGGTTCTGGCAGCCGGACGACCTGGCCACCCTCAAGAGCCGCGAGCACCTGGCGGCGATCTGGTACCGCTCCGTGGGGCTCGGCGCCGGGCTGCTGCTCAACGTCCCGCCCGACCGCCGCGGCCTCCTCGACGACGCGGACCGCACCCGGCTGTTGGAGTTCACCGGCGATCTCGCCCGCCGCTTCGCCGCCCCGCTGCCCGCCGAGCTGACCGCCCGCGCCGATGGCACCGTCCTCGCGCGTTTTCCGGCACCGGTCACCGCCGACCACCTCGAACTGCGGGAGGAGCTGACCGGCGGGCAGCACATCGAGCACCACGAGATCCTCGCGGCGGACCGGGTCGTCGCCTCGGGCCGGACGGTCGGTGTCCGGCGGGTGCACGCCTTCCCGGCGGTCCGCACCGACGAGCTGCGCATCCGCCTGGCCGGCGGCCCGGCCGCCGCCCTCACCTCGGTCACCGCCTTCGCCACCGGCCACGAGGAGATCCCGCCCCTGTAGCCCCCGCCGCGCCGGCCCGCGTCCGGCGCTTCCCGCGCTTCCGCGCCCCGGCATCCGGCATCCGGCATCCGGCTCAGGGAAGCAGGACGATCTTGCCGTGGGTGTGGCCCTCCTCCAGCTGCCGGAACGCCTCCCGCACCTGGTCGAGCGGGTAGGTCCGGGCGATCGGCACCTCCAGTTCCCCGCGGGCGGCGAGCCGGGCGAGTTCGCCGAGGACGACCGCGGACGCGGCCGCGCCCTCGCCGTAGGTCCGCGCACCGATCTCCGTCGCGGCCCGCCAGTCCCGGATGGTGTTGATCCGCTCCGGCCGCACCCCCAACTCCACGGCGAGCGCCACGTATCCGTTCCCGTACGTGTCGATGAACGCGTCGACCCGGCCGCCGGCGGCGGCCTGCCGCACCCGCTCGGCCACCCCGTCCCCGTACGGGACCGGCACCACGCCCTGCGCCCGCAGCCACGCGTGGTGCCGTCCGCTCGCCAGACCGATCACCGCGGCTCCGCGCCGCCGCGCCAACTGGACGGCCAGCGACCCGACGCCGCCGGCCGCGCCGGACACCACCACGGTGTCCCCCGGTCCGGGGTCCACCGCGAACACGGTGGCGTACGCGGTCGTGCCGGCCACGTACAGCGACCCGGCCACCTCCCAGCCCAGCCCGTCGGGGACGGCCACCACGTTCACGTCGTCCACCACGACGAACTGCGCGTGGCTCGCCCGGCGATGGGTGAAGCCCAGCACCGCGTCCCCCACCCGGAAGCCCCGCGCGCTCGACCCGGCCGCCACCACCACACCCGCCAGGTCGCTGCCCTGCCCCGACGGGAACACCGCCGGCCACCGGTCGTGCAGCGCGCCCTGCCTGATATGGGCCTCGCCCGGCTGGATACCGGCCGCCCGCACCTCCACGAGCAGTTGTGCCGCACCGGGCTCCGGCCGCGGCACCTCCTCCACCCGCAGTACGTCGATCCCGCCGTACTCGTGGAACCGCACTGCCCGCATCACGTGACCGCCCTTCCGCCCGGGTGCGCACCGGCGAACTCCCGCCGCGCACACGTCTCCAACGACGGGCGGGGCCGATCCCTTCCGTCCGGCGGCGCCGCGGTGCCCCCGGCTCTGCCGTCGGCCAGAGTTCACCGACAGTTCGGCGGAGGAGCGTTGCCCCTGTCGCCCCTGCAACTGCCCCCAAGGCTGCCCTCTTTGCCGTGGTGGCGAGCCGCGCGCGAACCTAACGTGTGTCGGTGGAGAGCTCCACCGACACCGAGGACGGCGATGGCCATGCGCAAGGCCCGGGACGAACACCATGCGGCGAGGTCCGCGCCACCGTCCCGGCCGTCGGCCTCCGCACCGCGGCCGGGCCTGGCCGCGCTCCAGCGCAGCGCGGGCAACGCGGCCGTGGTGCAGGCGCTGCGGGACACCGGCCGCCTCCAGGAGGAGACCGAGCAGCCGGACGCCGGCACGCAGATCAAGGACGTGACCTCCCGGGGCGGCGCACCGCTGGACCCGGTCAGGCGCGCGAAGGCCGAGTCCGTGTTCAAGGAGGACTTCTCCGACGTGCGGCTGCACACAGATACGGTGGCGCAGCGCTCCGCGGTGAACGTCGGCGCGCACGCCTACACCGTGGGCAACAACATCGTCGCCGGCTCCGGCAGCATCGACGACCGCACCCTGTTCCACGAGCTGACCCACGTCTCCCAGCAGCGCAGGGGCCCGGTCGCGGGCACCGACCGCGGCGACGGCGTGCGGGTGTCGGACCCCGGCGACCCCTTCGAGCGGGCGGCGAGCGCCAACGAGCGGCTGGCCGACACCGCGGCCCCCGTGCAGCACCACGCGGGTGACGGCCACGACCACGGGCCCGGCGAGGCGCACGCCCACGGCGACGCGCACGGCGCTCCGGTGCAGCGCAGCGCGGCGCTGCCGGCCACCGTGCAGCGCGTGGCGTCGCCGGGCGAGGGCCCGGCGGAGGACGCGGAGCAGCCGCGCCACCGGGTGCTGGTGGTCTGCGACGAGAGCGGGCTCGGCCTCGGCGGCGTGCCCGTCTTCAACATGGAGCTGGTCAAGGGCCTGCACCACGACAACGACGTCACCATGCTCACCGTCAACGCCCGCGAGGACTACGACCACGCGAAGGCGACCAGCCAGCACGACGGCGTCCGCATCGTCAACGCCTCGGTCCCGGGGGTGAAGGAGGGCCGCGACCGCCTCGACAAGGTCGCCGGCGGCTCGCCCGACCAGTACGGGCTGCCGACGTCCGCGAAGGCCTTCGACATCGTCATCGGCCACTCCCGCTTCTCCGGTCCCGCCGCCCAGAAGATCCGCGACTCCTGGTACCCGGGCGCACGCGTGGTGCACTTCCTGCACACCAGCCCCGTACGGCTGGACAAGATCAAGAAGGAGCCGAAGAAGGGCGCCGAGAAGGCCATCAAGGAGCGCAAGGCCATGCAGCAGGCCGACCTCGTGGCCGGCGTGGGCACGCTGCTCGCCAAGGAGGCCGAACGGCTCTCGGAGGGCGTGCTGCGGGTCCCCGCGCTGCACGACTTCGTGCCGGGCACCGAGGTCGGCACGCCGGTCGCCTCGCCCGTGGCCCAGCAGGCCGACGGCCAGGTGCACCTGCCGCGGACCCTCAAGGTGCTGCTGCCCGGGCGGGCCTCGGACGAGATCAAGGGCGTCGAGGCGGCCGTCCAGGCGATCGGCATCCTGCGCCGCCCGCAGAACCAGGGCGGCCGCGGGCTCGACGTCCACATGACGATCCGCGGCACTCCGGACCCGCACGAGGACCCGGAGAAGTACGCCAAGTGGAAGGCGATCGTCGACGCCCACGGCGAGGGCGGGGTCACCATGCTCCCCTTCAGCAAGAACCCGGCGGACCTGGAGCACGACCGGGAGACCACCCACGCGGTGATCATGCCGTCGCTGCACGAGGGCTTCGGGCTGGTCGCCACCGAGGGCGCCGGCCGCGCCCTGCCGGTCCTGGTCAACGGGGAGAGCGGCGCGGCCCAGTTCCTGTCGCAGGTGACCAGCGGTTCCTTCACGGGCGTGGTCGACGCCCCCTTCGAGGTCGACTCCGCCGGCGGCAAGGAGGTCGCGGGCGGCGCCGACGCGCGGGCGCAGGCGTGGGCGGCGGCCATCGAGGGCCTGCGGAGCAACCTGCCGGGCGCGCGGGCCGAGGCCGAGGAGCTGTACGAGCTGCTCAAGGGCTACTCCTGGCGGCACGCCGCCCAGGCGCTGGTGACGGCGACCATGCGGACCGCGCCGCCCCTGAAGGACAAGTCCCGCCGCGAGGCCGAGCCCCACCGCGGCGCGGTCACCCGCCAGGGCCTGGGCGGCGCCGTGGAGGAGGTCGAGGGCAAGCGCGACAACTGGGCCCCGCACGCCTACTGGGACGGCTCCTCCCCCGAACCGGCCGGCGCCTGGGCCGAGGAGGAGCAGCTCGCCCACATGAAGAAGCTGGCCGTGGCGATGAAGTCCGGGCCCAGGCGGAGCAACACCGTGGAGATCCGCTCCCGGGGCCGCCACACCGGCATCGACGGCAAGGAGCGCCCCCGCCCCAAGGACAAGAAGGCCTGGTACTGACCCCGCCCGCCCCGCGGCCGCAGCCCCACCGCCCCCGGCGCCCCCCGCGCCCGGCGAACACCCCTGCGGCCGCGCGGCGTTGCCCCGCGCCGCCACCCGCTGCCCGCCACCAACGCCGAAGGCCCCGTGGATCTCTCCACGGGGCCTTCGACCTGCTGTGCACTCGGCAGGATTCGAACCTGCAACCTTCTGATCCGTAGTCAGATGCTCTATCCGTTGAGCTACGAGTGCGGGGCTTCCCGGTTTTTGCGGCCGGTCGGCGTTGCGGGAACAACATTACATGAGGGGGCGCGGGAGGTGAAATCGATAAGGGGGAGGGTCGCTGAGCTGCGGAAACGGGGCCGGGGCCGGCAGCGGGGGCCCGGGGCCCGGGGAAAAAGAAGGAGCCCCGGCCGTGGGGACGGCGGGGCTCCTGCGAGGTGGCGGAGGCGGAGGGATTTGAACCCTCGATGGGCGGTAAGACCCAAACCGCATTAGCAGTGCGGCGCCATAGACCGGACTAGGCGACGCCTCCTGATCACGTTCCCGCGTGAGCGGGCGCGTGGGGAAATGATGGCACAGCCGGGAGGGCTGCGACCAATCCGAGACTACGGTACAAGGACGCGGAAGGGCAGGGCAAAGGGGTTGGCCGGGTCGGCGGGCCCCGGACGCGCCCACGAAGGAGTGGTTGACCGGGGGGAAGGGCGGCCCGGCGGTAGGAACGCGGGCATGCACTCTTCACCGCCCGCCCCCCTGGCCCACACCACCCGCCGGACCCCCACCCGAGCCGCCCGCGCCACCCGCCTCGCCCGCTCGGCCGCCACCGCGCTGACCGCGACCGCCGCCCTCGCCACGGTCCTCGCGGGCGCCGCGTACGGCGCCGACCCGGCAACGCCCGCGCCGGACGGCCCGCACCACTCGTCCCCGGTCATCCGCACCACCCCGGAGCCGACCCGGCTGACCGTGGCGTACGACGACGGCGCGGGCCACCGCCGCACGTACCGGCTGCGCTGCGACGAGGCCGCGCAGACGCCGGGCGCCGCCCAGGACAGCGGAACCGGCGGCGACGACGGCACGGCCACCGACGGCAGCGGAACCGGCGGCGACGACGGCACGGCCACCGACGGCAGCGGAACCGGCGGCGCCTGCTCCCACCTCGCCGACATCGGCGGCCCCGTCACCGCGGTCCGCGCCGGCGAGATGTGCTCGATGATCTACGGCGGCCCCCAGACCGCCCGCGTGACCGGCATCTGGCAGGGCCGCCCGGTCCGGGAGGCCTACCGCAGGACCAACGGCTGCGAGGTCGGCCGCTGGAACCGCATGGTCCCCGCGCTGCCCAACCCGGTGGCCGACGCGGCACGCCACGGCGCCGCCCCCGTACGCGGCTGAGCGGCGCGGGGCCGGACCCGCTCGCGCCATCCGCGCCCCGGCACCCCCGTTTTCGTGACGCACACCACACCTTCACCGCGCCCCCGCCAACCCCCCACCCCGTAACGGCACATGACCGTCCCACCCCACAGGAGCAACCCCGACCCGTACACTCGGTCTAGTGACATGGCCCGGTGGGCGGCGGCAAGATGGGCCACCCGTGACGTCAGCCGACGGCCCCGTACGGCTCAGGTGAGTTCGTCCGGGCGCCGCGCCCGACCCTGCGCGCCACGCCGGGTACTGCGCCACGCGTAACAGCACATGCGGTAACAGGGAGGACGCGTCTCGTGAGCAGCAGGCCATCCAGAGGCGCTGCTCGCCTCGCATCGATCCTGGACGCACTTCCGGACGCGCTCCTGCTGGTCAACGCCAACGGCACCGTGGTCAACGCCAACGCGATAGCGCTGGAGACCTTCGAGGCGCCCGGCACCGCCCTGGTCGGCCGCGGACTGCTGGACCTGCTCCCGTCGTTCGACCCGAAGCGCATCCCCGGGTCCATGCGCAGCCCGCAGGAGGCGGCCGCCGACGACACCCGGACGAAGCCGACCCGGATGCAGGCGCACCGCACCGACGGCTCCCCGTTCCCGGCCCAGGTGACGAGCGCCAACCTGGACGACAGCCGCACCCCGTACGCCGACTTCGGCAACGGCATGCCGCACTACACCGGCGACGAGTTGCTGATGCTGGTGGTCCGCGACCTGTCCGGCACCGTGGACACCGAGGCCGAACTCGCCCGCCAGCAGCGGCAGACCGAGATGATCCTGCGAGCCGCGGCCGAGGGCGTGGTCGGCGTGGACACCGAGGGCAAGGTGGTGCTGGTCAACCCGTCGGCCGCGCAGATCCTCGGCCACCGGGCGACCGACCTCGGCGGCAAGGAGCTGCACCCGCTGGTGCACCACTCCCGCGCCGACGGCTCGCCGCTGCCCTACGAGGAGACCCCGCTCGCCGACACCCTTCGCTCCGGCCGCAAGCACCGGGTCCGCGGCCAGGTGCTGTGGCGCAAGGACGGCCGCGCGGTGCCGGTGGACCTGACCACCGCGCCGGTCCGCGACGGCGACCAACTCGTGGGCGCCGTCATGACGTTCACCGACCGCACCCCGTACGACGCGCTGGCCGCCCGCACCCGGCAGCTGCGGGCGCTGCTGGACACCTCGCTGCGCGCACCGCTCGCCGAGCTGCGCGCCGAGCTGACCGGCCTCGCAGCCGACCCGGCCGGGCAGTTGTGGCCGGAGGCCAACCAGACGCTGCACCACCTCTCCGCCGGCTACGCCCGGATCACCACCCTGATCGACAACGTCCTGGACTTCCAGCGGCTGGACCGCGGCGAGGACAAGCTGCACCGCGCGGCCGTCGGCATGGACGAGGTGGTGACCGCGGCGGTCGACGGCGCGGTCGAGCTGATCGGGCCGGGCCGGGCCCAGTTCGCGGTGCACGCGGCGCCGATCGAGGTGTCGGTGGACGCCGCGCGGATGGCCCAGGCGCTGGCCCACCTCGTCGCCGACGTGGCGGGCGTGGACTCCGCGGGCAACACCGTGGCGTACGCCGGGGACTCCACCATCGTGGTCGCGGTCGCGCAGCGCGGCGACGTCGTACGCATCGACGTACGCGGGCCGAGCGCGGGCGGCGACCCGGTGCACCTGCCGCTGGCCCGCGGCATCGTGGAGCGCCACGGCGGGGTCCTCCAGACGCACGAGGTGCCCGGCCAGGGCAGCGCGTACGTCCTCGAGGTGCCGCTCGGGCTCGACCCGGAGGCGGCGCGGGCCGCCCGGGAGGCACGGGAGGCGGCCGAGGGCGCGGACGGCCCGGCGCCCGGCGACGGTACGAAGGGCGGTACGGCGGCCGGCCGCGGCAAGGGCGCCGGTGCGCACTCCGGCGGGAACGGCGACGCGCAGGCAGCCGCTGCGCGCGGTACGGCCCCGGGTACGCCGTCCGGTCCGTCCGGTCCCTCCAACGGCGGGCGCGCCGCGCGCCGTTCGCACGCGGCGCCCGGCGGCGCGGCGGAGCCGCAGCGGCCGGGCGAGGACACGGGCACCGTGGTGGCGCCGTGGGCGCTGCCGCCGGGCGGAAGCCAGGACGCGGGCCGGGGACAGGCCGCGGGGCAGGGCGTGGAGCACGGCGTGGAGCAGGGCGCGGCGCAGCCGTCCGGCCAGGTCGAGGCGCCGACCGGGCGCCGCCGGGCGCTGCGGCGGCCGATCGGCCGCCCGGAGCACCCGCAGGCGCAGGGCGGGCCGCACGCGCTGCCGCCGGCCCCGTCCGGTCCGCAGTCCGGCCCGCAGGGGGGGGCCGGGGTGCCCCAGCTCCCCCAAGCCCCGCAAGTCCCGCACGCTCCCCAGCCCCAGCCCCAGCCGCAGCCGCAGGGCCCGGGCGGACCGGGCACCCCCGGCAACGGCACCGCCGAGGACGGCACCCGGCCGACCGGCCGCCGGGCCCGCCGCGGCCGCCCCGCCGTGGAGGAGGAGCAGCCCCCGGCCGACGGCGGCGAGCTGCGCAGCCTCCCGGCCCCGCGCATCCCCAACGCCCTGCCCGCCGCCGGCACCGACAGCAGCGGCGCCACCGGCACCGACGGCGCCCGGCACTCGGGCGCCCCGCAGGACCCGGCGAACTCCCCCCACCCGCAAGGCGGTCAGCCCGCCCCCGGCACCGGCCGCAGGGGCCGCCGCGCCCTCGAAGCCGTGCCGCCGGCACCCCAGGCGCCCCAGCCCCCGCAGGCGCCGCCGCCCGCGCGGCCCGCCCCGCAGCCCCCCGTCCCCGGCATGCCCTACCAGCCCGACCCGCCCGCGCAGAGCTGGCCGGAGCCGGCCCCCGGCGCACCCGGCGCCGACCCGCGCGCCGCGGCCGCCCCGGAGCCGGGCGGACCCGCGCAGCAGCCCCCGGCCGGCACCTGGCCCGACCCCGCCCGCCCGGCGAACCCGCCCGCGCCCACCTCCTGGCCGCAGGCCGGCGGCCAAGGCACCCCGCGCGCCCTTCAGGACCCGCGCGGCTCCCACGACGACGTGCCCGCCCCCCGCAACGGAGGACAGCAGGACCCGTCCCACCAGACCCACGGCCGGGCCATAAGCGTCCGCACCCTCGGCCAGGGCGTGCCCTTCGGCACCGGCGGCGACCCGAACGAGCAGACGCCCACCCAGGCCGTCCAGGCACAGCACCCGCAGGGGCTGCCCGCGCAGGTCGCCGCGGGCGGCTCCGGGCGCCGCCGCCGGCTCGCCCCGCCGCAGCCCGCCAACCCGCAGAACCCGCAGGCGCCGCAGCCGCCCGGCCCGGAGCAGCAGTCCGGCCCGGGCGGCGAGCACCAGGCCCGCCAGCACCCGCAGGCCGACCCCGACAGCGGCCAGCTCCCGGTCCGCCGGCCCGGCGACCCACGCGGCCGCGGCCTGGCCGGCGGGGACACCGCGCTGCTGCGGCCCGTACCGCCGCTGGAGGAGCAGCAGCCGGGCCGGTCGTACGCGATCGGGGCGCCCGCGGCGGGTGCGGCCGAGGGCCCGGAGCCGCTGGACGGGCCGAACGGCGCGGTGGACGTCACCGACGTGGCCGCGGGCGAGGCCGACGACCGCCACGACGAGCCGCTGGACGAGCCGCGCCGCCTGCTGGTGTGGCCCGAGCCCGACGTCTCGACCCGGCAGGCGCTCACCGACCGCGGCTACCGCCCGGTGATCGTACGGTCCCGCGAGGAGGTGGACGCGCAGGTCGCCGAGCCGCCCGCGGCCCTGTTCGTGGACCCCCTGACCGGGCCGATCACCCGGACCGCGCTCCAGGCGCTGCGGCAGGCCGCGGCGGCCGCCGAGGTGCCGGTCCTGGTCACCGCGGGGCTGGGGCAGGCGACCCGCGAGGCCGCGTACGGCGCCGACCCGGCGGTGCTGCTGAAGGCGCTCGCGCCGCGCGACAGCGAGCAGCACCCGCCGCGGGTCCTGCTGGTGGAGGGGCACGAGCCGATCGCGATGGCGTTCGCGGCGACCCTGGAGCGGCGCGGCATGCAGGTCACGCACGCGGACTCCGAGGCCGACGCGATGACCAAGGCCGCCCAGATCCACCCCAACCTGGTGGTGATGGACCTGATGCTGATCCGGCGCCGCCGCCAGGGCATCGTGGACTGGCTCCGCGGCCACGCCCGGCTCGACAGCACCCCGCTGGTCGTCTACACCTCCGCGGACATCGACCCGGAGGAGCTGCCCCGGCTGGCCTCCGGCGAGACCGTCCTCTTCCTCGCCGAACGCTCCACCAGCGCCGACGTCCAGTCCCGCATCGTGGACCTGCTCGGCAAGATCGGCACCTGACCGCGGGCCCCGCGACCCCGGCGGAACCGCGGGCCAGGGGCTCGGGTCAGAAGCCTCCGGTCAGAAACTTCCAGTCAGAAGCTTCCGGTCAGAGGCGGGTGACGTCCAGCTCGCCTTCCGCGTAGGACTTGCGGATGACCTTCTTGTCGAACTTGCCGACGCTGGTCTTCGGCACCGCCGGCACGACCGCCCACCGTTCGGGCACCTGCCAGTGGGCGACCCGTTCGGCGAGGAAGGCGCGCAGCTCGGGGTAGCCGGCGGTGGCGCCCTCGCGCAGGACGACGGTGGCGAGCGGGCGTTCGCCCCAGCGCTCGTCGGGTACCGCGACCACGGCCGCCTCGGCGACGTCCGGGTGCGCCATGAGGTGGTTCTCCAGGTCGACCGAGGAGATCCACTCACCGCCGGACTTGATGACGTCCTTCGCGCGGTCGGTGAGGGTGAGGTAGCCGTCCTCGGAGATCACCCCGACGTCGCCGGTGCGCAGCCAGCCGTCCGGGCTGAACTTGTCCTCCGGCCGCAGCGGTTCGGCGCCCGCGCCCCCGTAGTACGCGGCGGCGATCCACGGCCCGCGCACCTCCAGCTCGCCGGCGGACCGGCCGTCCCAGGGCATCTGCGAGCCGTCCGGGCCGATCAGCCGGGCCTCGACGGAGGCGGGGAAGCGGCCCTGCGTGACGCGGTACCCCCACTTCTCCTCACCGGTCGCACCGGCCGGCGGGTGCGCGATGGTCCCGAGCGGGGAGGTCTCGGTCATGCCCCACGCGTGCACCAGGCGCACCCCCAGCTGCTCGTCGAACGCCTTCATCAGCGCCGGCGGGCAGGCCGAGCCGCCGATGGTGACCTGCCTGAGCGAGCTGACGTCGCGGGGCCGTTCGGTCAGCTCGCCGAGCAGACCCTGCCAGATCGTCGGCACGGCGGCCGCGTGCGTGGGCCGCTCGCGCTCGATCATCTCGGCGAGCGGGGCCGGCTGGAGGAAGCGGTCCGGCATCAGCAGGTTGATCCCGGCCATGAAAGCGGCGTGCGGGACGCCCCACGCGTTCACGTGGAACATGGGCACGACCGGCAGTGACGTGTCCCGGTTGGTCAGGCCCATCGACTCGGCGGAGACGACCTGGAGGGAGTGCAGGTAGACCGAGCGGTGCGAGAACACCACGCCCTTGGGGTCGCCGGTGGTCCCGGAGGTGTAGCACATGGCCGCGGCCTCCCGCTCGTCCAGCTCCGGCCAGTCGTAGCCGGTCGGGCGGTCGGTGATCAGCTGCTCGTACGCGTGCACGGCGGGCCGGGCGCCCGCCAGGAGCGACAGGTCACCGTCCCCGACGACGACCAGGTGCTCGACGGACTCCATCCGCGGCAGCAGCGGGGCGAGCAGCGGCAGCAGGGTGCCGTCCACGAGGACGACCCGGTCGGCGGCGTGGTTGACGATCCAGGTCAGCTGGTCGGCGGGCAGCCGCAGGTTGAGGGTGTGCAGCACCGCGCCCATCGCGGGGATCGCGAGGTACGCCTCCATGTGCTCGCCGTTGTTCCACATGAGGGTCGCGACCCGGTCACCGCGCTCCACACCGAACTCGTCGCGCAGCGCGCACGCGAGCTGCACCGCGCGGGTGCCGGTCTCCCGGAAGGTCCGGCGCCGGGGCTCGGCCCCGGTCCAGGTGGTGATCGTGGACCGGCCGTGCACCCGCGTGCCGTGCACGAGGATGCGGGTGACGGTCAGCGGAACGTCCTGCATGGTGCTCAGCACGCGGGCCTCCGGGCGGCTCCGAGGGGTTTGCCCGCGATTCTGCTTCCATACCGCGGGGTATGTCACTACCCCCGGCCGGACCGGGCGCCCCCTACTCCGCCGTGCCGATCCCCTGCGGGACGGCCGCCCGGGGCTCCACCCGAGGGGGGTGGGGAGAACCCCCCTCCTACGACCTGAGGGTGATCCCGTGTCGGCACCTCCGGCCGATCCGCCGCCCGGGTCGCGGCTCCTACCTTGGAGCCATGACCACGCCAGTCTGCACCAGCGCCCGCCCGGCCGGCGCCAGTACGGCCAGCACCGGCCCGGCGAGCGCCGGCCCGGCCAGCGCCAGCACGTCGCAGTTCACGGCCTACGTCCGCAGCAAGGGCCCCACGCTGCTGCGCACCGCCCGCTCCCTGACCCCGAACCCGGCCGACGCGGAGGACCTGCTGCAGACGGCCCTGACCAAGACCTACCTCGCCTGGGACCGGATCGACGACCACCGCGCGCTCGACGGCTATGTGCGCCGCACCCTGGTCAACACCCGCACCTCGCAGTGGCGCAAGCGCCGGGTGGACGAGTTCAGCACCGACGAGCTGCCGGAGCCGGCCGCCGCCGGGCCCGACCTCGTCGAGCAGCAGGTCCAGCGCGACGCGCTGCTGCGGGCGATAGCCCGGCTCCCGCCGCGGCAGCGCGCGATGGTGGTGCTGCGCTACTACGAGGACATGAGCGAGGTGCAGACCGCGGAGGCGCTCGGGGTGTCCGTCGGCACCGTGAAGAGCGCGGTCTCCCGCGCCCTCGGCAAGCTCCGCGACGACCCCGAGCTGGAGCTGAGCGTCGCCTGACGGGTTCCGCGCGGGTGTCCTGCCGTTTCCCACGGGTCCTCCCGGATCGTCCGGGGCTCTTCCCTACCCTGACCGGCCCCTCTTCCCGGCCCGTCCGGGCTCAGCCGACCACGGCGACCGGGGCGTCCACCAGGTCGCGGTCGATGCTGAGCGTCTTCCCGCCGTGCGACTCGGTGACGGCGCCGTGGTACTGGTGGATACGCGCGTGCGGGGTCCAGGCGGACGGCGCGAGCGACGGCTCGGCGGTCAGTGTCGGACTCACGCCCCAGCGGGCGTACCAGAGCACCTGCGGCAGGTCGGCCACCCCCGCCAGCCGCGACCTCTCCATGTGCGTGATGCCCGAGTCGGCGCTGCTGTAGAAGCCGGTGACGTAACCGGCCGCCGCCACTCCCCGGTCCCAGGCCCGGATGTACGCCAGGGTCGCCGCCGCGCACGACGTGTTCCCGATGTCGTACGCCTCCATGTCGAGGTAGAGCGCGCTGCCCGGGTCCAGCCCGAACACGCCGGCCTGCCGCACCGCGTCCTCGGCCTCGCTCGCGCCCTGGGTGGCGGGCTGGGCGCTGTCGATCCGGAAGGGGTTCTTGTTGGAGCCCGCCACGCACGGGCTCTGCGAACCGACGTAGATCGGCAGCAGGCTCCACCCCGCCTTCGTGGTCTGCCGCACCCAGTCCGGGGTCAGATGCGTCTGCGACGTGCAGGCGCGTGCCCGGCCGCCGAAGTAGATGCCCGCGGCGCGGTAGTCGGAGTGGGCGATCCACGCGTTCATGGTGGCCAGGTCCGGAGCCTGGCAGGTGTCGAACGCCTGCCCGCTGAAGGTGCGGCCGGCGTGGGACGGGGCCAGGCCGGGGGAGGCCGCGTCCGCGGGTACGGCCGGAAGCAGCAGCCCGGTCAGCGCGAGCGCACCGGCGAGGAAATAACGGATAAACCCACTGGTTTCGGTCATTCAGTGAGTCAACGATGCTCCCGCCGCCGGGCCGCGCAGACACGCCGTGCACGGCCGAAAGCCGCGTACGGTGTTCGCGCGGGGTGGCGGCGGGTCCTTCCCGGGTCCTTCCGGGGGCGGGTGGCGACCGGGCGTACGGCCTCGGCGCGCCATCCGTCCACAGGCTGTGGACAAGCCGCCGGGTGTCGCGATCGGCTCCTCCCGGTCCACCCCCTCACGTGCCGGGCCCTCCCCTCCTCGGCCGGGCCGGGCACTCCCGGAGCGCTCCGGCGGGCCGTTCAGCGGGCGATCCCCCTCTGACCGCCCGACGCCCGTCCCGCACGGTGCCGCTCCGCCTTCCGCACAGTTCCCTCCCCGGGCCCTCCCCGGGCCCTCCCCAGAGCCCGGGATGCGCGGCGGCTCTCGCGGACCGCCGCGCATCCCGTGTGACCAGGCCCCTTCTCAGCGGGCCGGCGCGCCCGCGGCGTCCGGCCCGCGGCTCACCACAGCGGAGAGAAGTGGACGGCCACCGTGTTCTGGTGGATGGAGGTGAAGGCCGAACCGGCCACGCTGGCGGTGTTGTTCTGGTTCGACGCACCGGCCCCGGTGGCGGCCTGCTGGGTCGTGGTCACGTTGCCGAGGTTCCCGAGCACGTTGCCACCGGAGTTGCTCACCACCGTCGCGTTCGAGTGGCCACCCGCAATGGAACCGTCGTCGGCCGCGGCGACGCCGGCGAACAGCACACCCGCGAGGGGCAGTGCCGCAACAGCGGCCAGGACACGGACGGTACGGATGCTTGCCATGGTGTTCCCTCCCAGGGGGACAGACTTTCTGAGGTGCGGAAGAGCGGCCGGCCGACCGCTCCGCCGGGGTTGCTCGGCGTCGCCATGAGCAGATGTGCCCACCCGCGCGCCCCCGATGCGCCACCATGAACCGTTTCCCTCGCACGCGTGACGATCTGTCGATAAACCCGCCTTCCGCCCTTTTTTACGGCACTTGAGGCATGCGCCCGGCTCTGACCGCGGCCCGGGTCAGGGCCCGCCCGGGGCCCTCATCGGCCCTCATCAGCCCTCGCCGGTCCTCGTCAGGCCCGATCGGATCTCGCCGGCCCCCGCCGGCCCTGATCAGTCCTCGTCGAACCACGGCCGGTCCGCCGCCCAGTGCCGCACCCACCCCGCGAACCCGGCGGCCCCTCCGGTGTGCCCGAACTCCGCGCCGAACGGCACCGCGCCCTCGCCCGTGATCAGCCAGACCTGCCCCCGGTGCGGCCCCGACACCACCAGGTGCCAGTACATGCCGCAGCCGTCCGTGCCCAGCACGACGGAGCCGTCGCCGAAGACCCGGTCGAGCAGCGGCTCGATCTGCGCCGCCGGTCTCGGGTCGTCCTCCCACACCCACCCCTCGGTCAGCGGGAACGGCCGCGCCAACTCCCGCTTCCGCCCGCCGTTCTGCCCCGCGTCGGCGCCGAGCGGCGCCAGCCCGTACTCCGGCGGCCCCAGCGCCGAGCCGTCGGCCACCTCGGCCACGAACGTCCGGTACGGCTCCGGCAGCAGCACCCCGTGCTCCGCCTCGAACCGCCGCACGCCCGCCCAGCCGAGCGCACTGCTGCCGCCGCCCGCGTCCCCGTTCCCGCCGGCCCCGTCCCCGTCGGCCCCGCTCCCGCTCCCGTTCCCGCAGTCCACCCCGAACGCCGCACGCAGCGCGTCCAGCTCACCCGCCGATACCCTCTCCGCGTCCATACCCCATCCCTAGCACCCGCCTATGACAGCGCGACCGCCCCGGATGCCCTACTTGATCAGCTTGCCGTTCGCGTCCAGCCCGTGGTCCTGCCAGTAGACGTCCCACTTGTCGCCCACCCGCTTCGGCTCCTGCCCCTTCGGATACCGCACCGTCCCCGGCGGCGGCTCCTCCCCCTTCGCGACGCACTGCGCCCCGCCGCCCGGCCCCACCGCGGCGACCACGTATTCGTCGCTCTGGCACTCGTGGTCCCGCAGGTCCACCCCGCACGCCGTCGCCGTCGCCATCACCGCGCCCGCGAGCACCAGCCCGTACGCCGCCGCCCGTCCGGCCTGCTTCCTCATTGCCATCCACTCCCCGCCGCTGGCGTTGTCCGGTCCCCTCCACCCTCACCGAACGCCCGCCACCCCTCATCGGGCCTCCTACTCAACCCGCCCTGAGCTCATCCGGTGAGTACCTGGGTGCGAGGACGCGGGTGCGAGGACACGGGTGTGCCATGGCGGGCCGACCGGCCGGGCGGTGCGTGGCCGGGCGACCCGCCGTGGGCGATCCTGACAGAACGTCAACTCGTTCGGGTAGCCGGGTCGTTGGTGCTTGCGGCGCCGGTCTCCACATGTCCGGCGAAGCGGCGTACGTAGGCGGGGTCGGCGTCGGAGGTGACCGTGACGTCGTACCAGTGGTTCGCGGCGGCGACTCCCCAGCCCGGAACGGTGCGCGAGCCGCCCGCCGCCACGGTGTAGGTGTAGTGGTCGCCGGGGGCGTACGCGTCGGTGGCGGTGAAGGTGACCGCCGAACTCCCGGGGTTGGTGAACACCAGGGTCACCTGGCCGGCCGAGGCGTCGTTGCGCGCGGCCACCTCGGGCCCGACCGAGCCCGCCGTACCGGCCATCCGGCGCAGGAAGCCGTTCGGCCCGTACACGGAGAAGTCGTACCGCGAGGAGGCGGCGGGCATCGCCCAGGTGTCGGTGAGCGTCCTGCCCGCCTCGACCGTGTACGGCCAGGGCCCGTCCGAGCGCACCGCCGAGGTGACGAGGAAGGCGGCGCCCGCGGCACCGGAGTTGGCGAAGGTGAACTGCATCCGCCCGTCGACCGGCCTGGTCCCGACGGCCAGGTCGTACGGCAGCGCGCGGGCGTTGCGCAGCCCGGACTCCTGCGGGGGCAGGGCGCCGGCGGACGGCGGAGTCGGCACGTAGTCGCCGGGGTTGTCGTGGTTCGGCGGGGCGTATCCGCCGGTGCCCGGCAGTGTGGGCGCCGAGGCGTCGCTGCGGGTGAAGTCGAAGGCGGCGGTGAGGTCGCCGCAGACCGCGCGCCGCCACGGTGAGACGTTCGGGTTGTGCACGCCGAACCGCTTCTCGACGAACTGCACGATCGAGGTGTGGTCGAAGGTCTGCGAGCAGACCCAACCACCGGTGCTCCAGGGTGAGATGACGATCATCGGCACCCGGGGGCCGAGCCCGTACGGCCCGGCCGCGTATCCGGAGACACCGCCGGTGTACAGGTCCTGCGTGACGTCGGCGGTGGACAGCCCGCGCGCGGCGGAGGCGGGCGGGAACGGCGGCACCACGTGGTCGAAGAAGCCGTCGTTCTCGTCGTAGGTGAGGAAGACGGCGGTACGGCTCCACACGTCCGGGTCGGCGGTGAGCGCGTCCAGCACCTGGGAGACGTACCAAGCACCGTAGTTCGCGGGCCAGTTGGGGTGCTCGCAGAACGCCTCGGGCGAGGCGATCCAGGAGACCTGCGGCAGCTTCCCGTTCAGCACGTCGGACTTGAGCTGGTCGAAGAAGCCGTCGCCGTGGGCGGCGTCGGTGCCGGTGCGGGCCTTGTCGTACAGCGGGTCGCCGGGCTGGGCGGAGCGGTACTGGTCGAAGTAGAGCAGCGAGTTGTCGCCGTAGTTGCCGATGAACGCGTCGCTGGTCCAGCCCCAACTGCCCGCCGCGTCAAGGCCGGTGCCGATGT
This sequence comes from Actinacidiphila sp. bgisy145, assembly GCF_057708125.1. NCBI lineage: Bacteria > Bacillati > Actinomycetota > Actinomycetes > Kitasatosporales > Streptomycetaceae > Actinacidiphila > Actinacidiphila sp. bgisy145. Next base: position 146,442 of record NZ_JBYIRL010000002.1, read on the forward strand.
CCTGGTAGACCTTCCACGTGACGCCGGCCTTCTCCAGGATCTCGGGGAAGGTGGTCCAGCCGTAGCCCGCCTCCTCGTTGCCGAGCACGGGGCCGCCGCCCTTGCCGTCGTTCCCCGCGTAACCGGTGTACATGTAGTAGCGGTTGGGGTCGGTCGAGCTGAGCATCGAGCAGTGGTAGGCGTCGCAGATGGTGAACGCGTCCGCGAGCGCGTAGTGGAAGGGGATGTCGTTCCGCGTCAGGTACGCCATCGTCGTGGTGCTCTTCGCGGGCACCCAGGCGTCGTAGTTGCCGCCGTTCCACGCCGTGTGGGTGCCGGACCAGCTGTGGTCGAGGTCCTGGATGAACTTCAGGCCCAGGTTGTCCGCGGTGGGCCGGAACGGCAGCGTCTCGCGCCCGGCGCCGTCCGCCTGGTGGAAGACCGTCTTCCCGCTCGGCAGCACCGCGGGGCGCGGGTCGCCGAAGCCCCGCACCCCTCGCAACGTGCCGAAGTAGTGGTCGAACGAACGGTTCTCCTGCATCAGCACGACGACGTGCTCGACGTCCTGCAAGGTGCCGCTGCCGGCCACCGCCGGTAACGCGGCGGCCTTCGCGATGCCACCGGTGAGCACGGACGCGGCGGCGGTACCGCCGGCGAGTTGGAGGAACCTGCGGCGGTCGATGTCGGGCACGAACTCTTCTCCTGACGGTCCGGTGGGGTCGGCCCCAGGCGGCGAGCACGCCGAACTTGCGCGAACGTGCACGCTGAGGAGGTCTTCGCGACATGCCCGCGCAGGCATGCCGCGGCAATGATGGGGACGGCCCCAGCCCGGTGTCAATGCCGCCTGACGGCTGTCACCGCCGCCTGACGGCCCGCACCACGTGCACCAGCGCCATGCAGAAGAAGACGAAGCAGACGAACGACATCACGGCGATCACGTTCTGTGTGTCACCCGTGTCGGTCTCGGCGGCGCCCCACGCGAGCAGCCCCGAGAGTACGGCCCACGTGGCCGCCCACCCCGCCGGCCACTTCAGCTTTCCCCCACCGGACCCCCCGCGGCCCCCGGCGCGACCCCCGACGCCGCTTCCGACGCCGCTTCCGACGCCGTTTCCGACCCGCACAGCCCCGTGCGCATCCGCAGATCCCATGGCGAAACCTCCCGACCCGGCTCCGAGCGAGCCCGTACCGTCGTTCCACCCTCACCATTGTCCCGCGCGTGGCGCGTATCCGCATGAGCGGGCACGTACGCGGGGCGCCGAAGGAATCGCCCCGGCCCGCGCGCCTATTCCGGGACCTGGCCGTCCACGGCGTCCACGGCGTCCACGGCGTCCACCAGATAATCCCGGTTGACGTCGATCAGGCGGTCAAGCGCTTCCCTGGCGGCGACGAGGCCGTCAATCGTGGCGGAAAGGCGAGTCCGCTCCTGATTCATCGCGGTCAGGGCATTCCTGGCCCTTTTCACGTTGGGCTCCGTCATGCAGGGAACCATCCCGGCGATGGTTCTGCTGGACATTCCTGCGGCCAGGAACACCTGAATCAGCGCCACCCGCTGGACATGTTCGTCGTCGTAGTACCGCTGACCACTGGGCGACCTCGCGCTGACCAGCAACCCCTGCTCTTCGTAGTAGCGCAGCGATCGACGGCTTGCCCCGGTCCGGGCGGACAGTTCACCGATCCGCATCTCAACACCTCGTGTGCATTGGGTCACAGCGACTTGCCCTTGACATCAATGTGAGCGTCTAGGTTAACCCCATGACCGGCCGGCGCCCCGCCCCAGGGCATGTGGCCGCCGACCTCCCGCCTCACGTTTCCCGCCTCCCCGAGCAGGAAGAGAAGAAGTCCGTGATCAAGTTCGTCTTCATGATCAACCGTATCGACGGGATGACCTTCGAGGAATTCGTCGACCACCACCGAAACCGCCACGCCCCGCTGTTCACCTCGATCCCCGAGGCACACCAGTACGTCAAGAAGTACACCGTCTCCCACCCCGTACCCGCCGAAGGCTACCCGCACCCCGCCTACGACGGCATCACCGAAATCTGGTTCGACAACTGGGCCGACCACAACGCATTCTTCGCGTCCGCGAACTACAAGGAACTGGTGAACCCGGACGAGAGCACGTTCATCGACATGGCCTCGGTCACAGCAATGGTCACCGAAGAAAAATCGATACTCTAGCCCCCACCCAACCCGCCCCCACCAAACGCCCGATGGGGCACCCCGGCATCCGGGGCACCCCATCGAACCTGCTGAAGCGTTAGCGCTGCGGAGGCTGTGGGATTTGAACCCACGGTGACATCGCTGCCACGACGGTTTTCAAGACCGATCACTCCGCACCATCGGCATAGCGGCCGACCGGCACAACGAAGCTCACCCGCCATGGAAGGAAACCCCAGCGGGCCACAGGTTGACCACAGCTACGGTTCGGAGCCATATGTTTCACCCCGACCGGATAGCGGATAGCGGACATCCCCGGAGTCGCCAACCTCCAGCCGCCGCCGCGTGGCCGTGGTTAACTCAGTGCGACGATCCCCACACGGACGGCACCACCTCACACACCGATGCCCGAAATGACCGAATCTGCAGAAGTAAGTAAAAACACGCCCCGGCCCCGATAAACACCCAGGTCAGCAAGTGTGCTCCCCGCGCACGCGGGGCTGTTCCCTGGGCGCGCAGGTGGATGAGGCCGGTCTGCCGGTGCTCCCCGCGCACGCGGGGCTGTTCCCCGGCCATCCCGGTTGTTGAGAGTCAGGGTGCAGTGCTCCCCGCGCACGCGGGGCTGTTCCCCAGGCCAGCGACCGCGCCGCGCTGGTGCTGACGTGCTCCCCGCGCACGCGGGGCTGTTCCCCAGCGGCACCGCTCAGGCTACCCGGCGGGCGGGTGCTCCCCGCGCACGCGGGGCTGTTCCCATTCGGCCTCTGCGAGATCATGGTCCGCAAACGTGCTCCCCGCGCACGCGGGGCTGTTCCCTCGGCTACGCCTCCTATTTTCTGGCCGTCGGGGTGCTCCCCGCGCACGCGGGGCTGTTCCCTGCTGCACGACCACCCCGAGGCGAGGACGTACGTGCTCCCCGCGCACGCGGGGCTGTTCCCATCGCCAGCGCGTACGGCGGCCGGACCGCGCTGTGCTCCCCGCGCACGCGGGGCTGTTCCCAGGCCGGGGAACTGGTCCGGGAACGCCTGGACGTGCTCCCCGCGCGTGCGGGGCTGTTCCCCACGGCTGCCGCTGCCCGAAGTGCCGCGCGGCATGGTCCCCGCGCACGCGGGGCTGTTCCCTACGGCTGTCGGTGCCCGACGTGCACGAAGGAGCGGTCCCCGCACATGCGGGGCTTTTCGCCGTCACCATCGGGCCGCTTGACGGCTCCGCAAGAGGTTCACGCCTGCACATAAACGGTCGAGAGAAATCGGCATCGGGCAAATATCGACTTAGTGCACATGGCTTCGACGGCATGTTGTGCACTACTGCCGTGAACAGCAGTGGCCCAAGCTTCGATGAAGCGTTCGACGGGCTCTCGGGGGCGGCGCGAGCCGCGTGGGGGAAGCACGACCGGCCCACCGACGGGTGGCTGCCGTTGTGGCGGCACATGGCCGACAGCGGTGCCGTGGCGGGGCGGTTGTGGGACGCGTGGGTGCCGCGGAACATCAAGGTGCTGGTCAGCGAGGTGTTGCCCGGGGGTATCGAGGACGGGCGACGGCTCGCCGTGTGGCTGGCCGCCAGTCATGACATCGGGAAGGCGACGCCCGCGTTCGCCTGCCAAGTAGAGACCCTCGCAAACGCAATGCGTGACTTCGGTCTGGCCATGCCGGACGCGAAAAAGTTCGGCGATGACCGGAAGTTGGGCCCGCACGGCCTCGCCGGGCAACTGCTGCTCCAGGAGTGGCTGGCCGAACGCCACGGCTGGACCGACCGGATCAGCGCTCAGTTCGCGATCGTGATCGGGGGCCACCACGGAGTGCACCCCGGCCACCAGAGGATTCACGACCTCGCACTGCACCCGGAGCTGATGCGGACGCGAGGGAAGCACGAGGCCACCTGGAAGGCGGCCCAGTTCGAGTTGCTGGACGCGTGCGCGCAAGCAGCCGAAACGGTCGACCGGCTCGACGCGTGGAAGACCGTCAAGCTCCCCCAGTACGCCCAGGTGACCCTGACCGCGCTGGTGATCCTCGCCGACTGGATCGCCAGCTCAGCGGAGCTGTTCCCGTACCAGACCGTCGATGACGCCGGACGCCCACGCGCCACCACGCACCGGCTGGAATCCGCGTGGCAGGGACTCGACCTGCCCGCACCGTGGCAGCCGGACGAACCCGAGGGCACGGCCGCGGAGTTGTTCGCGCGGCGCTTCGACCTGCCGGAGGGCGCCGCGATCCGCCCCGTACAGGAGGAAGCCGTACGGGTCGCCCGCGAGATGGACCCGGCGGGCCTGCTGATCGTCGAGGCGCCGATGGGCGAGGGCAAGACGGAGGCGGCGCTGGCCGCGGCCGAGATCCTCGCCGCGCGGACGGGCGCGGGCGGCTGCATGGTGGCACTGCCGACCAGGGCCACCGGCGACGCGATGTTCGCCCGCCTGCTCGGCTGGCTGGACCACCTCCCGGCACAGGGTCCCCGCTCGGTGTTCCTCGCCCATGCGAAGGCCGCACTCAACGACACGTGGGCAGGCTTGGCGCGCAGGAGCGGCCGTACGATCGCGGCCGTCGACCTCGACGGCTCCGACGAGGTGTCGCGTCCGGCTGCGAAGACCCGGCAACGTCCGTCCGAACTCCAGGCCCACCAGTGGCTGCGCGGGCGGAAGAAGGGCCTGCTGGCGTCGTTCACCGTGGGGACGATCGACCAGGTGCTGTTCGCCGGCCTGAAGAGCCGCCACCTCGCCCTGCGGCACCTGGCCCTGGCCGGCAAGGTCGTCGTCATCGACGAAGTGCACGCCTACGACGCCTACATGAGCACGTACCTGGAACGGGTGCTGGAGTGGCTGGCCGCTTACCGCGTCCCGGTCGTGCTGCTGTCGGCGACGCTGCCGGCCGACCGGCGCCGCGCGCTCATCGAGGCGTACGCGGACGGCAAGGTGTCGCAGGCCGAAGCCGCACCGAACGCGTACCCGCTGCTGACAGCCGTGTCGCGAGACGGGAACACGACGATCGTGCAACCGCCCGCAGCGTCCGGGCGCGGCACCCACGTCCACCTGGAGCCGTTGGAAGACGACGTGGCCGTGCTCGCCGACCGCCTAACAACCGAACTCGCCGGCGGCGGGTGCGCCCTGGTCGTGCGGAACACGGTCGACCGGGTGCAGGAGGCCGCCGAGCGACTGAGGGAGCGGTTCGGCGAGGACCGTGTCACGGTCGCCCACTCCCGCTATCTCGCCGCCGACCGGTCCCGCAAGGACGCCGAACTGCTCGACGCGTTCGGCCCGAAGGGCAACCGTCCGGCCGGCCCGCACGTCGTGGTGGCGAGCCAGGTGGTGGAGCAGTCGCTCGACCTCGACTTCGATCTGCTCGTCACCGATCTCGCCCCGGTGGACCTGATGTTGCAGCGCATGGGCCGCTTGCATCGGCACGTACGCGCGCGGCCGTCCCGACTCCGTACCGCCCGGTGCCTGGTGACGGGCACGGACTGGACCGCCGATCCGCCGAGTCCGGCGAAGGGGACGGTCGGCGTCTACGAGGGGAAGCATCTGCTGCTCCGCACGCTGGCTGCCCTTCAACCCCACCTGAGTGGGGCGCCGTTGCAGCTGCCGGAGCACATCAGCCCACTGGTCCAGACCGTCTACGCGGACACCCCGGTCGGTCCGCTCGGCTGGGCGCCGAAGATGGATGAGGCCCGCCGCGCGTACCGCGAACTCCTGGCCACCAAGCGCGATCGCGCCGAGGTCTTCCGGATCGGCCCGGTCCGCAAGCCGGGCCGGCCGGTGATCGGCTGGGTGGACGCGGGCGTGGGGGACGCAGATGACACCCGCCAGGGCCGTGCTCAGGTACGGGACAGCGAGGAAAGCGTCGAGGTCCTGGTGATCCAGCGCCGCAGCGACGGGACTCTGGCCACCGTGCCGTGGCTGGACAGGGGCCGCGGCGGCCTGGACCTGCCCGAGCACGCAGTGCCACCTCCTCGGGCCGCCGCAGCAGCGGCCGCGAGCGCCCTCACCCTCCCCTGGCACTTCTCCAAGCCGTGGGTGATCGACCGGACCATCGCGGAACTGGAGAAGTTCCAGGTAGAGGCGTGGCAGGCGAAGGAATGCCCCTGGCTGGCAGGGGAGTTGTTCCTCGTCCTCGACGAGGAATGTCAGACCCGGCTGGCAGGCTACGACCTCACCTACAGCCCGTCCGACGGGCTCCTCGTGACGCCCGCCGGCGCACGTCACTCAAGAGTGGTGGACCGCGTGCCCGACTTCGACCTCGTCTCCCGTCCCTGGCTGCCGGTGCAGTACCTCGACGGCTCGACGGCCGAGTTGTCCCTGCGGGACGTCTTCGCCCGCGCGGACAAGCTTCGCCGCCTGGTCGGTGACGTCCCCACGCAGGAGTTCGCGCTGCTGCGGCTGCTGGTGACGGTCCTGCACGACGCGGTCGACGGGCCGGAGGACATCGAGGAATGGGGCGAGTTGTGGGATGCGGGCGACGAAGCCTTCGTCGCGGTGCCCGACTATCTCGAACGCCACCGTGACCGCTTCGACCTGCTCCACCCGCACCACCCCTTCCTCCAAGTGCCCGACCTGCATACGGAGAAGAACGATGTGGGGCCGTTGAACCGGATCGTCGCCGACGTCCCGAACGGCGACCCGTTCTTCAGCATGCGACAACCGGGTCCGGAACGGCTGGAGTTCGCCGAGGCAGCCCGCTGGCTGGTGCACGCGCACACCTTCGACGTCTCCGGCATCAAGTCCGGCGCGGTCGGTGACCCGAGGGTCAAGGGCGGCAAGGGCTACCCGCAGGGCGTCGGCTGGGCCGGCAACCTCGGGGGGATCTTCGCCGAGGGGAACACGCTGCGCGAGACGCTGCTGCTCAACCTCATCGCGGCCGACAACGACTTCCTCCAGATCAAGAAGAACGACCGGCCCGCCTGGCGGCGCCCGGTCGTCGGTGCGGCACCGTACGAGCCCGACCTCGACGACCCGCGCCCATCCGGCCCCCGCGACCTCTACACCTGGCAGAGCCGCCGCATCCGCCTCCACCACTCCGGCGGCGCTGTCACCGGAGTGGTCCTGGCGTACGGCGACACACTGCTGCCGTTCAACAAGCACCTGCGCGAGCCGATGACCGGCTGGCGCAACAGCCCGCAGCAGGCGAAGAAGCAGGGTGTTCCGCAGGCGTACATGCCGCGCACGCACGACCCCGCCCGGGCGGCGTGGCGCGGACTGGCCGCGCTGCTGCCTGCGCAGGGCCAGGCGAGGGAGAGCGCGGAGCAACGGCAGGGCGTCGCCACCACCCTGCCCTCCGGCGTGGTCGAGTGGCTCGCCAGGCTCACCGTCGAGGGCTACCTGCCGAAACTCGGACTGCTCCGCACCCGGATCGTCGGCGCCTCGTACGGCACGCAGCAGTCGGTGATCGACGAGATCGTGGACGACGAGGTCGTCCTGCCCGTCGTAGCACTGCACACCGCGCAGCCCGAGTACGGTCGGACGGCCGTCGACGCGGTCGCCGACGCCAACGACGCGGTTGCCGCGCTCGGCTACCTGGCGGGCAACCTCGCCCGCGCGATCGGCGCGGAGCCCGGTCCGCCCACCGACACCGCACGGGACCTCGGCTTCGCCGCGCTCGACGGACCGTACCGCCAGTGGCTGCGCGGGCTCGGCGAGCGCTCCGACCCGGCGGCGTACCGGGGCGAGTGGCAGGCCACCGTGTCCAGGATCGTCCGCGAGCTCGGCCGCGGTCTGCTCGATGCCGCCGGCCCGGCGGCATCCGAAGGCCGTTTCGTGGAGCTGCCCGACGGCAGCGGTACGCGCTGGGTCAACGACGCCCAGGCGGACCTGTGGTTCCGCAAACGGCTGAACAAGGTGCTGACCCTCGTGCCCGGCTCGGCCGCCACCGGCGACGGAGCGCAGGACGAGGAAGGCCCGGCTGACGAGGCCCCGAACCAGGAACCGACGGAGTGACCGGAATGACGACCACCACCCCCTACGCCTCGGGGACCCGCGCGATCGGACCGGTGGGCACCAGTGCCGACCGCTGCATCCGCCGCCTCCAGCACGGCTACCGCGAGGACCGCCCGTCCGCCGTGTCAACCCTCGCCCGGCTGCGGCGAGGAGCCGGGCAGCCCGCGAACTCCCTCCCCGACCTGTGGGGTCAGACCGGGACCGAAGACCTCGCGCAGGTGCTCGCCGACGCGGCGGACGAGACGCGGACCCCGGCATCGGGTACCGCCGCCGACCGCGACCGACGCCCGGTCGACCACGCCCGCGCCGAGGAGGCACTGCACCTGGCCGTCACGCTCTGGGCGTTGCACCAACAGTCCCACCGCGACATGGACACGCACGTCGCCGGCCACGGCCTGGGGCGCTCGGTCCGCGCGCTGATGTCCAGGACCGCGCCGGCGACGGACAGTGGCACCGCGGCCGCGACGGCCGCGCCCGAACTCGACGAGCCGGTGCGTCGGCGCTTCGTCCGCATCGGCACCGCCACCTCACTCGACATCCTCGGTCAGCGGCTGCGCGAGATCGTGCTCCTGCTCCGCAAGGACGACATCCCGCTCGACTACGCACTTCTGGCCGAGCAGCTCTACTGGTGGCAACTGCCCGCCGCCCAGACCGGCGTCCGCCGTGAGTGGGGTCGGGACTTCCACCTGGCGGGCACCGTACGCGCCAAGGCCGCAGACGACAGTTGACCGGCGGGTCCACCACACCGACCACCTACCCGCCCACGCTCCGCGAAGGAACCGGACGCCCGTGACCCGCACCATTGTTGACATCCACATCCTCCAGACCGTGCCGCCGAGCAATATCAACCGGGACGACACCGGCTCGCCGAAGACCGCCGTCTACGGGGGCGTACGCCGCTCCCGCGTCTCCAGCCAGGCGTGGAAGCGCGCGACGCGGAAGAAGTTCGACGAACTTCTCGACCCGTCGGAACTCGGTGTCCGGACGAAGAAGGTCGCCGAAGCACTCGCCGACCGCCTGGCGGCGCTGGACCCGTCACTGGACCGCACGGCCGCGCTGGAACTCTCCTCCGAGGCACTGCGCACCGCCACCGGCTCCAAGATCGAACCGCCCAAGCGCAAGGTCAAGGACGGCGAGCCGGACCCCGCGCCGGAGTCGTCGTACCTGATGTTCCTCAGCGCCGCCCAACTCGACGGCCTCGCGGCCCTGACGGTCAAGGGCAGTGGCGGCAAGGGGGACGTCAAGGCGCTCAAGGAGTTCTTCAAGACCAAGGAGAACAAGGCGGCGGCCCGCCAACTCGTCGACGCCCGGCACTCGGTGGACATCGCCCTGTTCGGCCGGATGGTCGCAGATGCCACCGATCTCAACGTCGAGGCCGCCACGCAGGTCGCGCACGCGATCAGCGTGCACGCCGTGGACAACGAGTCGGACTACTACACCGCCGTCGACGACCGGAACACGGACGCCGAGACCGGCGCCGGCATGATCGGCGTGGTCGACTTCAACTCCGCGACTCTGTACCGCTACGCGGCGCTCGACGTGAACCGGCTCCAAGCCAACCTCGGCGCCGGGCTCGACGACTCGCCGCAGGCCACGGCACCGACCCGGCGCGCCGTCGAGGCGTTCCTCGAAGGCTTCATCACCTCCCTGCCCACGGGCAAGGTGAACACCTTCGGGCACCACACGCTGCCGACCGCGATCATCGTCAAGCTGCGCAGCAAGCGTCCGATCAGCTTCGTCGCCGCCTTCGAGCGGGCCGTCCGGCAGGGCGAAGAGGGCGGCTTCGTCCGCGAGGCGTGCGCCAGGCTGGCCCGCTACGTCCGCGACTTGGAGAAGGCGTACGGCGTCGCGGACGCGGACCGCACCTGGGTGGTACGCGTGGGAGAGGACGCGGAGCCGCTGGCCGGGCTCGGCCAGGAGGTCGGTATCGAGGAGCTGATCTCGACGGTCGGCGCTGCTGTCGTGGAGCAGTTGCAGTCGACCGATCGCCCCGTTGAGCCGGTGGGGTCCGGAGCGTGAGCGTGCTCCTGCTGCGGCTGGCCGGCCCGCTCCAGGCGTGGGGGTCGTCTGCCCGTTTCGTGCGCCGCACCACGGAGAACGCCCCCACCAAGAGCGGCGTGCTGGGCCTGCTCGCCGCCGCCGAGGGGAGGGCCCGCGAGGACGACCTCTCCGACTTGGCCGCGCTGCGCTTCGGTGTCAGGATCGACCAACCGGGCACGCGAGTCAGGGACTTCCAGACCGCGCACCACTTCGACACGGACAAGTCCATGCCGCTGTCGGAACGCTTCTACCTCGCCGACGCGGTCTTCGTCGCCGGGGTGGAGGGCGACCCCGACGACGTACGGCGGTTGTACGCGGCCGTACGGGAGCCGGTCTACCTGCCCTACCTGGGCCGCCGTTCCTGCCCGCCGGCCGCGCCCGTCGACCTCGGTGTGCGCGACGACGCCGACCTGGCCACCGCGCTGGAGCAGGCTCCGTGGCAGGCGTCCCCCTGGTACCGGGAACGGCACCCCGAGAGAGCCGACCTCACGGTGCTCCTCGACTCCCTGCCTGGCGAGACTCCTGAGCAGACCTTCCGCGACACACCAATCAGCTTCGACCCGCGCCACCGCCGTTACGGGCTGCGGGGCGTCACCTCCGCAACCGTCTCCCGGCCGGAAGTCGCGCCGACCCGACCGCTGTTCGACCACGACCCGACCTCCGTCCTGGGGCCCGCCTGATGTACCTGACCCGCTTCCGCGTGAACACCGCCCGCCGGGAGGGCCGCGAACTCCTGGGATCGCCGCACCGCATGCACGCGGCGGTGAACATGTCCTTCCCCGAACCGCCCGCACGCGACAGCACCGGCCCCCGCGTGCTGTGGCGCGTCGACCGCAACTCCACGTCCGACGTCGTACTGTTCGTCGTCAGCCCCGGCCGCCCGGACATGACGCACCTGGTGGAGCAGGCGGGTTGGCCCGCCGCCACGGACACGCCCGGATGGCAGACGTACGACTACGGCGGCTTCCTGGACCGGCTCACCAAGGGCAGTACCTGGTCCTTCCGGCTTACGGCCAACCCCGTGCACAGCATCCGCCGGAGCGCCGACGAACCCACCAAGCGCACCGCGCACATCACCCCGAAGCACCAGGCCGCCTGGCTGCTGAGCCGGCAGGACTCGGCAGGTTTCGCCATCGCCGAGACGCCACCCGGCAAACGTGTACTGGAGTACGGAGACGAACTCCAGCTCGTCGTCAGGGATAAGAAGGATCTGCGCTTCGCCAAGGCGGCCGAACGCAGGACCGTGTCTCTCACCACGGTCACCTACGACGGGCGGCTCACCGTCACCGACCCGGCCGTCATGCGCCGCACGCTCGTCCAGGGCCTCGGCAAGGCCAAGGCATACGGCTGCGGGCTCATGACGCTCGCCCCGGTGCGGTGAGGCCGTCGTGAGCACCGTCGCGCGCCGCGGGGCCGCCGCGCCACGTGAACTCGCCCGTGTCGGCGACCGGTTGTCGTTCGTCTACCTCGAACGCTGCGTCGTCCACCGCGCCGACAACGCCATCACCGCCACCGACGCGGAGGGCGTCACCCATATCCCGTCCGCCACGATCGGCACTCTCCTGCTCGGACCCGGGACCCGCGTCACCCACCAGGCGATGAGCGTCCTCGGCGAGTGCGGCGCCGGCGTCGCGTGGGTCGGCGAGCACGGCGTCCGCTTCTACGCCGGCGGACGCGCGCTGACCCGTTCCTCCGCACTTGTCGAGGCCCAAGCCACCGCGTGGGCCAACCTCCGCACCCGGCTGGACGTCGCCCGCTCGATGTACCGTCTGCGCTTCCCCGACGAGGACCCCGCAGGCCGCACCCGTCAGCAACTCCTCGGCCTGGAAGGCGACCGCCTCAGAGCCTGCTACCGCGCCGAGTCCGCCCGCACCGGGGTGCCATGGCGCCGCCGCGAGTACAACCGCGACGACTTCGCCGCCGGGGACGCCCCCAACCAGGGCATCACCGCCGCGGCCCAGTGCATGTACGGTATCGCGCACGCCGTCGTCACAGCCCTCGGCTGCTCGCCCGCCCTCGGTTTCGTCCACTCCGGCCACGAACGCTCCTTCGTGATGGACATCGCCGACCTCTACAAGACCGAGGTGGCGATCCCGGCGGCCTTCGACGCCGCCGTGGAAGGCCCCGAGGACGTCGCCGCCCGCACCCGCCGTGCACTGCGCGACCGCATCAACAAGACCCGTCTGCTCGACCGTTGCGTCCGGGACATCAAGGGCCTGCTGCGCTTCGACGAGACCGCGGAGGACGCTTCTGGAAGCTCGGACGGAGACCGTGTGACCCTCCAATCGGACCACGGGACCGAGGTCGAGTCCGGCCGCAACTACGCGGACGAGATCATCTGGTGAGGCAGGCACCGCCATGACCATCATCGTCCTCACCAACTGCCCCGCCGGACTCCGCGGTTACCTCACCCGCTGGCTCCTGGAGATCTCCCCGGGCGTCTTCCTGGGCAACCCCTCCGCCCGCGTCCGCGAGGCCCTCTGGGCCGAGGTCCGCGCCTACGCCCATCAGGGCCGTGCCCTCCTCGCCCACCAGACCGACTCCGAACAGGGCTACACCTTCGCCACCCACGACCACGCCTGGCACCCGACCGACCACGACGGCCTCACCCTCATCCACCGCCCCGCCCCCTCCGACGGCCCCTCCCGCTCCACGTCTCCCCCGGCAACGGGCTGGAGCAAGGCCGCGAAGCGCAGGAAGTTCGGCAGCCGGTAGCGCGGACGACACCGGTCCCTCTTTCGAAGCAATTGCCCGTTATGACGGAATCTCGTCAAGTAAGTAAAATCCGCCACCCACCCCCATAAACCCGCAGGTCGCAAAGAGCGCTCCCCGCGCATGCGGGGCTGTTCCCTGGCTGTACTCACAGATGCCGAGCATCACGGCGCGCTCCCCGCGCGTGCGGGGCTGTTCCCGTCTGCGGCCGGCCCCACTCGGCGGTGGGGAAGCGCTCCCCGCGCGTGCGGGGCTGTTCCCGCGCTGATCTTCGGCGCCGCCGACCCGTCGGGGCGCTCCCCGCGCGTGCGGGGCTGTTCCCACGACGGTCGTGGGGTGGGTCGAGTGGTGCGGGCGCTCCCCGCGCGTGCGGGGCTGCTCCCGGGGGGACTTCGGCACCTTCGGCATCGCCTTCGTGCTCCCCGCGCGTGCGGGGCTGTTCCCGGCAAGGGCGCGATCCTGGAGACGCGGGCGCTGTGCTCCCCGCGCGTGCGGAGCTGTTCCCTGCCCCGCGACCGCGGCGCGGTCCGGGGTGTGGTGCTCCCCGCGCGTGCGGGGCCGTTCCCTGGCGCAACCACCGGTGCGCGTGCAAAATGGCGTGCTCCCCGCGCGTGCGGGGCTGAAGCCGCTCCCGCCCTTAGGTGCCGGGCAACGCTCTACAACCCGGATTATCTGGTGCCGTCCACACGAGATGAGGGCAGCAGCAGATCCCGATTCGGGTGTGCCTCGCCCGTCACGGAGCCGCTGACGCCGAGGTCGGCGCGGGCCGTTTCGTGGAAGGCGTTGATCGCTGCGAAGACGGCGCGGTTGCGGGTGCGCCAGTCGTCCAGGGTGCCCGGGGTCTTGCCGGTGGCCTGCCAGTCGACTTCCAGGGTGGCCGCGTTCAGCGCGTGGGCGGCTTCCACGACCTCGTCGCCCGCCAGGAGCATGATGCGCTCGAAGGCACGGCCGCGGAGGTGGGTGGCCTCGGACAACTCCGCCCGTTGGCGCGCCTCCGGGTCGTCGCTGAGGCGGATGCCCTCGCGGTGCTCGTACAGCTCGACGGCGAGGTAGATGGCGGCGCGGACCCGGTCGACGTAGTTCTCGTACGCTTCGAGTTTCTTCGTGTCCCACCGGGTGAGCAGCTCGCGGCGGATGCGCTGGCGCTCGGTCCAGTAGTTGGTGACGTACGTGGTGAGGGCGCCCAAGAGCACCGCGGCGATGGTCAGCAACTGCTCGGACGTACTCAAGCCCACCCCCGGTCCCCGAGTCATCAAGACGTCTTGAGGATTTTAGGAGGGCGGGCGGCTGCAAGGGGGTGGTTCCGGGGCATCGGGACCGCGAACGCTGTGGGTGGTGGCGCGGGGGCGCCCGTAGGGTGGGTGGTCTGGCGGCGCGCGGAGGAGCGTACGGATGAGCAACCCCACCACGGAGGCCCTGGTCACCCTGGGCCGCTGGTACGTGCGCAACGCCCCCGGCACCCTCGGCAAGGGCCCGCTGGCCGGCCGCTGGCTGAACCCGCACCTGCGGGACACGCCGCGCCGACGCGTCACCGAGACCGAGAGCGGCGCACGCTTCGCCGTCGACACCCAGGACCTGATCCAGCGCTACCTGTACCTGTTCGGCACGTGGGAACCGCGCATGACGCACTGGCTCCGTAACCGTCTGGGCCCGGGGGACACGTACATCGACGTCGGCGCGAACATCGGCTACTTCAGCGTGCTCGCCTCGCAACTCGTCGGGCCCAGCGGGCACGTCGTCGCCATAGAGGCGTCGCGCCCCTTCCTGGACCGGGTCGAGCAGAACGCGCGCCTCAACGGCTGCACGAACATCCGCGCCGTGCACACCGCCGTCTCCGACAAGGACCAGACGCTCACGTTCATCCTCGCCAGCTCGGCGAACATGGGCGCCAACAGCATCGTTCCCTGGGACGGCCCGACCGAGTCCGTCTTCGACATGGACGCCCACCCGCTCCCGGACGTCCTCACCGACGACGAGATCACCCGCGCCCGCGTCGTCAAGATCGACGTCGAAGGGGCCGAGGGCAGCGTCGTACGGGGCATGGCCCCCATGCTCGAACGCCTACGTCCCGACGCCGAGGTCACCGTCGAGGTCACCCCCGAGCGTATGGAGCAACTCGGCGACTCGGTCGAGGAGTTGCTCGATACGATGCGCGGCGCCGGCTTCCACGTCTACCGGCTCGCCAACGAGTACGCCGCCGCCACCTACCCGACAGCGCTGCGCGGCGCCTCCGCCGTACCGATCCGCTGGCGCGGCCCGGTCACAGGCGAGAGCGACCTCATCTTCTCCCGCGTCGACGCGGAGACCCTTCCCTGAGGGATGCCATGAATCAGGGCGGCAAAACTGGTAGTCGGCGATGTCGTCCTGCGTTGCGGCTGACCTCGGGTGTTGGGCCGGTGAGGGCAGGCGGAGCGTTTCGTCGGTGGAGCGTTGCGGCGTCGAGGAGGGACCGCAGCTCGGGTGAGGCGGTGATCAGGTGGCGTCCCACCGCCCGATCGCGCGCTCGTTGAAGGACTGGACAACCTGGCGGAGCCGTACGGTCTCGCTCGCGTCCTCGTTCACGTCAGGCACCGGGAGTCGCCCACCACGGCTCTCCGCGACGCGCAACGCGTCCGCCAGAGCCATGCAGAGGTGCGCGACCATGACACGCAAGTCACTCTCGGGCGGGGCCTGTTCGGCCGTGTACTTCCGTACGTTTGTCAACAGGTCGCGTCCCAGGCCGAGTTGCACGGCCTCCACGTTGTCCGCGAGCCGGGAGAGGAACGACGAGCCGCTCGCGTCCGCGTCGAGGTAACAGGGCTTGCCGTCGGCGCCCTGCCCCACGGCAGGCGCCGCATCGCCGCGCCGACCCTTTTCCGTCGGCCGCGGCAACGCCCCTCGGGTCTTCCGAGAAGGCGGCTTCGCCCCAGATGCCGGGCAGGACGACGTGGACACACGCGACCGTCCGACCGCCGCCCGCCGTGACCGTCCGATGGATCGCGAGCACCGGCGTACGGGCGGTGATGCGCAACGACTGTGCTTCCGCACCGGTGGGGAACCGAGCGGTGACCTGGTCGTAGCCGTTCACCCCCGAACTGCCTTCCGCCGACACGTCCATGAGCCCGCCGAGGATGTCGTCGCCCCACGGCGAGGTCCCTGCGGGGAGCACCCGACAGCCGGACACCGCATGCGGCACACGTGCACGTGCGCGAGCACCTGCGGCCCGTCCTCCCGATGGCTGAGGCACACGTACTCGGTGATCGGGTCACCCGCCGATCCGCCGAGGTGGGCGGCAAGTTCACCGGACGCGGCCCGTTCGACGACGCTGACGACGACGTGAAGACCCTCGGTACCGCCGGGATACGTGATCCGCTCCGCCGGTCGGCACACGAAGTTGCCGCGGCCCTGGAACTTCGCGATCAGGCCCTCGGCCTGCAACACGTCGAGCAGCCGCCGTATCTCCGGATCGCGGACGCCCTCCGCGAGACCGCGGACATCGTGGTCCCGGCCAACCTGTGCGAAGTCGTCTACGAGGTCCCGGTCAACCCGTAGCGTTCTCCAGGGCTCAACCGACCGACGGGGACGACCATGTCCCGCGGAAGCAGACGCCAAGGATGTCCGATATGAGCGAATCTTGGGAAGTAAGTAAAATCGCGCTTCGGCCCGGATAAACCCGCAGGTCAGGAAGTGTGCTCCCCGCGCGTGCGGGGCTGTTCCCGCCGGCAGCGACGAACCGTCGTGGGTGTGGTCGTGCTCCCCGCGCGTGCGGGGCTGTTCCCCGGCAGGCGTTCGCGCAGGTGGCGGCCGGAGTGTGCTCCCCGCGCGTGCGGGGCTGTTCCCTCGTCCTCGGAGGGATAGCCCGCGAAGTCCGCGTGCTCCCCGCGCGTGCGGGGCTGTTCCCGTCAGCAGATTGGGCGGCCGGGTGGCGTGCAGGTGCTCCCCGCGCGTGCGGGGCTGTTCCCCTCAGCCCCGTCGTGGGAAACCCCTTGGGTACGTGCTCCCCGCGCGTGCGGGGCTGTTCCCAACGCGGCCACCACGTCGGTGATCACCTTCAAGTGCTCCCCGCGCGTGCGGGGCTGTTCCCCACACCCAGCGGCAGGCGTCGTCGGAGAAGTCGTGCTCCCCGCGCGTGCGGGGCTGTTCCCGCGTCCTCCCACGCCTCCCGTACCGCCTTCTCGGTGCTCCCCGCGCGTGCGGGGCTGTTCCCCAGCGAGGAAATGTCGAGCGTCCGACTCACGCGTGCTCCCCGCCCGTGCGGGGCTGTTCCCATCGGCCGCTTCGGCTTCGATGCGGCGGTCTTGTGCTCCCCGTGCGCGTGCGGGGCTATTCCCCCACGGACCTGCCGGTACCCGAGACGCGCGCCGTGCTCCCCGCGCGTGCGGGGCTGTTCGGGCTCAGCGGGTTGCCGTCGGCCGCCAACCGGTATCTGCCAAAGCCTCGGCACGGGCCGCCACCACCGCCATACGGGCTTCGCGTTCGGCCTCGTCCGTGTGGCTCGGTTGGGCCGTGGCCTGGCCGGGCCACTTGCGGTAGAGGAGGCCGTACTCCCGGATGAAGTAGCCGCGGCTAACGGTGTTGAGGGCCAGCAATAGGCCCGTGTCCTCGGAGGCAGGGAGGGCCATCCAGCCGCCCAGGGCCAGCAACAGATCGCGGCGGACGAAGAGGGTTGCCGGGTGGACCTGGGCGCGGAAGCCGTTGGCCTTCCAGTAGTCGGCTACGGCGCCGCGGGAGATGGGGCCGTCGTCCGGGTCACCGTCGAAGCCGGCGGTGGAGCCGTCGGGGAGAAGGTCCAGGACGCGGGAGGTGGCCCAGCCGAGTTCGGGGTCGCCCTCAAGGAGGGCCAGGTCGCGGGCGAGGGCGCCGGGGGTCAACTGGTCGTCGGCATCGAGGACTTTGACGTACGGCCCCGCGGCGTACGCGAGGGCCATGGTGCGCGCGACCCCCGGCCCGCCGGGGCGACATTGATGGAAGGTGACGCGCGGGTCGTCCGGCACGTGGGACCGTACGACGTCTCCGTGGCCGTCCTCCTGGATGATCCAGTGCCACCCCCAGCCGTCGGGCAATTCCTGGGCGCACAGCGACTTGTAAGCGTCCGCGAGGTACAGCGCCGAGGGTCCGTGGACTGCGGTGACGACGTCGATCCGGCGATCCACCACGGCGGTCACCACCTTTCCAGGTCGGTGACGAAGGTCATTTCCGTACGGTCGCCCGGCAGCCGGACGTACGAGTGCTCGACCACGCGGCCGTCGGTGTCGTACGAGGTCTTGCCGAGCACGATGAGGGCGGTGCCGGGCGGCAGTCCCAGTTCCTCCGACTCCTCGGCCGTCGGCGGGCGGGCGGAGACACGCTCCTCGAGGCGGGCGAGTTCGATGCCGATGGTGTAGAGCTGGTTCTGCGTACCGCCGGGCCAGGGCTCGTTGGTGGCGTCCAGGAGCTCCGGGTTCACGGCGACCATGTCGCGGACGAGGTAGGAGACGACCAGGCTGAAGGGGTGGTCCTCCGCCTGGTACCGGGTGCGGTAGGTCCGCTCGACCATCATCGTGCCCACTGTGATTCCGAAGATCTCGGCGAGTTCCTCGTCGGCCTCGATCTCGCTGTACACCGCGTAGAAGACGAGGTCGTTCACTTCGAGCCCGGTGTCGTGCTCCGTCGCACCGGTCTCCTTCCGCTGCTGCTCCGGCTTGCGCGCCCGGCTCTTCTCCCACTGGTGCCGCAGGTTCGTGCGGAACACGGGGGTGCGCCGCTGCCGGACGAAGTTGCCGCGGCCGTGCTGCTTCTCGACCAGACCCTCGGCTTGGAGCAGCCCGAGCGCTTGGCGGACAGTGGGCAGGCTCCTGCCGTACTCCTCCACGAGAGCGGTCTCAGCGGGCAGCCGGACGCCAGGCATCAACTCACCAGCATGGATACGGTCACGTAGATCGTCCGCGATCCGTTCGTACGCCTTTGCCACGCCACCCACCGTCCTGATCATCGACCAGCCTCAGCATAACAACTCATCATGAGGTCCTGATCAGTCACGGAGTCGCGTGCCGCAGGGAAAGCGGCGAAGTCCTAAGCTCCTAAGCTCCTAAGCTCCTAAAGAGGACAGGATGAACTGATCTCGCGAACACAGAAGGAGCGCCCCCCGAACGTGGGGGGCGCCCCTTGCTGGGTCGCTGGAGAGCTAGCGCTGCGGAGGCTGTGGGATTTGAACCCACGGTGACATCGCTGCCACGACGGTTTTCAAGACCGTTCCCTTCGGCCGCTCGGGCAAGCCTCCCCGGGTGCCGGTGGGGCACCCGGGGACAGCGTATCGGGTTGTCCGGGCGGGGCGGGAAGGGGCGGGCGGGGGAGGGAGGGCCGTCAGCTGTTGCTGTCGCCGGTGCGCTGGCCGAGCGTCAGGGTGGTGGTGTGCGAGGAACCGTCACGGGTGTACGTGAGGGTGACCTGGTCGCCCGGCTCGTGCTGCCAGATCTCACCGATCAGCGTCTCACCGCTGTCGATGAGCGTGCCGTCGAACTTGGTGATCACGTCGCCGGGCTTGAGTCCCGCCTTCGCACCGGGCCCGTTGGCGGTGATCGCGGAGCTGGAGTCCGTGGAGATCTGGGCGCCGTCGCCGTCGTACTGGGTGTTGAGGGTGACCCCGATGACCGGGTAGACCGGCTGGCCGGTCTTGATCAGCTGGGTGGCGACGCGCTTCGCCTGGTTGATCGGGATGGCGAAGCCGAGGCCGACGCTGCCGCCCTGGCTGCCGGCCGTCGAGCTGCCGCCGGGCTGGATCGCGGAGTTGATGCCGATCACGGCGCCGTCGGCGTTGAGCAGGGGGCCGCCGGAGTTGCCGGGGTTGATGGAGGCGTCGGTCTGGATGGCGCTCATGTAGGAGGCGCTGCTGCCCTCGCCGTCGCTGGAGGCGACCGGGCGGTGGACGGCGGAGACGATACCGGTGGTGACAGTGCCGGCCAGGCCGTAGGGCGCGCCGACCGCGATGGTGGCGTCGCCGACCGCCGCGTTGTCGGAGTTGCCGAGCGGCAGCGGGGTGAGCTTGACGCTGCCGGGGTTCTTCAGCTTGATGACGGCCACGTCGTATCCCTGGGCGCGGCCGACGATCGAGGCGTCGTACGTCTTGCCGTTGGAGAAGGTGACCGTGAGCTTGCCGCTGTCGGCGGCCGGGGCGACCACGTGGTTGTTGGTGAGGATGTGGCCCTGCTTGTCGAAGACGAAGCCGGTGCCGGTGTCGGACTCCTGGCTGTTCTGCGCCTTGATGGTCACCACGCTGGGCAGCGTCTTGCTGGCGATGCCGGCCACCGAGGTGGGGGCGCGGTTGAGCGCCTTGCTGCTGCTGGCGGCGCTGATCGTGGTCGAGCCGGAGTCGTCGTTGTTCTTGGCGGCGTAGTAGCCGATCCCGCCGCCGACGCCGCCGGCCACCAGGGCGGCGACCAGCACCGCGGCGACCATCCCGCCGATGCGCCGCTTGCCGCGCCCCTCGCCGGACGGCGAGCCGGGGGGCATCGGGGTGCCCCACACCGGGCCGCCGGGCGAGCCGGGGGTGCCGGAACCGGGCTGCGGCGTGGCGTACGAGGGTGTGGACGGCACCGCGTACGGGTCGTGCGCGGCCGAGCCCTCCTGGGAACCCTGGTGCTCAGGCCCCTGCGGACCCCCCTGCTGGCCGGGCTGACCGGGCTGACCGGGTTCGCCGCCCTGCGCCGTGCCGTACGCCGCCGCGGGAGCACCGTACGCAGGCGTCGGAGCGGCCGCCGGAGCCGCCGGCTGCGCGTACTGCGGCGGCGCGGGCGGCGCGGGCTGGACCGGGTGGGCCGGCTGGACGGGCTGAGCCGGCGGCACCGGCTGAGGCGCCTCGTACGACGGCGCCTTCGCCGCCTCGTACGGTGACGGAGCCCCCTGCCCGGCCAGCGCGCTCGGCGGCGGGCCGTACGGCGACGGCGGACCGACCGGCGGTGGCGCCTGCGGCGGCACGGCGTCGGTGCGCTGCTCGCCCGGATGGGCCGGCGCAGCGGCGGCAGGAGAGGGCGCCGGAGCCGCGGCGGGCCCCTCGGCACCCGCGTCCGGCGCCTGCGGCGGCACCTGGTCGGCGGGGGCCGGAGCGGCGGGCGGCGCGGCGGGGGCCGGCGGAACGTGCGCAGCCGGGGCACCGTCGGACGTGCCCGCCGACTCCGCAGCCGGTACGGACGACCCGGCTTCGTTCTCGGTGCTCACAGCGTTTCTCCTCAGGGTCATGACGAACGACAAAAGACATGGGGACCGATCACGTCGTGCACCCAGCATTTCCTATGACGTGTCGGACCGCCGTAAGAGGTACCTGTGCACGCGCACGCATGCCGCCGGTCGGCCGTACGGGACCCGCCGCGCACCCGGCCCTCCGCACCCCCTGCGGCGCAGGCGGCCGTGGCACAGCTCCTGGCCGCCGGGCGCACGGTGGCACCATGGCCGGGTGACGTTTGCGCGCGTGGCCCCGGAGCCGTACCCGGAGGGACGGCCGGTCCAGGTCGTCGCCCACCGGGGCGCCTCCGAGGACGTACCAGAACATACGCTCGCCGCGTACCGGAAGGCTATCGAGGACGGTGCGGACGCGCTCGAGTGCGACGTCCGGCTGACCGCGGACGGCGAGCTGGTGTGCGTGCACGACTGGCGGGTGAACCGCACGTCCAACGGCAGCGGCGCGGTGTCGTCCATGGAGCTGGCGGACCTCGCGGCACTCGACTTCGGCTCCTGGAAGGGCCAGAACGCCGACCCCGAGGCGCCGGAGCGCTTCACCCAGGACCGGTTCGGCGGCGACGGCCCGGAAAACCCGCACGCCCCGCACAACACGGATGACCCGAACGACCCGGGCGAGCGCAGCCGGGTGCTGACCCTCCGGCGGCTGCTGGAACTCGTCGCCGACACCGACCGCAGGGTCGAGCTGGCCATCGAGACGAAGCACCCGACCCGCTGGGCCGGACAGGTGGAGGAACGGCTGCTGGAACTGCTCGGCCGGTTCGGCCTGGACCGCCCGGCGGCCGGGACGCCCTCCCAGGTGCGGGTGATGAGCTTCTCCGCCCGCTCCCTGCGCCGCGTCCACCTCGCCTCGCCCGCACTGCCGACGGTCTACCTGATGCAGTACGTCTCCCCGCGGCACCGCGACGGACGGCTGCCGGCGGGCGTGGGCACGGCCGGCCCGAGCATGCGGATCGTCCGCGCCAACCCGGGGTACGTGGCGCGGCTGCACCGTGCCGGGCACCAGGTGCACGTGTGGACCGTGGACAGCCCTGAGGACGTCGAGCTGTGCGCGCGGCTGGGCGTCGACGCGATCATCACCAACCGCCCGCGCCGGGTGCTGTCCCAGCTCGGCCGCTGAACGGGAGGCGGCCGCGTACGGCGGCGCCGCCTTCCGCGCCCTCGCCGCTGCCACCGTCACCGCTGTCACCGCCGCAGCCATCGCCACCGTCGTCACCGCCCTCCGCCTTCCGCCTCCGCCGCGTTGCCGACGGGCTCCGCCGCCGTCGCACGCGAGGCGCGCGCCTCACGGGCCGAATCGTTACGCCATGCGCCGGATCGTGCCGTACCCAGGGCGTGTCCCATATCAGCCGTCAGTGTGCCGTAAAAGATCGCGCTTGGCCTGTTTCCGCTCGAGTGCCAAGGGGCATCCACCCTGTGGCGTGGGGTGAAACAAGGAGGTCTCGGGGGTGTCGTTGATGGTGGCGCAAGAGGTGCCGACGTCCACGGCCGTGGCCCTGCCCCATGGCCCGGCGGGTGTCGCGGAGGCGAGGCGCAGGCTGCGTACGGACCTGTACGCACGCGGAGTGCCCGAACCGGTCGTGGACGACGCGGTCCTGATCCTCTCGGAACTCATCAGCAACTCCTGTCGGCACGCCCGCCCGCTGGGTGACGACGTGCTCGACGGGCTCGGCGCGAGCCGCGCGGGCAGCGGCACAGGTAGCGGTACGGGCGACACCATGCGGACACCGGAGGACCGGGCGGGCGTGCAGACGCCCGCCCGCCATCCGGGCCGCCCGCAGCGACCGGAGCGCGACCCGCGGCCGCAGGGCCGCATACTCGCGGCCTGGTCGGTGGACGACGGCGGAATGCTCGTCCTGGAGGTCACCGACGGCGGCGGCCCGACCCGGCCGCGCCCGTCGAGCCCCTCGCTGACCGCCCACGGCGGCCGGGGTCTCGGCATCGTCGGCAGCCTCGCCCTGCGCTGGGGCGTGCGCGACGCACCGGGCGAGGTGACGGTCTGGGCGCAGCTTCCGGTGCGCGGCCGGCACGCCCGCCGGGACACTCCCATGGGCACCGGCATCGGCCTGCCCCTCGGGGTCCCCCTCGGCCTCCCGCTCGACCTCGCCGAGTCCCTGGACGACCTGGGCTAGGACGCTCGGCGCCGCACGAGCGGCCACCCTGCCCGTCGGCGCCGGGGTCGGCTCGTACGGCGGCCCGTCCGTCGTACCGCGGCGCCGAGGTCGTACGGCCGCGCCCCGGCACTCCTGACCCGTACGAACCAGGACGCGCGCGCGGCGCGAGGGTCGTTGCGGCGAGGACCGGGCCCGCCGACCGCTAGGCTCGCTGGCCGGAAGAACGCCGTACCGGGAGAGACCGGGAGACATCCAGCATGGCCAAGAAGCGCGCGACCGCCACCAAGTCCAGCAGCCGACAGGCGGCGGCAGGCGATGCCGTACCTGTCGTCGGCGCGCGCGAACCGTGCCCGTGCGGCTCGGGGCGGCGGTACAAGGCGTGCCACGGCCGGGAAGCGGCGCACGCCGTCACCGAGTTGGTGCGCCGCCCGTTCGAGGGGCTGCCGGGGGAGTGCGACTGGGTGGCGCTGCGCGAACTGGTGCCCGCCGCCACGGTTCCGCTCACCCTGAAGGCCGAACTGCCCGAGGGCGTGCCGTCGGTGACCTTGGGCACGGTGCTGCCGATGGCCTGGCCGGCGCTGCGCCGCGACACCGGCGCCGTGCTGCTCGGCTTGCAGAACGACGCGTCGAGCGGCGACATCAGCCGCGACCTCGCGGACACCCTGGCGCGGGCGCTGACGGCGGAGCCGGGCAACCCGGTGGAGAGCCGGCGCCCCGCCCCGGACGCGCCCCGGTTGCAGGACCTGCTCGACCTGTCCGTGCCGTTCGAGCCGCAGGTGCACAGCGGCTTCGAGTTCTGGCTGGAGGACGCGAGCGCGGCCGGCGGCGAGGTGGCCGCGTCTTTGGAGCGGGCCAACCAGGCGGCGATCCCCACCGTCCGGCTGACCGGCGTAGACGCCGCGTACTGGTGCGAGACGCCGGAGAAGAACCATCTGCGCTGGGTGATGCCGCAGCCGGAGGACGACCTGCTCGACGCGTTGGCGCGGCTGCACGCCGCCGGTGCCTCGGGGCTCGGCGAGGGCACCCGGCTGGTCGGCTCCTTCCGGGCGCACGGCCTGATGGTGCCGGTGTGGGACCTGCCGGTCGGCATGTCCGCGGAGGAGGTGGAGAAGCCCGCCGCGGCGTTCGGGGAGCGGCTGGCGGAGACGCTGGGCCGTACCGGTCCGCTGACCGCGGAGGAGCGCAGGGCGCGCAGCGGCTTCACCAACCGCCAGATCACGCTGAGTTGACGCGGACGCACCCCCCGAAAGGTACCGACCAAGCGGTCGGTCAGTGATTCCGATCACAACTCCCCTGGAAACACCGGGTCATGGCCCGGCTCCCCCGAACGGGGAATTTGCTAACCGCCGAAGTCTTGTTACCGTTTGAACAGCCCGGTCGCTGGTGCATCCCCCGTCGCCAGCGGCCGGGCCTTTCCATGCCCCGGCCCGTGCCGCACCGACGCAATCCGTCGCGCCGCCCCCTTCCGGGTACTGATCTCGTCGTCCGGCCCGGTTCAGTCGTCGCCCGCGGAGCTGTCCGGGGAGGGGCTGGCGTGGGCGGTGTTGTGGCCGACGTCCCCGCGGTGCTCGACGTCGTGGCCGGAACCGGCGGTGGCCACCGCGAGGGCCAGTACGGCGGCGAGCGCGGCCGCACTCGCGAGGGCGACCCGGCGCAGGCCGTCGGCTCCCGACTGGTCGTGGCCGGCGCCCCGGGCGCGCCCCCGCCGGCCCGAAGCGTTTGACGGCTGCTGCGACTTCAAAGGGCTCACCTGCGCTCGATGTCCGGGGTCCGGGTGAACATAACGCCCACCGTCCGCCGGTGGTTCCGGCGACACCCGGCCCCTACCCCGCCGAAGGCCGTCCAGCACCCTGTCGGCGGCCTGTTCCCGTCCCCGGGAGGCCGTTTTGGCGGTACGGGCCGCCCGCCCGCCGACCATCGGACCGGGTGCCGTTCAGTCGGGCCCGGTCCGTTCATCGGACCGGGTGCCGTTCATCGGGCCCGGCGCCGTTCATCGGGCCCGGGACCGCTCAGTAGCGCAGCCGGTCCCCGTCGGGCGCGGTGCGGCCGGCCCGGACCAGCGCGTCGACGAGTTCGTCGATCTGCGGCAGCCACGGGGTGCGCTCGGCGGTCCGCATCGCCCGGACCGCGTCGGCCACCCGGCCGGCCCGCACCGCCGCCCTCGGCACGATGGGCACGACCGGCTGACGCACCCACCGCAGCGGGCCCGGCAGCCCGCCGGCCGGCGGCAGCGCCACGTACCCGCCGTCGCCGTGGTAGCGCAGCGAGGTCGGCACCCATTCCTGGCGGTCGAGCAGTTCGCCCAACTCGGCGAGCGAGTAGGGCGCGACGAGGAAGACGTAGCGGGTCGGGGTGGCCACGACCGGGCCGAGCCGGCAGCCGAGCTGCCCCATCGCCTCCAGGGCGCGCGCGCCCGCGGTCGCGGGCAGGCTCGCCGCCGAGACCCGGTCGCCGGTGGCGAGCACCACGGGGGCGTCCGGCCGCCGGGTCCACCACCAGCGGACCATGCGCGGGTCGCGGGTCGCGGCCAGCAGCCCGGGATCGACCGGATGGACGCCGGGCACCACGCAGTTGGGGCGCCCGCAGGCGCAGCCGGAGTTGTGCGGGTCCTGTCTGTCGAGCCCGACGCCGGGTACCACGCGCCACTGCCACCGTTCGGCGTAGGTCAGCGCCGCGTCGACGTACGCGGTCCGCTCCCTTCGCCGAAGAGAGATCTTGCGTCGCCTTCCGAGGATCTCGCGCATCAGCGCTCGTTCCTTTCCGTTAACGCCCAGGGATCTGCCCACTGCACAACGTAACTGTCGAGCACACCGCATACGAGGCAGCGCACCGCACTGCCAGCCGAGCGTGGAACGTGGCGGAGGGTGGCGCGTCATCGGCGCTCTTGGCTCGCGCTGAACTCACCGCGCCCTGGTCGCGGGCCATGTCGCATGGTCCGTACCGGACGCCGCACCCTTTGCCACTCGGGGTTGGGTCGGCCGTCAACTGTATACGTGCTACGACGCTTGAGCCGGACTTCGGGTTCCTACCCAGCACCCGCGAAATGACGCGCTGTTGGCTGGGGCCAGTCGATCGTGCGCATACACCGGGGGCGGCTGTTTTCGGCCAACATCCGGAAAACAGAGCCGTCCGGGGCACGCTTCCGACACCACTCCGTGTACCGGGACAATCCTGGACATGCCCGCGATCGTGCGTGTAGAAGTGGGGTCTTGACAGCAGCGCAGCACACCATGGGGGTTTGCGATGCTATTCATGCAGACGCGCCGCGCATTGCGGACGAAAAGCGACGATTGTTCCACCGGCCGGCACCCGGCCGAAAGCCTTCGGCCATGAGCACCGCACGCGTCGGAAAAGTGGCCGGAAGCGAGCCGTCCACTCCCGTCCGGGCGGACACTGGCGCCCCTGTCCCCGCACCGGCCGCCGCGGCGGCGACCGTCGCGGCCACCGCGGCCGTGATCTCCGGGCCGGGCGCTGCCGCCACCGCGGCCGGCCCCTTCCCACAGGACGCGCCGCTTCCGGTGCCGCACGCGCAGGGCGCCGCGACACGCGCGGCCCCGCCCCGCGGCACCCTTGACTACTCCCTCGCCGTCCAGGACCGGCTGGCCGCCTGGGTGTGCGACCTGTCCCTGCTGCACGGCCTGACCGAGCAACTGGCGCGGACCGCCGCGCTCGACGACGCGCTGCACGAGGTACTGCGGGCGGGCGCCACCCTCGTGGGCGCCCGGCGCGGCCTGGTCACCCTCGACCCCGCGGACGGGCTGGGCCCGGCGACGGCCGTCGGGCTGGGCCTGGGCCGCAGCGACCTCGGCACCCTGGAGACGGTCCCGCTCGCCGCCGCGCGTGCCGAAACGCTGCTGCCCGACCTGCTGCACGGCCCGGGCCCGTCCACACGGCACCGCGAGGTCGCCGCGCAACTGGGCCTGGCCGCCAGCTACGCGGTACCGCTCGTCGCGGAGGGCGCCGCCGAGGACGCCGGGCAGCCCCCGGCCGGACCGGGCCCGTCGTACGAGCACACGTACGAGCACACGTACGAACCTGCGTACGGCGCCGACTCCGGCACCGGTCCCTACGATGCGGCCCCCTACGATCCGGCCCCGTACGGCCCCGCGGCCGACCACAGCTCCGCTTCCGGTGACCCCGCCGACCGGTCCGCCGACCGGCCCGACAGCCGGCCCGCCGGCCACCTCGGCACCGCCGTCTGGTTCTACGACGACCCCACCGCCCCCACCGACCGCCAGCGCCGCCTGGCCGGCCTCTACCTGCGGTTCGCCGTCGAGCACGTCGCGCGCTGCCTGGCGCTTCACCGGGCCCGCGCCGCCGCCCGCGCGCTGTCCGAGGAACTGCTGCCCACCCGGCTGCCACGCGTGCCCGGCCTGCGGATGGCCGTACGCCACACCTCGGGCCCGCGCGGCGGCGGCGACTGGTTCGACGCGCTGACGCTGCCCGAGGAGGCGCTCGGACTCACCGTCGGCGGGGTCACCGGTGCCGGACCGGGCGCGGTCGCCGCGATGGGACGGCTGCGGGCGGCCCTGCGGGCGTACGCCGTGATGGAAGGTGAGGACCCGGTCGCGGTCCTCTCCGACCTGGAACTGCTGATGCGGCTGACCGAGCCGGCCCGCAGCGCCACCGCGCTGTTCGCGTACGCCACCGCGCTGCCGGGCGGCGGCCGCAAACTGGCCATGGCGGGCGCCGGGCACTGCCCGCCGCTGATCGTCGGCGAACGCCGCTGCGAGTACCTCGAGACCTCGCTGTCCGCGCCGCTGAACATGCTCACCTGCTGGGAGGCGCCCAGCGCGGAGCTGGTCCTCCGGCCGGGCGAGAGCCTGCTGCTCTACACCGACGGCCTGCTGCACCGCACCGGGGAGCCCGCGGACCGGGCGCTGTCCCGGCTGCACTCGGCGGCGCAGTTCGCCCCCAGGAGTGTGCGGGCCGATCCGGAGGCGCTGGCCGACCATGTGCTGCGCGTGCTCCTCCCGGACGGGCGGGACCGGGCGGAGCACATGGAGGACCTGGTGCTGCTGGCCGTCCGCTTCGACGACTGACGACCGTGGGCCCGCGGGCCCCGGGCCCACGGGTCCACCGGCCCACGAGTCCACGAGTCTCCGGGTCTCCGGGTCCGATGGGTCCTTCCGCCGTCCATTCTCCCCCTGCCGCACCCCGGCGCCGCCGGTTTTCCACAGGCCGGACCGCGGGGCGGTCCCGGTTGTCCACAGGCCCCCGGACCTGTCAGGGGCGGCGCCCATACGATGGACGAAAGGGACCATTGCGAGGAGGCAGGACGTGGCGAAGGCCGAGGACAGGCAGGACACGGCGGGGGGCCGGGGCGAGGAAGCCGAAGCGGCGGCGCGGTCCGCGGCGGGCGAGGCGGCGGGCGCTGCCGCCGACGCGTCCGGTGACGCGTCCGGTGACGAGGTCGCCGAGGGGCAGGAGAGCGCGATCAAGACGCGCAAGAACG
Organism: Actinacidiphila sp. bgisy145; assembly: GCF_057708125.1. NCBI lineage: Bacteria > Bacillati > Actinomycetota > Actinomycetes > Kitasatosporales > Streptomycetaceae > Actinacidiphila > Actinacidiphila sp. bgisy145. The sequence continues at coordinate 175,006 of NZ_JBYIRL010000002.1, forward strand.
GGCTGTACCCCGGTGTCTCCGACGAACTGGCCGCGTCCATGAAGAGCGGCTGGGCCGACACCGAGCGGCGCGGCCTGGAGCCGATAGCCCAGGCTCCTTATGCGGCCGCGCGCCGCGCCGCACTGTCCGCGCGCTTCCCGGGCGAGCGGATCGTGGTCCCCGCGGGCAATCTGCGCACCCGCGCCAATGACACGGACTACCCCTTCCGCGCCTCCACGGAGTACGTGCACCTGACCGGGGACCAGACCCAGGACGCCGTCCTCGTCCTCGAACCGCTGGAGGAGGGCGGACACACCGCCACCGCCTACCTGCTGCCGCGCTCCGACCGGGAGAACGGCGAGTTCTGGCTGGACGGCCAGGGCGAGCTGTGGGTCGGGCGGCGCAACAGCCTGTCCGAGGGCGAGCAGCTCCTCGGCCTGCCCTGCGAGGACGTCCGCACGATCGCCGACGTGCTGCGCGAGGCGACGGGCCCGGTGCGCGTCGTGCGGGGTTACGACGCCGGGGTCGAGGCCGCCCTCACCGACAAGGTCACCGCCGAGCGGGACACCGAGCTGAAGACGTTCCTGTCGGAACTCCGCCTGGTCAAGGACGAGTTCGAGATCGGCGAGCTGCAGAAGGCGTGCGACTCCACCGCCCGCGGCTTCGAGGACGTGGTGAAGGTCCTCGACCGCGCCCAGGCCACCAGCGAGCGGTACATCGAGGGCACCTTCTTCCTGCGCGCCCGCGTCGAGGGGAACGACGTCGGCTACGGCTCGATCTGCGCCGCGGGTCCGCACGCCACCACGCTGCACTGGGTGCGCAACGACGGCCCGGTCCGCGCCGGCGAACTGCTGCTGCTGGACGCGGGCGTGGAGACCCACACCCTCTACACCGCCGACGTCACCCGCACCCTGCCGATCGACGGCCGCTTCACCCCCCTGCAGAAGAAGATCTACGACGCGGTGTACGACGCGCAGGAGGCCGGTATCGCGGCGGTCAAGCCCGGCGCCGCCTACCGCGACTTCCATGACGCAGCGCAGCGCGTGCTCGCCGAGCGGCTGGTCGAGTGGGGCCTGCTGGAGGGCCCGGTGGAGCGGGTGCTCGAACTCGCCCTCCAGCGGCGCTGGACGCTGCACGGCACCGGCCACATGCTCGGCCTCGACGTGCACGACTGCGCCCAGGCCCGGACCGAGACCTATGTGGACGCCGTACTGGAGCCGGGCATGGTGCTCACCGTGGAGCCGGGGCTGTACTTCCAGGCGGACGACCTGACGGTGCCGGCGGAGTACCGCGGCATAGGGGTGCGGATCGAGGACGACATCCTCGTCACCGAAAGCGGCAACCGGAACCTGTCGGCGGGGCTGCCGCGCCGCTCGGACGAGGTCGAGGAGTGGATGGCGGGGCTGTCGGGCTGAGCGCCCGCGGCGCGGGCCGGACCGGTGGGGCGGCGCCCTGTCCTCGGCAGGAGCGCCCGGTCCGCTCGCGCGGAGCCGGCGTCAGGATGCTTCGAGCAGGGCGTCCTGACGCCACTTGAGCACCTTGTCGAAGGCCACGACCGTGCCGTGCCCCGGCCGGTCGTGGTACTGCACATGGTCGACGAGGGTCTCGATCAGAAACAGCCCGCGGCCGTGCTCGGCGTACTGGCCGCGCAGCGTCAGCGGCCGGGCCGGTCTGCGGCCCCGTTCGCGCGGCAGGCCCGGCCCCGAGTCGGCCACCTCGATCCGGCAGCAGTCGCCGTCGATCTCGGCGGTGACGACGTAACCCGTGGCCGAGCCGGCGTGCTCCACGGCGTTCGCACACGCCTCGGTCAGCGCCACCGACAGGTCGAAGGAGATGTCGGGGTCGACCCCCGCCGAATCCATGGTCCCCAGCAGCAGCTTCCTGGCCAGCGGGACGCTCGCGGCCTCCCGCCGCAGATGGAGTGACCACCAGATGCTCATGCTCCAGCCTCCTGGCCCCCGGCTCGACATACGGTTACGTATTGCCGCGAAGGCCCTGGAGTAAGCGCGATGTTGACGTGATGCCGCTCATTCGGCGGATGCGTTTGCCACCCGCCGGGGTGTAGATGCCGCACCGCGGGTGTGAGGGGAGCAAGGGCGCCGTAGGCGGGCGGAAGCGGCAGTGAGATGATGACGGCCGTCATGGCTGCGCCTTCCTCCGCCTCCTGCCTGCCCGCGCCCACCGTGCGCGCGGGTGCCGGGATGCGACTGCTGCGGACCGCGGTGTTCACCGCGGTCTGCGTGCTGCTCGCGGCGGCCGGCCACGCCATGGCGTCGGGCCGTACGGTGCCGGCCGCCTCGCTGGCGCTGGGCTGGCTCGCGGTCTTCGCGGTCGTCGCGCCGCTCGCCGGCCGGGAGCGCGGACTGCCCGGCATCACCGCGCTGCTCGCGCTCGGCCAACTCGCCCTGCACCTGGTGTTCAGCACCGGCCAGATGTGCGCCTCGGCCACCGGTTCCGTGCGGGGCACCGCCACCGGCAGCAGCCTGGTCGCCGTCGCCGCCCGGCTGGTGTGCAACAGCGGCGGCGGCAGCACGGCGCTCACCCCGGGGGCCGCGCGGCAGGTCGTCCTGCGGGCCGGCCTCGACCCGGCCGGGCTCGGTGGCGCCGCGCCCGCCGGGGACACGCTGATGCCCGGCATGTCCGCCGGTTCGTCCGGCACGGGCGCCGTCCACGGCGCCCACATGTCGCTGCCCGCGATGCTGCTGTCGATGTGCTCGCTGCCCATGCTGCTCGGCCACCTGCTGGCCGCCGTGGTCGCCGGGCTGCTGCTGCGCCGCGGCGAGGCCGCGCTGTGGCGGCTGGTCCGGCTGTCGGTGCGCAGCGCCACGGAACTCGCCTCGCTGCCGCCGTCCGCGCTGCGCCGGGCCTGCGCGCTGCTGGCGGCGCTCGCCGCGGCCGTGCCCTGCGCCCGCCGACCGATACGGGGTGCCGCGTGGCCGGTGGCGGCCCGGCACCGTACCGTCTGGCTGCGGCACTGCCTGGCCAGGCGCGGTCCCCCGGCGGTCGCACTGGCGGCCTGACGCGGCGTCGGCTCCTCACGGGGAGCGCCGACGGAAGCGCGGGTCGCCCGCCGCCCTCCCACGAGTGCCTTCCTCCCCCGAGGTCCCCGCACCGCACGCCCTTGAGGACGCGCGGCCGCGGAGCCCGGGCACGGGTACGCGCACGGGCTCGGGGCGGCTGCCCGCGTCATCCCGCGCACCCTGTGTGCGCGGCCCACCGTCAGCGCACCACTTCCACGTGGAGATACCCCTGCCATGAGCAGTTCCCGTATGCGCGGCCGTGCCGCGACCGTCGCCGCGCTCGCCGGCTCGGCCGTCCTGCTGGCCGCCGTACCCGCCTTCGCCCATGTCACCGTGCAGCCGAGCACGGCCGCCAAGGGCAGTTACAGCACCGTCTCGTTCAAGGTGCCGTGCGAGGAGGACAACGCCTCCACCGTCAAGCTGGAGGTGAACCTCCCCACCGACCACCCGATCGCCTCGGTGTCGATCCAGCCGGTGCCCGGGTGGACCGCGAAGGTCACCACGACCAAGCTCACCACGCCGCTGAAGACCGACGACGGCACGGTCACCTCGGCCGTCACCAAGATCACCTGGACCGGGGGGAAGATCGAGCCCGGGCAGTTCCAGCAGTTCCCGGTCTCCCTCGGGCCGCTGCCGGAGGACACCGGCACGCTGACGTTCAAGGCGCTCCAGACCTACAGCGACGGCAACGTGGTGCGGTGGATCGAGGTCCCGCAGGCCGGGCAGCCCGAGCCGCAGAACCCGGCGCCCTCCCTCCAGCTCACCGAAGCGGACAGCGGCTCCGGCGCGACGCCCACCGCCACCGGCAGCGCCGCGTCGGCCCCGCAGTCCGGCACCGCCGCGGCGAGCACCACCGCGTCGGCCGGTGACAGCGACGGCACCGCCCGCGCGCTGGGCATCGCCGGGATCGTGGTCGGCGTGATCGGCGTCGGCTTCGGCGTGTACGGCGGGCGGCGGCGTACGGCCCCGGCCGGCACCACCTGCGGCAGCGGCGGCTCGGGCTCGTCCGCGGGCGCCGGTGACGGCTCCGGTGACGGCTCCTCGCCCTCGGCCTGACCGGTCCCCTGCCGGGCGGCCGCGGTGCGCGCACCGTACGACCGCGGCCGCCCGGCCCCTTCGAGCACTCGCGAACAGGAACCACATCTCTCATGCGCACCAACGTCAAACTCGGCGCCGTCGCCGCGACCGCCTCGGCCGCCCTCCTGCTCACCGCGTGCGGGGGCTCCTCCTCCGGCAGCGACTCCAACGCCGCGGCCGTCGTGTCGACCGCCGCCTCCCAGGGACCCGGCGTCGCCCTGGACACGCCGTTCGCCAAGCCCGCGCTGGTCCTCACCGACAACCACGGCAAGCAGTTCGACCTGGTCAAGCAGACCGCCGGGCACCCGGTGCTGCTCTACTTCGGCTACACCCACTGCCCCGACGTGTGCCCGACCACGATGAGCGACATCGCACTGGCCAAGTCCAAGCTGTCCAAGGCCGACCAGGCGAAGCTCCAGGTGGTCTTCATCAGCTCAGACCCCACCCGCGACACCCCGGCCCGGCTGAACTCCTGGCTCGGCGCGATCGACAAGAGCTTCATCGGGCTGACCGGCAAGTTCAGCACCATCCAGGCCGCCGCCCGCACGCTCGGCGTCGGCATCGACCCGCCGGTCAAGGAGAAGGACGGCAGCATCACCGTCACCCACGGCGCCGAGGTGCTGGCCTTCTGGCCGAAGGACAACAAGGCCCACGTGCTGTACATGTCCGGCACCAGCGCGGACCAGTACGCGCGCGCCCTGCCGAAGATCATCAGGAGTGAGCGGTCGTGACCGCGACCAGGTCCGCGGGGCGGCGCACCCGGGTCGGCGCGGCCGCGCTGGTGGTGCTCGCCGCGGTGGCCACCGGCGGCAGCATGGCGCTGACCGGCTGCTCGTCCTCGGCAGGCTCGACGGCGGGCTCGAAGGCGGCCTCGTCCGGCGCGTCGGGCGCCGACGGCGCGAACGCCAAGGCCGGCAGTCCCGCCGCGCTCGCGGTCAGCGGCGGCTACATACCGCAGCCGCTGCTGACGGACATGGCCGCGGCGTACTTCACCGTCACCAACACCGGCGGGACCGCGGCCCAGCTCACGTCGGTGACCAGCGGCCTGGCCGCGCACGCCACCTTGCACACCACCTCGAACGACACCATGCAGCAGGTGATGTCGCTGACCGTGCCGGCCGGCGGCAAGCTCACGCTGAGCACCGGCGGCGACCACGTGATGCTGGAGGACCTCACCCACAAGCCCGCGGTCGGCGACAAGGTGACGCTCACCCTGCACTTCGCACACGCCACGCCCGCCGCGGTGACCGTCACCGTGCCGGTGCGCCCGACGACGTACCAACCGGAGGGCTGACCCGCCGATGGACACACGGTCGTACGCAGGACCGCCCGGCGCCCGGCGGTCGTGGCCGCGGCGCGCGGCGGCGCTGCTCGTCGGGCTCGGGGCGCTGGTCGGGCTGCTGCTCGGCACCGCCGTGCCCGCCTCGGCGCACGCGGCACTGATCGGGACCGACCCAGCCGACGGGTCGGTGGTCAAGACCGCGCCGCAGCGGGTGGTGCTCACCTTCTCCGAGGGCGTGCTGCTGTCCGACGACTCGCTGCGGGTGCTCGACCCGCACGGCACCGATGTCGCCGCCGGCACCCCGGGGCACGCGCAGGGCAAGAACTCGGGGGCGACCTCGACCGTCGCCCTCAAGTCGGGCCTGGGCGACGGCACCTACACCGTCGCCTGGCGGGCGATCTCCCAGGACAGCCACCCCGTCTCCGGCGCCTTCACCTTCTCGATCGGCGCGCCCTCCCGGACCGACGTCGACCTGTCGGGCGTCGCGGCGCGCGGCGGCGGTGCGGCCGGCACGCTCTACGGTGTCGGCCGCTACGTCGCCTACGCCGGCTTCGCGCTGCTCGTCGGCGCCTCGGTGTTCCTGTCGGTGTGCTGGCCGCGCGGTGCGCTGCTGCGGCCGCTCCAGCGGATCGCGGCGACCGGCTGGGTGGCGATGGCCGCCTCCACGATCGCCTTGCTGCTGCTGCGCGGGCCCTACGTCAACGGCAAGGGGCTCGGGCAGGCGCTCGACCTCGGGGTGATGCGGGACCAGCTCCAGACCAGGCCGGGGGCCGCGCTGCTGTCCCGGCTGCTGCTGCTCGCGGCGGCCGCGGTGTTCCTCGCGGTGCTGTTCGGCTCCTACGCCCGGCGGGAGGACCCGGAGGAACGGGCGGACCTCGCCTGGGGGCTGGGCATCGGCGGCACGGTGATCGCCGTCGGCATCGCGGCGACCTGGGCGATGGCCGAGCACGCCTCGGTGGGCATCCAGCACCAGGTCGCGATGCCGGTCGACGTGGTGCACCTGCTGTCCATGGCGGTCTGGCTGGGCGGGCTGATCACGCTGCTGACCGCGCTGTGGGCGCCCTCGCTCGCGGGCCGCCCGATCGAGCCGTACGCGGTGCGCCGCTTCTCGCTGCTCGGGCTCATCGCGGTCACCCTGCTCGTCGGCACCGGTGTCTACCAGGCGTGGCGCCAGATGGGCAGCTGGCGGGCCTTCACCGACACCTCCTACGGGCGGCTGCTGCTGATCAAGATCGGGCTGGTCTGCGCGCTGGTGGCCGTCGCCTGGTTCTCCCGCCGCTGGACCGCGCGGCTCGGCCGGACCCCGGCCACCGCCACGGCCGCAGTCGCGACCACGGCCACAGCCACGGCCGCTGCCGCGACGGCGGCGCCCGCCTCGGTCCCGGCGGCGGCCGCCGACCGTACGAAACCGGCGGTCGCGGCCTCCGGCAGCGGCGGTGCGGGTGGCGCGGACAGCGCCCGGGCCCAGCAACTGCGGCGCCAGCAGGCCGCCCGCAGCGCGGCGCGGGCCCGCAAGGTGCTGGCCGCGGACCCTTTCCGGGGGGCGCTGCGACGTTCGGTGCTGGCCGAGGCGGCGGTCGCGGTGGTACTGCTCGGTGTGACCACGGTCCTGTCCGGCTCGCAGCCGGGGCGGGCCGCGGAGGAGCAGAAGGCCCTGGCCCCGGCGCCGTCCGCGTCCTCCGGCACGGGCACCACCTCCTCGGACCAGGCGCCGATCGCGGTCACCGTGCCCTATGACACCGGTGGCCCGAAGGGGAAGGGCACCGCGGCGGTCACGGTGACGCCGGGACGCGCCGCCACCCCGAACCAGGTGCGGCTCGTCCTCAAGAACACCGCCGGGACCCCGGTCGACGTGCCCGAGGTGCGGTTGGCCTTCACGCTGCCCGCGCAGAACCTCGGTCCCATCCCGATCACGCTCAAACACACCGGCACCGGCAGTTGGACGGCGAGCGCGGCCCAACTGCCGCTCCCGGGCACCTGGCAGATGTCGGTCACGGTCCGCACTTCGGACATCGACGAGGTGACGGAGACGAAGAAGGTGAAGGTCACTTCGTGAGTGCCACGGACAGGACGGCGGGACGCTCCGCCGGGAAAACCTCCGGTCAGGTCTCAGGCGCGGGCGGGGCCGGCCCCGAAGCCGCCGAAGCGGCGGCCCGGCCCGGGGTCAGCCGCCGACGGCTGCTGGGCACCGCCGGCGCGGCGGGAGCGGCCGGGCTGGTGGTCGGCGGCGGCGCGGGCGCCGCGGTGGCCACCGGCACCCGTGACGAGCCGACCGCCCTGACGACCGTCGGCTCCGCGCACGTCCCGTTCGAGGGCGTGCACCAGGCCGGGATCGCCGACCCCGCGCAGGCGTGCGGCCACCTGGTCGCCTTCGACCTCAAGGCGGGCGCGGACCGCAAGGCGGCGGCCGCCCTGCTGCGCCGCTGGTCGAACGCGGCACGGGACATGACCGCGGCCGGCCGCCCCACCACGCCGGCGGCGTACGACGACCAGGTGGCCGACGACGCGGGCCCCTCCTCCCTGACCGTCACCTTCGGTTTCGGACGCAGCTTCTTCACGCGGACCGGGCTGACGTCCAAGCTGCCGACCGCCCTGGCGCCGCTGCCGGACTTCCCCGCGGACCGGCTCGACCCCAAGCTCAGCAACGGCGACCTGTGGGTGCAGATCGGCGCCGACGACGCGCTGGTCGCCTTCCACGCCCTGCGCGTGCTCCAGAAGGCCGCCGCCGGGACCGCGACCGTGCGCTGGCAGATGAACGGCTTCAACCGCACCCCCGGCGCCACCGACCGGCCCCGCACCGCGCGCAACCTCATGGGGCAGATCGACGGCACGAACAACCCCAAGCCGACCGACGCGGACTTCGACAAGCGGATCTTCGTACCGGCGACCGGCTCTCCCGACTGGATGGCGGGCGGCTCGTACGCGGTCGTCCGCCGGATCAGGATGCTGCTGGACACCTGGGACCACTTGTCGGTGGCCGAGCAGGAGCGGGTGGTGGGGCGCCGCAAGTCCGACGGCGCTCCCCTGTCCGGCGGCGTGGAGACCACCCCCGTCCAGCTCGACAAGATCAACGCCGACCGGTCGCTCGCGATCGCCGGTGACGCCCACATCCGGCTGGCCGCGCCCGCCTCCAACAGCGGTGCGGCCATGCTGCGCCGTGCCTTCTCCTACCACGACGGGTTCGGTGCGGACGGCACCCCGGACGCGGGGCTGCTGTTCGTCGCCTGGCAGGCCGACCCGATGACGGGCTTCGTGCCGGTCCAGCGCAAGCTCGACGGCGCCGACGGGCTGTCCCGCTTCCTGCGCCACGAGGCGAGCGGGCTGTTCGCGGTGCCGGGCGGGGCGGGGAAAGGGGAGTACGTGGGCCAGCGCCTGCTGGAGGGCTGAGCGTCGAGCCCGCACGGCGGGAGGGCTGGCGCGCGGGCGCCCGGCGCTGGGCTCCCGCGTGTCTCGTACGTCCGTGCGACGTCCTGGGAACAACCGTACGGGACGGGCGGGTGCGGCCGCGTGGGCCATTAGGCTGAACTCATGTCGTCGGCGAGCCGTTACACGTATCTGGGGCCTGAGGGCACCTTCACCGAGGCCGCGCTGCGCACGCTGCCCGAGTCCGCCACCCGCGAGCTGGTCCCGATGGTGTCCGTGGCAGCGGCGCTGGACGCGGTGCGCAACGGCGAGGCGGGCGGCGCGCTGGTGCCGATCGAGAACTCGGTGGAGGGCGGCATCACCACGACCCTCGACGAGCTGGCGTTCGGCACCCCGCTGATGATCTACCGCGAGGTGCTGCTGCCGATCGCGTTCGCGCTGCTGGTCCGGCCGGGCACGAAGCTGTCGGACGTGAAGACCGTGACCGGCCACCCCGCCGCCCAGGTGCAGGTCCGGCAGTGGCTGACGAAGCACCTGCCGGACGCGGTCTGGGAGTCGGCCGCCTCGAACGCGGACGGCGCCCGGCTGGTCCAGGAGTCGCGCTACGACGGCGCCTTCGCCGGCGAGTTCGCCGCTCCGACCTACGGGCTCGAACCGCTGGCCACCGAGATCCACGACGCCTCGAACGCCACCACCCGCTTCGTGTTGGTGGGCCGGCCGGCGCGGATGGCGGCACCCACCGGGGCGGACAAGACGTCGGCGGTGTTCTGGCTGCGCGACGACCACCCGGGCGCGCTGCTCGACCTGCTCCAGGAGTTCGCGATCCGCGGGGTGAACCTGATGCGGATCGAGTCCCGGCCGACCGGCCAGGGGCTGGGGCAGTACTGCTTCTCCGTGGACGCGGAGGGCCACCTGACCGACCGGCGGGTGAGCGAGACGCTGCTCGGGCTGCACCGGCGCTGCCTGAAGGTGCGGCTGCTCGGGTCGTACCCGCGTGCGGACGAGATCGCGCCCGTGGTGCGCCGCGGTGCGAGCGACGAGGAGTTCACCGCGGCGGCGGACTGGCTCAACCGGGCGCTCGACGGCCGCGCCTGAGGTCTTCCCGGGCAGAGACGGGCCGCGACCAAGGGCCGCAGTGTGACACGGCGTGACCACCACCCCGCGCCCTCTGGCGTTTGCCTTGGCTTTGCCCACCAGCCATCTTGCGAGTTGTCCACAGAGTTATCCACAGGGCCGGCGCGCAGCCTGTGGGTAACTGGGGACAAGTCGACAGCGAAAAGCGGCCAAGTCGACAAATTGGTACACAGCCGCCAGCTCGCCCCGGAGTGCGACACATCACCCCGCGTCACCCCAAATCCCCCTCGCCATCCTCCCGGGGGAACAGATCTCACCCGAAAGTGAGTGTGGAACGGGTTTGCGCGGGGAATCCATAGCCGAACTCCGACCCCGGGAAATGATCTCTCCACTTCTCCACAGATCTCTCCCACACCCTGTGGACAACGGGCCGAGATTTCCCCACCGCCTGTGGATAACTCAGCCGCAGAGGGGCCCGCGCCCCCTCCGGAAGCGACCTCCGCAGTGGATCAACTCCGTTTCTCCACAGGCCGACCGACCCCACCGGGCGACCGCCGGAATTGCGTTGACGCATGGCTTTATCGCCACCTTAGCTACCTTCTTTCGCTTTTCCAGCGAATCGGACATTGCACACATTGCCGCCTTTAAGTTGTCGCCTGAGCCGACTGACGCCGGGTAGCCTGTGGACCGTGATTGACCTTCGCCTGCTTCGTGAGGACCCCGACCGAGTGCGCGCCTCGCAGCGCGCCCGTGGAGAGGACGTCGCGCTCGTCGACGCGCTGCTCTCCGCCGACGAGCGGCGCAGGTCCTCCAGTACCCGCTTCGACGAGCTGCGCGCCGAGCAGAAGCAGCTGGGGCGCCTGGTCTCCAAGGCGCAGGGCGAGGAGCGCGCCGAACTGCTGAGGCGCACCAAGGAGCTGGCCGACTCGGTGAAGGCCGCGGACGCCGAGCAGCAGGAGGCTGCCGAGCAGGCCCAGCAGCTTCTGCTGCGGCTGGGCAACGTGGTGCACCCCGACGCCCCCATCGGCGGCGAGGAGGACTTCGTCGTCCTCGAGACCGTCGGCACCCCCCGCGACTTCGCGGCCGAGGGCTTCACCCCCAAGGACCACCTGGAACTGGGCGAGTTGCTCGGCGCGATCGACACCGACCGCGGGGCCAAGGTGTCGGGCTCGCGCTTCTACTACCTCACCGGCATCGGCGCCCTGCTGGAGCTGGCCCTGGTCAACGCGGCCATCGCGCAGGCCACCGCGGCGGGCTTCACCCCGGTGCTCACCCCGAACCTGGTAAGGCCCGCCGCTATGGCGGGCACCGGTTACCTCGGCCAGGTCGAGGACGACGTCTACTACCTGGAGAAGGACGACCTCTACCTCGTCGGCACCTCCGAGGTCCCGCTCGCCGCCTACCACATGGACGAGATCATCGAGGCGTCCAGGCTGCCGCTGCGGTACGCGGGCTTCTCCGCCTGCTACCGCCGGGAGGCCGGGTCGTACGGCAAGGACACCCGCGGCATCTTCCGGGTGCACCAGTTCGACAAGGTCGAGATGTTCGTCTACACCACGCCGGAGGAGGCCGAGGCGGAGCACCAGCGGCTGCTGGCGTGGGAGAAGCAGTGGCTGTCCTCCCTGGAACTGCCGTTCCAGGTGATCGAGCTGGCCTCGGGCGACCTGGGGGCCTCCGCGTCGCGCAAGTTCGACTGCGAGGCGTGGGTGCCCACCCAGGGCAAGTACCGCGAGCTGACCTCCACCTCCAACACCACGCAGTTCCAGGCCCGCCGCCTCGGCATCCGGATGCGCGACAGCGACGGCACCCGGCCGCTCGCCACTCTCAACGGCACGCTGTGCGCGGTGACCCGCACCATCGTCGCCCTGCTGGAGAACCACCAGCTGGCCGACGGCTCGGTCCGGGTGCCCGAGGTCCTGCGGCCGTACCTGGGCGGGCGCGAGGTGCTGGAGCCCACCGCGGCCGTCGCGAAGTCCGCCGCCAAGTGACCGCGCCCGGGTCGGCCGCGGCCGACGTCCCCGCCACCGGCCCGCTGCCGTACCGGCTGGTCGCCACCGACCTCGACGGCACCCTGCTGCGCGAGGACGGCACCGTCTCGCCGCGCACCCGCGCCGCTCTCGCCGCCGTGACCGGAGCGGGCGCGGCGCACATCATCGTCACCGGCCGCTCGGTGCCCTGGACCCGCCACATCCTGGACCACCTCGGCTACCAGGGGCTCGCCGTGTGCGGCCAGGGCGCCCAGGTGTACGACGCGGGCAGCGACCGCCTGCTCACCTCGGTCACGCTGGACCGCAAGCTGGCCGCGGTGGCGCTCGCCAAGATCGAGGCCGAGGTCGGCCGCCTCGCCGTGGCGGCCAGCCGGGACGGCCTCGAGGGCGAGGTGCTGGTCGGCGAGGGCTACGTCTACAACCCCGAGCTGCCGGTCATCCACATGACCGGGAGCGACGAGCTGTGGGCCGAGCCGATCAACAAGCTCTACATCCAGCACCCCGACCTGGACGACGACGCGCTCGCCGACGCGGCCAGGGCCGTCGCCGGGGACCTGGTGGGCGTCGTCATGGCCGGCCGGCGCATCGTGGAACTGCTGCCGCTCGGCCTCACCAAGGCGACCGGGCTGTCCCTGGCCGCCAGGCGGCTGGGCGCGGCCGCGGCCCGAACCATCGCGTTCGGGGACATGCCGAACGACGTGCCGATGTTCCGCTGGGCCGGGCACGGCGTGGCGATGGCAGGCGCCCACCCCGACCTGAAGGCCGTGGCCGACGAGATCACCCTGTCCAACGACGAGGACGGCATCGCTGTGGTGCTGGAGCGCCTCATGGGCGCGGCCGCTTCCTGACCCCTCGGCGGTCCGCGGCCTGGTCCGGGTCCGGAGGGGGAGCCGGGGTCGGGGGCGGCGGCAAGGGCGTCAGGGCGTAGCAGCACAGCCCGATCAGCACCGCGGTGAAGTGGCCGAGGTCGGTGAAGGTGTCGTTGTCCACCAGGCGGTAGCCGAACAGCCCGACCAGCACCACCGCGTAGGGCCAGCGCAGGCGGCGCGGCAGCCGGTAGGTGAGGACCCCGGCGACCCCCGCGAGGCCGTAGCTGACGCCGATGTCCACGGTGTACGCCAGGGAGTGCGGCAGGCGGTTGTCCCGGATGTCGAGGAAGACCGCCTTCTGGCTGAGCAGTGTGGCGCCCACGTGCGCGAAGACGGCGGTCGCGAGCCAGCGCGCGGTGCCCAGCCAGCGCTCCGCGGTGGCGTGCACCACCTCGAACAGCACCACGTACAAGGCGAGGCCGGACGGCCCCTGTATCCACAGCGCGCTGGCGACCAGCACCCGGATCGGGTGCAGGCGCAGCTCCACCAGGTTGGTGCTGACCTCGTGCAACAGGTGGGTGCGCACATCGGCCGGCAGCAGCGCGGCGACCGTACTGGTGACCAGGATGATCAGCAGCCAGATATGGGTGCCAGGAGTGGAGCGCACCCAGGCGACGGCGGCGCGCCGCAGGTCGGCGGGGGCCGGCCGGTGGCGCGGGGCGGCCGATCCGGGGACACCGCCCTGGGACGGCGGCGTGCGGGGAGAGGAGTCCTGGACCATCCCTTCCAGTCTCGGACCGTTCGCTGTGTGCCGCAGGCGAACGCCCCGGCCGCCTGGAGTCCTCGCCTCCTGGCAGCCGGGGCGCCGCGGTTTCGGCGGGCGGTTCGCGCCGCCCTACTCGTCGCCGACCGGCTTCAGGGTGCTCAGCCGCCGCGCCGCGTACCAGGTGCCCAGGACGGTGACCGCGACGAGCAGGACGATGCCCGTCGGCAGCGACACCGCCGAGGTGACGAGGCCGCCGTGCGCGGCCTCGGCGCCGACGGCGAGCGCCCACTGCTGGACGCTGAGCGTCTGCGCGCCGGGCACCAGGTTGCCGATCACCGTCTCCCACACCAGCGCGTACACGAGCCCGACGACGACCGCGTGCCGGGTGACCACCCCGAGCAGCAGGAAGACCGCGGCATAGGCGACGGACCCGACGGCGGTGGCGATGCCGTACGCGACCGCGATGTTCGCGCTGTTGCCGTTGAGCAGATAACCCGCGAGCAGGGTGGGGACCGCGGAGAAGGCGAGGGTGACACCGATGGCGACCAGCAGCTTGGTGCAGATGATCGTGGAACGCCTGATCGGCTTGGCGAGGAGGTAGACGATGGCGCCGTCGTCGATCTCCGGAGCGATCGCGCCGGTGCCCGCGATGACGCCCAGCAGCGGCAGCATCGAGCTGAGCGCGAAGCCCTGGAGCATGTCGCTCGCGGTGCCGTCGTCGGCGCCGACCAGGGCGCGGACGAAGGCGGCGATGGCCAGCAGCAGGACGGGCAGCGAGAAGAGCAGCAGGGCACGGCGCCGGCCGAGCAGCGCGCGGTAGGTGAGCCTGGCCACGGTGGGGTGGTAGCAGGAGAAGCCGCCGGTACGGGGTGCCGCGGGCTTGGCGGCGGGCGCGTCGGGAAGCGTGGAGGTGGTGGACATGTCGGTCGTTCCTTACGCCGTGACCAGGTAGGAGAACACGCTTTCCAGCGACTCGTCGGACGGCGAGACCGCGTACAGGCGGATGCCGTGCTCGCGGGCGATCCGCGGCAGATACGCGGTGAAGCCGGCGAAGTCGACCGCCTGGATGCGCAGCGCCCGCTCGGTGGCGTCCAGTTCGATGCCCGCGGTGGAGCCGTGCGCGATGAGCGCCGAGGCGAGCGCGCGGTCGTCGCTGGAGCGCACGAGGTAGCGGTGCGGGCGGTCGGTCATCAGCCGGCGGATCTTGCGGAAGTCACCCGAGGCGGCGTGCCGCCCGGCGACGACGACCTCGATGTGGTGGGCGAGCTGTTCGACCTCCTCCAGGATGTGGGAGGAGAACAGCACGGTCCGGCCGTCCGCGCCCATGGCGCGCAGCAGGTTCATCAGGTGCAGCCGCTGGCGCGGGTCCATGCCGTTGAACGGCTCGTCGAGCAGCAGCACCGACGGGTCGTGCACCAGCGCCGACGCCATCTTGGCGCGCTGCCGCATGCCCTTGCTGTAGGTCTCGATCCGCCGGTCCTGGGCGTACTCCATCTCCACGGTGGCCAGGGCGCGCTGGGCGGCGGCGCCGGGGTCGGCGAGGCCGTGCAGTTCGGCGTTGGCGACGACGAACTCGCGCGCGGTCAGGAAGTCGTACATGGACTCGCGTTCGGGCACGATGCCGATCTGGCGGTAGGCCTGCTCGTTGCGCCAGATGACGGTGCCGTCGAGGGTGACGCTGCCGCCGGAGGGTGCGAGGAAGCCGGCCATCATGTTGATGAGGGTGGACTTGCCGGCGCCGTTGGGGCCGAGCAGCCCGGTGACGCCCGGGCCGATGGACATGGTGACGTCGTTGACGGCCACCACGTTCCCGAACCAGCGGGAGACCGCGTTGATACCGATGGTGGTCACGACAGGCCCGCCTTCCGGTAGCGGCGGATCAGCAGCCCGAAGCTGCCCGCCAGGATCGCCAGGACGACCAGCAGGTACGCGATGCCGGCCGCCGCGTTCGGCGGCCCCGAGGCGTGGGGGAAGGAGGAGGCGGCGCCCAGGAACCAGGTCTGGAAGCCGTCGATCAGGGTGATCGGGGAGAAGAGCCCGAGCCAGCCGATGACGTGCCATTTCTCCTGGTTGTCCGCGACGCCCTGCACCGCGGAGACGGCGCCGTAGCTGATCACGAACAGGGTGATCACCGCGGCGACGCCGAAGCCCCGGCGCGGGGTGACGGCCGCGATCACCAGCCCGATGCCGGCGAACAGGAGGGACAGCAGTGCTGTGGACACCAGGCCCTTCGCAAACCCGGCGGTCTGGTGGCCGAAGCTCAGCTTCGCCAGCAGTGCGCCGATGTAGAGGATCAGCAGGGGGAGCGCGGTCAGCAGGAACAGCGCGGAGGCCATCGCGGCGAACTTCGCGGCCACGTAGTCGACCGCCTCGATCGGCCGCGAGAAGTACAGCGGGGTGGTCTTGAAGCGCAGGTCGCGCGAGACGGCCTGCGGCGCCTGGGAGGCGACGAAGAGCGTGATGACCGCCTGGAGCACGATCGCGTAGCGGGTGTACTGCAGCGGCAGGTCGTTGCGGTCCGTGAAGACCGTGACCGCCACGATGATCAGCGCCGGCAGGCACATCACAGCGAGCAGCAGCATCGGCAGCACCTTGGACTTGGCGCTGCGGCCGAGTCCGTACGCGCCGCGCAGGCTCTGCACGTAGAGCGACTTGCGGGCGTACGCGCGGCCGAGGCGGGGGCCGTGGTACGGGCGGTAGCCGATGTCGTGGATGACGTCCGTGGGCGTCAGGTCGGGCTGGGTCACCGGGTGCTCCTTCCTGTGCCCGCGGGGACGGGGGCGCCGGTGCCAGTGCCGGCGCCGGTCTCCACATCCGCGTCCTCGTTCGCGTCCTCGTCCGAGAAGAGCTCGGCGATCCGGTGGCGGCGCTGCTCCATCCGCACCAGGCCGACGCCCAGTTCGGCCACCGCGTCGCGAACGGTGTCGTACGTCTCGTCGCCGGCGATGTCGACCATCAGCAGGTGGCCGGTGCCGTGGGCGGTCAGCCCGGCGGCGGTCAGCGCCGCGTACAGGTCGTCCTCGCGGTCGGTGACCTCGACGGCGAGGGAGCCCGTGGTCTGGGTGAAGTCGCTGGTGGAAGAGGCCCGCAGCAGCTTGCCGCCGTCGATGACGACGATGTGGTCGCTGGTGCGCTCCAGTTCGCCGAGCAGGTGCGAGGTGACCAGCACCGAGATGCCGAAGTCGGTGTGCACGCGGCGGATCAGGCCGAGCATGTCGTCGCGGCCGACCGGGTCCAGGCCGTTGGTCGGCTCGTCGAGCAGCACCAGCTCCGGGTCGTGGACCAGCGCCTGGGCGAGCTTGACGCGCTGCTTCATGCCCGTGGAGTAGCCGCCCATCGGGCGGTAGCGCTCCTCGTACAGGCCGACGTGGCGCAGCGTGTCGGCGGTGCGCTCGCGGGCGGCGGTGGGCGGCAGCCCGGACATGCGGGCCATGTGCACCACGAACTCCGTCGCCGAGACGTCCGGCGGGAGGCAGTCGTGCTCGGGCATGTAGCCGACCAGGGCACGGATCTCCGCTCCGTCCGAGGCCACGTCGCGACCGAGCACGGTGGCCCGGCCCTCGGTGGCCGGGGCGAGACCGAGCAGGATCTTGATCAGGGTCGACTTGCCGGCTCCGTTGGCGCCCACCAGCCCGGTCACACCGGGCGTGATGTCCACGGTCAGCCGGTCGAGCGCGGTCACCCTCGGGTACCGCTTGCTCAGGCTCTCGGTAGCGATCACATTCACGGCCCCGACGGTAGCGGGCGGTGCGGCCGCCGCGCGTCGCCCGCGGGGCGGTGCTTGCCGTACGACTCACGGTTGACCCCCCCGTAGGGGTTGCCACTCGATCGGGTGAAAGCGCCGTCGGGCGGTACCGGATGTCTTGACGCTGCCATCGGACAATGTCACATTGATCACTGACAGTGTTGGTCGGTGCTGAGGCGGTGACGACATGGACGGCGTAGAAGGCGTGGACGGCAAGGGCGGGACGGACGACGCGGGCGCGGGTACGGGCGCGCGTGCGGATACGGGCGCGGGCGTGGAAGGGGCCGGTGCCGAGCGGGAGACGGCAGCGGCGCGGGACCGCTTCGTGACCGGCGCCGGCGGGGTGCGCCTGTGCGTGACCGAGTACGGCGCCGCGGCCCCGCCCGGCGGCCCGCCGACGGTCGTCCTGGTACACGGCTATCCGGACAGCCAGGAGGTCTGGTCGGCTGTCGCCGAGCGGCTCTCCGACCACTTCCACGTGGTGAGTTATGACGTACGCGGCCACGGCCGCTCGTCCGCGCCGGACCCGCTCAAGGGCGGCTTCACCCTGGAGAAGCTGACCGAGGACTTCCTCGCGGTCGCCGGCGCGGTCAGCCCCGACCGCCCGGTGCACCTGGTCGGCCACGACTGGGGCTCCGTGCAGGGCTGGGAGTTCGCCACTGTCACCGCCACCGAGGGGCGGATCGCCTCGTTCACCTCGATCTCCGGCCCGAGCCTCGACCACTTCGGCCACTGGATCGCACGCAGGCTGCGCCGCCCCACCCCCCGCCGCACCGGCCAACTCCTCAACCAGCTCACCAAGTCGTGGTACGTGTACGCGCTGCACACCCCCGTGCTTCCCGAACTGGCCTGGCGGGGACCGCTCGGCAAGCAGTGGCCGAAGCTGCTCGCCCGGGCCGAGAAGGTCCCGTCCGACGGCTATCCGACCGGCTCCCTCCCGCAGGACGCCGCACACGGAGCCTGGCTCTACCGCGACAACGTCCGGCGCCGGCTCGCCCACCCGCGTCCCGACCCCATCGCCCATGTGCCGGTGCTGCTGATCACCCCCACCCAGGACGCCTTCCTCTCCGAACGGCTCTACGACGACCTCGACCGCTGGGCGCCCCGGTTGACCCGGCGGACCCTGCCCGCGAAGCACTGGGTGCCGCGTTCCCGCCCCGACCAGCTCAGCCGCTGGATCACGGACTTCGTCTCCGCGGCGGAGGGCGCCCCCGCCCCTGGGGAAGAGGAGCAGGACCCCGCCCGGCGGACGGTGCTCGGCCGGGGGCTGGCGGCGGCGCGGGAGCGGTTCGCCGGACAGCTGGTGGTGGTCACCGGCGCGGCCAGCGGCATCGGCCGGGCGACCGCACTCGCCTTCGCCGAGGCCGGCGCACGGGTGGTCGCGGTGGACCGGGACGCGGAGGGCGCCGCCTCGACCGCGGCGGACGCCCGCCGGGCCGGCGCGGCCGACGCCTGGCCGGAGGTGGTCGACGTCGCGGACGCCGGGGCGATGGAGGAGTTCGCGGCCCGCACCGCCGACCTGCGCGGGGTGCCCGACGTTGTGGTGAACAACGCGGGCATCGGGTTGGCCGGCCCGTTCCTCGACACCACAGTGGCGGACTGGCAGCAGGTGCTGGACGTCAACTTGTGGGGGGTGATCCATGGCTGCCGGCTCTTCGGCCGGCAGATGGCCGAGCGCGGCCAGGGCGGCCACATCGTCAACACCGCCTCGGCCGCGGCCTTCCAGCCGTCCAAGGCGTTGCCGGCCTACAGCACTTCGAAGGCGGCCGTGCTGATGCTCAGCGAGTGCCTGCGAGCCGAACTGGCGCCGCACGGCATCGGGGTGAGCGCGATATGCCCCGGCCTGGTCAACACCGCGATCACCGGCAGCGCGCGGCACACAGGAGTCAGCGAGGAGGAGCAGGAGCGGCGGCGGGCCAAGAGCGCCAAGCTGTACGCCCGGCGCAACTACCCGCCGGAGAAGGTGGCTCGGGCCGTGGTGCGCGCGGTGCTCCGGGACACCGCCGTCGTGCCGGTCACCCCGGAGGCACGCGGGGCGCGGTTGCTGTCGCGGATGTCGCCAGGAGCTCTGCGGGCCCTCGCCCGGGTCGACCCGCCGATGTAGCCGGCCGGTGGGGGCGCCCGTGCTCCGACCGACCGCCCACCGCCGACCGCAGTCCGCCGACCAGCCACCCGTCCGTCCTGCCGGCCAGCCGGCCCGCCTCGTCCCGTCCACTCCACCCGCAGAACCCCGTAAGGAGGCCACACCCCGTGAGCCATGCGATCAAACCCCGCCGGGTCACTTTCGACTGGAAGCAGACGCCGCTGCACTGGATTCCGGGCGAGCCGACCGCGACCCACGTGATCAACGTGCTGCATCTGCTGCTGCCCGCGGGCGAGCGGTGGTTCGTGAAGGTGTTCAAGGAAGCCCTGCCGCTGATCACCGACGAGCGCCTGCTCAAGGACGTGAAGGGCTTCATGGGGCAGGAGGCCACGCACAGCGTCCAACACGCCTACGTGCTGGAGCACTTGACCGAGCAGCAGCTCGACACCGCGTCCTACACCCGGCATGTGGAGTGGATGTTCGACGTGCTGCTGGGCGAGCGGCCGCCGTGGGGCCTGCCGGTGCCGCGCCGCGAGTGGCTGCGCTTCCGGCTGTCGCTGATCGCGGCGATCGAGCACTTCACCGCGGTGCTGGGCGACTGGATACTGGACTCGGAGGCGCTCGACGACGCGGGCAGCGACGAGGTCATGCTCGACCTGCTGCGCTGGCACGGCGCCGAGGAGGTCGAGCACCGCTCGGTCGCCTTCGACATGTACCAGCACACCGGTGGCAAGGGCGCGGTGCGCTATCTGCGCCGGGCCGAGGGGATGGCGCTGGCCTGGCCCACCCTGTTCTACCTGTGGGTGGCCGGCGCCCGGTACCTGTTGCGAAACGACCCGCAGCTGGCGCAGGGGCGCTACCGCTTCAAGGACCACCGCGCCGCCGCCCGCCGCGGCCTGGTCCCCTCCTGGGCCTCGCTGCACGCGGCCATGCCCCGCTACCTGCGCCGGTCGTACCATCCGTCGCAGGAAGGGTCGTTGCACAAGGCGGTGGACTACCTGGCGATATCCCCGGCCGCGCAGGCCGTCGCCGGGACGACCGCCCGCGACCAAGCGGCGGGACGGCCCGCCGCCTCCTGACCCATCGCACCGCACAGCAGCGAGGAGCACGACCGTGACCACCGCGGAAGAGCAGCGCGCCTACCGGATCGAGGAGTTGTCCCGCCTCAGCGGCACCACGGTCCGCACCATCAGGGCGTACACCGACCGCGGCCTGCTGCCCAAACCCGGGCGGCAGGGCCGGGCCAATGTCTACGACGGCACGCACCTGGTCCGGCTGCGGCAGATCGCCGACCTGCTGGAGCGCGGGTACACGCTGGCCAGCATCAAGGAGTTGCTCGCCGCCTGGGACTCCGGGACCGGGCTCGGCGGCGTGCTCGGGCTGGTCGGGGAGGTGGACCGGCCGTGGTCCGACGAGTCGCCGGCCCGGATAGCACTGGCGGAGCTGACCGAGTCGTTCGGCGGGGTGATGGACCTGGGGGCGGTCGAGGAGGCGCTGCGGCTGGGCGTCCTGGAGGCGGTGCCCGGGCATGACGACGAGTTTCTGGCACCGAGCCCCAGCGAACTGGCCGTCGCCGCCGAGCTGCACCGCGCCGGGGTGCCGCTGTCCGCGATCACCGGGCATCTGCAGGAAGTGCGCGGCCAGGTCGAGCACATCTCCGAGCGGTTCCTGGAGTTCACCACCGAGCACGTCTTCCAGCGCTTCCTCCAGCACCCGCCGACGGCGGAGGACGCCACCGAGGCGATCGACCTCATCCGGCGGCTGCGCCCGCTCGCCCAGCAGACCGTGGACGCCGAACTGGCGCGCGCGATGCGGCTGCGGGCCACCGAGCACATCCGGCGCCACCTGGGCGACGCCGCCCTGCAGTCGGCAGCACCCGAGCAGCAGCCCGCACCCGCGCCCCCGCCGGCCCCTGTACCCCCACCGGCCCCAACGCCGCAGCCCGCCCCCGCCGCTGCACCTCGTGCCGCGTCCGAGCCGGTCTCCGTCCTGCTGCCCGCCACCACCGTCGGCGCCGTACGGGACCTGGTGGGTGCGGAGCGCATCGCGGAGTTCGTCGCGGCGGCCGCCGACCGTGAGGCGGCCGCCCGCCGGATGGACGCGCTGGCCGGGCGGGCAGCCGCACCATGACCCCCGGCGCCGTACGTCCCTGGCCGGCGCCGAGCGGTATCAGCCGAGCTGCCCGGGCGCCTCGATGGCGATCTGCTCGAAGATCGCGTGGTCGTAGCCGAAGTCGGAGTCGGGGATCGGCCAGTGCATGACGATCTCGTCGATCCCGGCCTCGAGGTGCCGCCCGGCGAAGTCGACGAAGGCGTCCAGCGAGCTGAACGGGGCGGCCCGGTCCGGGGTGAAACCGGTCAGCAGCACCTTGGGCACCCCGGCCGGGTCGCGGGCGGCGTCGCGCAGCGCCGAGCCGAGCCGTTCGACCTGGTCCCGGATCGCCGCCAGCGACTGCTGCGGGGTCCCCGTCTCGTAGAGCGCCGGGTCGCCCGTGGTCACCCATGCCTGGCCGTACTTCGCGGCCAGCTTCATGCCGCGTGGCCCGGTGGCCGCCACGGCGAACGGCAGCCGCGGACTCTGCACGCAGCCGGGGATATTGCGTGCCTCGACCGCCGAGTAGTAGCTGCCCCCGAAGGTGATGTCGCCCTGGCTGAGCAGCCGGTCGAGCAGTTCGACGAACTCCGCGAACCGGTCGGCCCGTTCGCGCGGCGACCATGCCTCCTGCCCGAGCACCAAGGCGTCGAAGCCGGTCCCGCCGGCCCCGATCCCCAGCGTCACCCGCCCGCCGCTGACGTCGTCCAGGGTCATCAGCTCCTTCGCCAGCGGAACCGGATGCCGGAAGTTCGGCGAGGTCACGAGGGTGCCCAGGCGGATGGAGGTGGTCGCCCCGGCGGCGGCGGTCAGGGTCGGGATCGCCCCGAACCACGTCCGGTCCCGGAACGGGACCCGCCACGACAGGTGGTCGTAGGTGTAGGCCGCGTGGAAGCCCAGCTCCTCCGCCCCCTCCCACACCTTCCGCCCCTCGGCCCAGCGGTAGATCGGCAGGATCACAGTGCTCAGTCGCATAGGCATGACCTTACGAGCAACGAACCCCGTACCAGTGGCGACAACACATGGCCGTACCACGACGGCAGTCTCGTGGAAGCGGACGACGAAGCGCGCATCGGCTCGCTACCGCGGCTGAGATGAGCACACGCGGCACCGCCGAACTGGACGCGCTGATCGAGAAAGCGACCGTTGAGACGTTCGACGAGGTCGAGGCGGTCAACGGATTCCTGGCGGTCATCGACGAGTACCTGGCCGTTCCGTTCGCCACGACCGTCCTGGAGCGACCCGGACAGGCGGCGAGGCGCGGCGGAGGACGACATGAGCACCGTCACCGATCTCGCACCGGTCCTACGACGTAGCGCCGAACTGAAGGAAGACCTCGTAGCGTTCGGGGAGGGCCGGACCTGTCCGACACGGACCGGCAGATGGTCCTGGCGTGGCGTGACCCGGTGGAGGGGATCTTCGAGGTACGGGGCAAGGACGGTGACTGCCTGCTCCTGCCCAACCTGCTGGACGACCTGGAACACCGGACCCACACCAACGCCGGGCGTGCGTCCTTCCGCGGGGTCACGAAAGGAGGCTTCGTCGGCGCCCGGCTGGTAGCCCTGGCACCGGTGCCCGGCGCATGGCTCGTCTCCGGCGCCATGTCCTCCTACCCCCGGGCCGCCTTCGCCGAGTACTTCGGCATCCAGCTGCTCGGGGCCGGCCTGCGGAGATACGAGGACGAGCACGGGTCGTTCAGCGGAGACGAGTCGGGGGCCGCACGGCGTCACGCGTCCACGCGGTCCCAACCCCGCGGCTGCGGCTGCTCGGTGAGCGGGCCGCGGCTGCGGTACACGAGGTAGGGGCGGAAGAGGTACTGCACCGGCGCGCTGAACATGTGCACCAGGCGCGTGTACGGCACCACCGCGATCAGCACCATGCCGATGACCGCGTGGATGCGGTACGTCAGCGGCGCACCGGCCATCAGGTCGGTGCTGGGGTCGAGCGTGAAGAGGCTGCGGGCCCAGGGCGCGATCGTGGTGCGGTAGTCGTACCCGTGGCTGAAGGAGGAGTTGGTGAGCTTGGCGTACAGGCCCATCGCGATCTCGCCGAGCAGCAGGACGTACATGAACTTGTCGTTGCGGGTGGTCGCCAGCAGCACCGGCGCGTTGGTGCGGCGCCGGTAGACCAGCAGCGCGATGCCGACGATCGCCAGCAGGCCCGCGAGGGTGCCGCCGATCAGCGAGAGCAGGTGGTAGACGTGCTCGTCGACACCGATCGCGTCGGTCCAGGACGCCGGTACGAACAGCCCCAGGAGGTGGCCGGCGAGCACGAACAGGATGCCGTAGTGGAAGACGGGCGACGCCACCGAGAGCAGCCGGGACTCGTAGATCTGCGAGGAGCGGGTGGTCCAGCCGAACGTGTCGTAGCGGTGCCGCCAGATCAGGCCGGTGACCAGCAGCGCGAAGGCGACGTACGGCAGGGCGCCCCACAGCAGGGTGTTCATCAGCGGCTCTCCGATCGGTCGGTCAGCAGCGGCAGCAGTCCGAGGTGGCCGTACGGCACCAGCCCCACCTCCTCGCTCGGCGGTCCCCCGCGGGCCATCGCCATCGCCTGCGCCCGGTCCGCCGGGGAGGCGCCGGGCAGCGTGCCGCACACGGCCTCCAGCACTCGGGCGTAGGGCGTGCCGTTCTCGGTCAGGGCCAGCCGCAGCAGTTCGAGGGCGGGCCGGTGCTCGCGCAGCAGCGCGTCGGTGCGGGTGGCCGCGCTGAACTCCAGTACCACCGGCAGGAAGTCGGGCAGGTCACCATCCACCGGGTCCATGCCGTACCGGCGGTAGTGCTCCTTGAAGCGGACCAGCGCGGCACCGCGGCGCCGGGTGTCGCCCTCGGTCCACCAGGTCAGGTGCAGGCAGTGGCGGCTGGTGAAGTCGAAGGTGGCGACGTACGCGGCCGCCAGGCCGGACAGGTCCGCCGGCGCGGCCGCCACCTCCGGGCCCCGCGCCGCCTCTTCGGCCCCCGAGCCCTGCCCAGCCGCTTCCGCCACTCCCGACCCCTGCCCGGCCGCTTCGGCCACCCCCGCCGACCCGTCCCCCGCGAGATACGCCACCACCGGCAGCAGCGCCTCCGCCTCCGGCGTCCCCACCGCCCGCAGCGCCTCCCGAAGCAGCGGCAGCTCACCGGCCAGCTCCGTGTCCGGGTAGGCCAGCAGCCGCGCAGCCGCCTGGTACAGCACCGCCGCCCGGTACGGGATCGGCCGCGCGGCCGCCATCGCCGGCGCGCTCACCGCTCCCCCTCGTCGTCGCTGGTCTGCCGTCTGCGCAGCGCGTGGAAGCTCTCCAGGCTGACCAGCGGGAGCTGCCGCCGCCCGGAGTCCTCGCCGAACGGCCCCAGGCCGCCTCCCATTCCCGGGCCGCCCTCGCCGTCCAGCGAGCACTCCGCCGGCAGCGCCGACTCCTCCAGCCGCCGCGCGTCGCCCATGGCGGCGGTCGGGATGACGTACCGCTCCTCGTACTTGGCGATGGCCAGCAGCCGGTACATCTCCTCGATCTGCGGTCCGCTCATGCCGACCGCGTCGGCCGCGTCCGACCGCGAACCCGCCTCGGCGTCACCGAGGTTGATCGCCCGCATGTGCGCGCGCATCGCGGCGAGCTTCTCCAGCGACGCCCGCACCGGCGCCGGGTCGCCCGCCGTGAACAGCCCGGCCAGGTACTCCACCGGAATGCGCAGGGCGTCGATCGCGCCGAACAGGTTGCCCGCGTCCTCCCCGTCGAAGCCCGTCCCGGTCAGCGCCTCCACCACCGGCGACAGCGGCGGGATGTACCAGACCATCGGCAGCGTCCGGTACTCCGGATGCAGCGGCAGCGCCACCCGGTAGCGGCTGATCAGCGCGTGCACCGGGGAGCGGCGGGCCGCCTCGATCCAGTCGTACGCGATGCCGTCGAGCTCGGCCGCCCGCCGCACCTCCGGGTCCTCCGGGTCGAGGAACACACCGAGCTGCGCCCGGTAGAGGTCGTGCTCGGCCGGCACCGAGGCGGCGGCCGTCACCGCGTCCGCGTCGTACAGCACGACCCCGAGGTAGCGCAGCCGGCCCACGCACGTCTCGGAGCACACCGTGGGCAGCCCGATCTCGATCCGCGGATAGCAGAAGGTGCACTTCTCGGCCTTGCCGGTGCGGTGGTTGAAGTACATCTTCTTGTAGGGGCAGCCCGTCACGCACTGCCGCCATCCGCGGCAGTGGTCCTGGTCGACCAGGACGATGCCGTCCTCCTCGCGCTTGTAGAGGGCGCCGGAGGGGCAGGAGGCGACGCACGCCGGGTTAAGGCAGTGCTCGCAGATCCGCGGCAGGTAGAACATGAAGGTCTCCTCGAAGGATGTCCGCACCTTCTCGGCGACCCGCGCGGCCTGCTGATCCCGCGCGGCCTGCCCCGCATCCGCGCCCGCGCCCTCGCCTACGCCCGCGCCTACGCTCGCACCCGCACCCGCACCCGCACCCGGCCGTGCGCCCGCCGCCACCGGGTCCGCGTCGGCGTGCTCGACCGACCCCCCAAGGTCGTCGTCCCAGTTGGCGCTCCACTCGATCTTCATCGGCTTTCCGGTGAGCAGCGAGCGCGGCTCTGCCACCGGATAGTCCTCGCCCAGCGGCGCGTTGACGAGGTTGGCGTAGTCGTACGTCCACGGCTCGTAGTAGTCCTTGATGCCCGGCAGCACCGGGCTGGCGAAGATGTTCGCCAGCCGCGCGACCCGGCTGCCGGCCCGCAGCGTGAGCCGGCCGCGGCGGTTGAGCCGCCAGCCGCCCCGCCACCGGTCCTGGTCCTGCCAGCGCCGCGGGTAGCCCTGCCCCGGCCTGGTCTCCACGTTGTTGAACCAGGCGTACTCCATGCCGCGCCGGTTGGTCCATGTCTGCTTGCAGGTGACCGAACACGTGTGGCAGCCGATGCACTTGTCGAGGTTCATCACCATCGCGACCTGCGCCATGACCCGCATCAGTACGTCACCTCCTGGGGGCGGCGGCGGATCACGGTGACCTCGTCCCGCTGGTTGCCGGTCGGGCCGAGGTAGTTGAAGGCCCAGCTCAACTGGGCGTAGCCGCCGATGAGGTGGGTCGGTTTGAGGAGCAGCCGGGTGAGCGAGTTGTGGGTGCCGCCGCGGCGGCCGGTGGACTGCGCCCGGGGGACGGCGACGGTGCGCTCCTGGGCGTGGTGCATATACACGGTGCCGGCCGGCATCCGGTGCGAGACGATCGCGCGGGCGACGACGACACCGTTGCGGTTGACCGCCTCGATCCAGTCGTTGTCGCGCACCCCGATCGCCTCGGCGTCCTGCTGCGCCATCCAGATCACCTGACCGCCGCGCGAGAGCGACAGCATGAACAGGTTGTCCTGGTACTCGGAGTGGATGGACCACTTGTTGTGCGGGGTGAGGTAGCGGACCGTCACCTCCCGTCGGCCGTCCGGGCCGAGGGCGGGTTCGCCGAAGAGCCGGTGCATGTCCAGCGGCGGCCGGTAGACCGGCAGTGCCTCGCCGAGTTCGTGCATCCAGTCGTGGTCGAGGAAGAACTGCTGGCGGCCGGTGAGGGTGTGCCACGGCTTGAGCTGCTCGACGTTCTGGGTGAAGGGGCTGTAGCGCCGCCCGCCGGCCTCGCTGCCGGACCACTCCGGGGAGGCGATCACCGGCACCGGCGCGGTCTGCGTGTCGGCGTACGTGATCCGCCGCGCCTCGCTGTCGGCCGCCAGGTGCGCCATGGCCTGGCCGGTCTTCTTCTCCAGGGTGCGGAAGCCCTGGACGGCGAGGCGGCCGTTGGTGGTGCCGGACAGGGCCAGGATCGCGTTGGCCGCCTTGGCCGCGGTGTCCAGCAGCGGCCGCCCGCCCGCCGGGCCGCCGCCGGTGACCGCGCCGTTGAGTGCCCGCAGCACCTCGATCTCGGTGTCCGGGCGCAGTGCCAGCCCCTTGGCGGGCAGCCCGAGTTCCTCCGCGAGCGGTCCGAGCGCGGCCATCTTCGCGGCGATCGCGGTGTAGTCGCGCTCCACGACGGTCAGCCCCGGCATGGTGACGCCGGGCACCGGCTCGCACTCCCCGCGCCGCCAGTCCAGCGCGAGCCCGCCGGGCTGGGCGGTCTCCGCGGGCGTGTCGTGCTGGAGCGCGGTCGCCACCAGGTCCCGCCGGGTGCCCAGGTGCCCGGCGGCCAGCTCGCTGAACCGCGCCGCGATCGCGTGGAAGGAGTCGAAGTCGGTACGGGTCTGCCAGGGCGGGTCGATGGCCGGCGAGAACGCGTGCACGTAGGGGTGCATGTCCGTGCTGGACAGGTCGTGCTTCTCGTACCAGGTCGCGGCGGGCAGCGTGATGTCGGACAGCAGCGTGGAGGAGGTCATCCGGAAGTCCAGCGACAGCAGCAGGTCGAGCTTCCCCTCGGGCGCCTGCTCGTGCCATACGACGTCGCGCGGCCGGACCTCGGGGTCCGCCTCCTGCGCGCGCAACGAGGAGTGCGTGCCGAGCAGGTGCTTGGTGAAGTACTCCGCGCCCTTGGCGGAAGAGCCCAGCAGGTTGGCGCGCCACAAGGTGAGCACGCGCGGCCAGTTGCGCGGGGCGTCCGGGTCCTCGCCCGCGAACTTCAACGTGCCCGCGCGCAGTTCGTCGACGGCCGAGCGGACCGGGTCGTCGGCGTCCCCGAGGTCGAGGGGGTTGCGGTCGAACGTCGGGTAGGACGGCATCCAGCCGGCCCGGGTGGCCTGGGCGAGGCAGTCCGCGGCGGTCATCCCGGCGAACCGGCCCCGGCCGAGCGGCGAAGCGAGCACATCGGCCGGGAAGCGGTCGTAGCGCCACTGGTCGGTGTGCAGGAACCAGTAGGCGGTGCCGATCGCCTGCCGGGGCGGCCGGGACCAGTCGGCGGCGCCGGCGAGAGTCGCCCATCCCGTCGACGGGCGGGTCTTCTCCTGGCCGACGTAGTGCGCCCAGCCGCCACCGTTGCGGCCCTGGCAGCCGGTGAGCTGGAGCAGCGCGAGGAAGGCGCGGTAGATCGTCTCGGAGTGGAACCAGTGGTTGGTGCCCGCGCCCATCAGGATCATGCAGCGGCCCTTCGACCGCTCGGCGGTGGCCGCGAACTCCCGCGCGATACGGACGCAGGCCGCGGCCGGCACCGAGGTATGGACCTGCTGCCAGCCGGGGGTGCCCGGGGTGTCCGGGTCCTCGTACGAGGCGGGCCAGTCGCCGGGCAGTCCGGCGCGGCCGACCCCGTACTGGGCGAGCAGCAGGTCGTGGACGGTGGTGACCAGGCGCCCGCCGGGCAGCCGGAGGGCGGGCACCCCGCGGCGTACGACGGAGCCGCGCCCCTGCCCGTGCGCGCCGCCGTCCGTGTCGAAGCGGGGCAGCAGCACCTCGACGGGGACGGCGCCCTCGACGTCGAGCAGGGTCAGCGCCGGTTCGACCGCGCCGAGGTCGAGGTTCCATCGGCCCTGGCCGGAGGCGGTCCAGCGGAAGCCGACGGAGCCGCCGGGGACCGCGGGACGGCCGGTCGCGCCGTCCCAGACGACGGTCTTCCACTGAGCGGCAGCGGCATCGGCATCGGCAGCAGCATCGGGTTCTGCGTCGGCATCGGCATCGGGCTCTGCGCCGCCGCCGGCCTCCAGGTCGGCCGCCCGCAGGAACTTGTCCGCCACATACCCGCCGCCGCCTGCTTCGCCCCCGCCCTCGTGCCCGGTCAGCGTGACGAGGAACGGCAGATCGGTGTAGCGGCGCACGTAGTCGGTGAAGAACGGCACCTGCCGGTCGACGAAGAACTCCTTCAGCACCACGTGGCCCATGCCGATCGCCAGCGCCCCGTCCGTCCCCGGGTGCGGGTGCAGCCACTCGTCGGCGAACTTCGCGTTGTCGGCGTAGTCCGGTGCGACCACGACGACCTTCTGGCCCCGGTAGCGGGCCTCGGCCATCCAGTGCGCGTCGGGCGTGCGGGTGACGGGGACGTTGGAGCCCCACATCATCAGATAAGCGGCGTCCCACCAGTCGCCGGACTCCGGTACGTCCGTCTGGTCGCCGAACACCTGCGGCGAGGCCACCGGCAGGTCCGCGTACCAGTCGTAGAAGGACAGCATCGGGGCGCCGATCAGCGACATGAAGCGGGCGCCCGCCGCGTGCGAGACCATCGACATCGCCGGGATCGGCGAGAAGCCGGCCACCCGGTCCGGGCCGTACTCCTTGATGGTGTGCACATGGGCCGCCGCGACGATCTCGACGGCCTCCTCCCACCGCGCCCGCACCAGGCCGCCCTTGCCGCGGGCCTGCTGGTAGCGGCGGCGGCGCCCGGGGTCTGCCTGGATGTCGGCCCAGGCGAGCACGGGGTCGCCGAGCCGTTCCCGCGCCTCCCGGTACATCTCCAGCAGCACCGCGCGGACGTAGGGGTAGCGGACGCGGGTCGGCGAGTAGGTGTACCAGGAGAACGCGGCGCCGCGCGGGCAGCCGCGGGGCTCGTACTCGGGGCGGTCCGGTCCGGTCGTCGGATAGTCGGTGCCCTGGGTCTCCCAGGTGATGATGCCGTCCTTGACGTACACCTTCCAGCGGCAGGAACCGGTGCAGTTCACGCCGTGGGTGGAGTTGACGACCTTGTCGTGGCTCCAGCGGTCGCGGTAGAAGCGGTCGCCCTCACGGCCTCCTTCGAGGCGCTCGCTGTGCAGGTCGGGCGCGGTCCGGCCGCGCCGGAAGTGGCGGCCGGCGCGGAGCAGGAGGGCGCCGGGCTCGCCAGGGCCTTGTTCGCCGGGGCCCTGCTCACCGGGTCCGCCGTCGCCGGGTCGGCCGCCGCCGGGTCCGCCGCCGGCCGACTGCCGGGCGGGCGCCGCCTGGTCGTGGCGGCCCGAGCCGTCCGTGCTCCTGCGCATACCGCCCCTTCCGGATCGGACCGCCGGCCCGCCTGCCGAACCGCCGGTCCCGCCGCACCGTGTCGGCCCTCCCAACTTGGCCGATGCCCGCCCGCCGTCCGGGCGCCACGCGCTCGGGTTCCTCCCTTCGGCCCCCCAAGGTGGCGTAGCGGCACCCCGTGCGATCCGATGAAACGGTGAGCACACCTGCGGCGCACCGCCCCGCCCACGGCTCCCCGGTCGCACGGGCGCTGGAGGGCCTGCGTACGGTGCCGCCCGGCGCGGGCGCGGCCGTGATGGCGACCGGCATCCTGTCGGTGGGGCTGCGCCTGACCGGTTACGGCGTGCTGTCCGCGGTCGCGCTGGCCGTCGCGGCCGCGCTGTGGCTGGTGCTGGCCCTCGCCTTCGTCCTCGAACTCGCCTACGACCGCGCCGGGTGGCAGGCGAGCGCCGCGAACCCGCCCGCGCTGACCGCCGTGGCGGCGACCTGCGTGCTCGGCACCCGCCTCTCGCTGGCCGGCCGGCAGTCCCTCGCCCTGGCGCTGCTGGCCGTGGCGACCGCCGCCTGGCCGTGGCTGCTGGTGTCGGTGCTGCGGCACTGGAAGCGGCCGGTGCCGGGCGTGGCGTTCCTGGTGTGCGTCGCCACCCAGGGCCTGGCGGTGCTGGGCGGCACCCTCGCGCTGGCCGGGCGCGGCGACTGGCTGGCCCGCGCGGCGCTGGCGGTCGGCTGCCTGGGAGTGCTGCTGTACGGGGAGGCGCTGGTCCGCTTCGACTTCCGGCAGGTGTTCACCGGCCACGGCGACCAGTGGGTGGCCGCCGGTGCGCTGGCGATCTCCGCGCTCGCCGCGTCGAAGCTCGTCGCCTCGCCGCTGTGGACGGGCAGCGTTCACCAGGCCCTGCGCGTGGCCGCCTTCGTGCTGCTCGCGCTCGACTTCGCCTGGTACGCGGTGCTGGCCTGCGCCGAGTTCGTCCGGCCGCGCCCGGGCTACGACCTGCGCCGCTGGTCCACGGTCTTCCCGCTGGGCATGACTGCCGTCGCGGGGCTGTCCACCGGGCAGGCGGCCCATGTCGGCTGGCTGCACGGCGTCAGCAGCGTGCTGCTGTGGATCGCGGTCGCGGCCTGGCTGCTCACGGCGGCCGGGTGGGTCGCCGCGACCGCCCGGCGGGCGCACACCGCTTGAGACCCCGCCGCCCGGTCCGACACCAGATCCGCCGCCTGACCCGCAACCGCTCGCAACCGCTCGCAACCGCTCGCGACCGCCCGCGATGCCGTGATTGCCCCATCCGAGTGGCGTTGATGTGAATATCACCGATCCCGAGGTGCGGCGCCATGATTTGTGTGCTCGCTTCCGCATCATCGGATTAGTCAGTTCACCGGATACGAGCCAGGAAGCGAGAGGTCGATGGCTGCCGACATCAAGACGTTCTGGGGCGCGCTGCTCAGCGTGCTGCTCAAGTGCATCGCCGCACTCGGATTCACCACCGCGGACCGTGCCGCCGCCCGCGGGCGGGCCGTCGCCGCCGACGCCGCCCCGACCGCCCCGACCGCCCCCGCCGCGCAGGTCGCGCAGGTCGCGCAGGTCGCGGCGAGGACCCGGGAGGAGGTGGCCGCCGGAGCACCCGCGCACGCACCGGCCACACCGCCGAGCCGCGGGCAGGCACGCGCGGCCCGCGTCCCCGCACCGCGCCCTGCCGAATCGCGCCTGGTGCGCCGCAGCCGCGGCCGAACGCTGCCGCCCACGATGAAGCAGCGCATCGGTGCCGAGGCCCACGGCACCTCGCCCAGTGCCCGCAGCCTGCGCACCGCCGACGACCTCGACGGCCTCGACGGGTTCGGCGATCTCAGTGCCCTCGCTACCGCGGCCGGCGCCCCCGCGGCCGCCACTGCCGCCGCTGCCTCCGCCACCGACCGCGGTGCCCGCGCGCACCGCGCGAACTACACCGGTCGGTCCGGCGCCAAGGCCACCCGCGAACTGTTCACCCGCGCCGCCTGAACGCCCCGGTCGGACGCCCCGGCTGGACGCACCCCGTGCACGCCCCGCGTACTTCGCGCCCGGTCCGCCGGACCGGACCACACGGCACCTCGCACGCAGCCAACGCGACAGCGCGCTTGACCCGTCGATCCACCTGACACACGGCTTGAAACAGCGGCTCCGCTGAGCGGATCTGCGCACCCCCGAGCGGGACAAGGTTGCGGTGCGGAAGGATGGGGCAGTGACCCCAGCCACCGAGCCAGCCGAGTCCTCCGACGCCCACCACCGGCCCGAGGCCCACCCGGACCCCAGGACGGCGCCCGAGCAGAGCCGGCCAGGACGGCCCGCTGAGCAGGGCGAGCACCAACGGCACAGCCAGCACGAGCAACTCGACCTGCACCACCGCCAGACTTCCGAAAAGACCTTCGCCGACCCCGGACCGCGGCTGATCGCCACCGATCTGGACGGCACGCTGCTGCGGGACGACAAGACGATCTCGCAGCGGACGACCGCCGCCCTGGCCGCCGCCGAGGACGCAGGCGTCGAGGTCTTCTTCGTCACCGGCCGCCCCCTGCGCTGGATGGGCGTGGTCGCACAGCACCTCGCCGGGCACGGCATGGCCATCGCAGCGAACGGTGCCGCGGTCTACGACCTGCGGGCCGGCACGCTGATCGAGGCGTTCCCGCTGCCCGAGGACGACGCGCTGGCGATCGCGCACGCGCTGCGTGCGGCGATTCCCGGTACCACCTTCGCGGTCGAGCGCACCTTCTGCTTCCGGCGCGAGCCCGGCTATCCGCAGATCGAGGCGG
This sequence comes from Actinacidiphila sp. bgisy145, assembly GCF_057708125.1. Taxonomy (NCBI): domain Bacteria; kingdom Bacillati; phylum Actinomycetota; class Actinomycetes; order Kitasatosporales; family Streptomycetaceae; genus Actinacidiphila; species Actinacidiphila sp. bgisy145. The sequence continues at coordinate 207,850 of NZ_JBYIRL010000002.1, forward strand.
ACGGCTCCGCGGCCCGCGCGGACATCGAGGAGCTGCTCGCCTCCGACCGCGAGCAGCCGCTGCTGAAGCTGCTGGCCAAGCACCCCTCCCTCGACCCGGACGAGTTCCTGGCCACCGCGCACACGCTCGTCGGCCGGCACGGCGAGGTGACCCGCTCCAGCGAGTCCGCGCTGCTGGAGATCAGCGGTACGGGCGTCAGCAAGGCCACCACCCTGGCCAAGTGCTGCGCCGAACGCGGGGTGACCGCCGCCGAGGTGGTCGCCTTCGGGGACATGCCGAACGACCTGGCCATGCTGAGCTGGGCGGGCCTGTCGTACGCGGTCGCCAACGCCCATCCGCGGGTGCTGGCCACCACCACGTACCGCACCGAGTCCAACAACGACGACGGTGTGGCCCGCGTCATCGAGCGCCTGCTCGCGGCCCGCGCCGACCGGGATGACCGCGCCGACCGGGACAGCGGGGACGGCGGGGAGAACCGCCTCCCGTAGGCCCCGGCCAGCAGCGCCGCGGAGCTACACGCCCACCGGCTCCGCGGCCGTCCGCGCGCTGTCCTCGGCTCGGCGCTCCCGTTCCAGGGTCCGGCGGAAGGGCCCGTCGACTGCGGCCAGTTCGGCGTACCCGCCGCGCTGCACCACCCGTCCGCCGGACAGCACCAGGATCTCGTCCACGGCGCCGTCCGCGAGCCCGGCCAGGCGGTGGGTGATCAGCAGGGTCGTACGGCCGCGGGTGGCCGCCAGCAGGTCCGCGGTGAGGGCGTCGGCGGTGGGCAGGTCCAGGTGCTCGGCGGGCTCGTCGAGCACCAGCACGGGGAAGTCGGCCAGCAGCGCGCGGGCCAGCGCCAGCCGCTGCCGCATGCCGCCGGACAGCCGGGCGCCGTGCTCCCCGACCTCCGTGTCCAGGTCGAGGTCGAGCCGCGCGGCGGCCAGTGCCTCCCGCAGTTCGGCGTCGGGTGCGCCGGGTCGGGCCAGCCGCAGGTTCTCCCGCACGGTGCTGGCGAAGACGTGCGCGTCCTGCGCGCACAGCCCGACCAGCCGCCGTACGTCGTCGCCGTCCAGCGCCGCGGCGTCCTGCCCGGCCAGGGTGTAGGTGCCGCGCTCGGCGTCGAGGAACCTCAGCAGCACGTGCGCCAGCGTCGTCTTGCCCGCCCCCGACGGCCCGACGACCGCGATCCGGCGTCCGGGTGACAACGTCAGGTCCACGCCCTCCAGCGCGGGCCGCGACTGCCCCGGGTGGGACGCGGTCAGCCCGCGCAGCACCAGCGGATACGGTGCCTCCGGCGCGCGCTGCGGCCGTTCCGGCTCCCGTACGGGCAGCGGCGCGTCCAGCACATCGCGCACCCGCTGGGCGGTCCGGCGGCTGCGCTGCCGCTGCTGGGCGGCGAGCGGCAGGCCCGCGACGGCCTCGAAGGCGGCGAGCGGCAGCAGCACCAGGACGGCGAGCAGGACGCCGTGCAGCTGGTGGGCGGCCACCGCCCGCACACCGACCCACGCGCACCCGGTCACCGTCAGGCCCGTGACCAGCGCGGTGAGCCCGGCGCCGAGCGCCGTGGCGGCGGCCGAGCGGGCCGTGATCCGGCGCAGCGCGAGGTCGGCTTCCGCGGCCCCCGCGCGGCGGGTGGGCAGGGCGCCGACCACGGTCAGTTCGGCGGTGCCGGTGAACAGCCCGAGCACCCGGGTGGACAGCTCGCCCCTGGCGGGCGCCAACCGGTCCTCGGTCCGCCGGGCCACCGCGACCGACAGCGTCGGCACGCCGACACCCGCGACGAGCAGCCCGGCGCCCAGGACGGCACCGGCCGCGGGCAGCAGCCACCCGGTGAAGGCGGCCGCACCGAGCCCGGTCACGGCCGCGGTCACGGCGGGCAGCAGCCAGCGCAGGTAGTGGTCCTGCACGCCGTCCACGTCCGCGACCAGCCGTGAGAGCAGGTCGCCGCGGCCGGTACGGCCGAGCCCGGCGGGTGCCAGCCGCTCCAGCCGGCGGAAGACGGCCACCCGTACGCCGCCGAGCGCCCGAAAGACCGCGTCGTGGCCGATCAGCCGCTCCCCGTACCGGAACGCGGCGCGGCCGATGCCGAAGGTGCGGGTCGCGGTGACGGCGACCATCAGGTAGAGCACCGGCGGTTGCTGGGCGGCGCGGCTGATCAGCCAGCCCGAGGTGCCCATCAGGCCGACCGCGCAGCCCAGCGCGAGCACGCCGAGTGCGCAGGCCCCGGCGAACCGGGCCCGGAATCCGCGGGCCTCGCCGGCCTGGACGAAGCCGCGGACGCCGCCGGCACCGCCGCGCCGTTTGCCGCCGATGTGCGGTTCGGCTTCCGCCGCGCCTGCGGCCGCCCCGTCCGGCGCCCCGGACGGCTGCTGCCCTGCTCCGGCCGGCCCGGCGGCCCGGTGGAGTTCCCGGGCGGCGGCCGGAACCGGCCGCGCGGGCGCGTCCGCACCTATCGGATGGACGTCGTCGGCGAGGGGCAGCAGAGCGGGGCGGTGTGCGACGAGCAGCACCGTGCGGGTGGCGGACAGTTCGCGCAGGGCCTCCACGACCTCGGCCTCCGTGTCCCCGTCGAGGTTCGCGGTGGGCTCGTCGAGCAGCAGCAGCGGCCGGTCGGCGAGGAAGGCGCGGGCCAGGGCGAGCCGCTGGCGCTGGCCGGCCGACAGCCCGGCGCCGTCCTCGCCGATGGCGTCGTCCGGGGCCGCGAACCCGCCCGCGCCCGCGGCGGCCAGCGCGGACCGTACGTCCGCGTCGCTCGCGTCGGGCCGGGCCAGCCGCACGTTCTCCGCGACGGTCCCGGCGAACAGGTGCGGCCGCTGCGGCACCCAGGCGATCTGCCGGTGCCAGGACGCGCGGTCGATGTCGGCGAGGTCGATCCCGTCCACCGTGATACGCCCGGCGGAGGGCTCGACGAACCCGAGCAGGGCCCGAAGCAGCGTGGACTTGCCCGCGCCGCTCGGCCCGGTGACGGCGACCGTCCGGCCGGGCGCGAGCTCCAGCGTGGTGGGCCCCAACTGCCCGTCGCGTGCCACCTCCACGTCCTCGACGCTGATGGTGGCCGTCCGCAGGTCGGGGGCCGCCACCCGGCCGCCGCCTTCGGCAGGCGCGCCCGGCAGCGCGGTCTGAAGCACCTCGAAGACCTCCTCCGCCGCCGCCAGCCCCTCGGCCGCCGCGTGGTACTGCGCCCCTACCTGCCGCAGAGGCAGATACGCCTCCGGGGCGAGCACCAGCACCAGCAGGCCCGTGCGCAGGTCGAGTTCGCCGTGCACCAGCCGCATGCCGATGCCGACGGCGACCAGCGCGACCGAGATCGTGGCGAGCAGCTCCAGCACGAAGGAGGAGAGGAAGGCGATCCGCAGGGTACGCAGGGTTGCCCGGCGGTAGTCGTCGGTGATCTTCCGGATGTTGTCGGCCTGCGCCTTCGCCCGGCCGAAGACCTTCAGCGTGGGCAGACCGGCGACCACGTCGAGGAAGTGGCCGGACAGCCGTGCCAGCAGCCGCCACTGGCGGTCCATCCGGTCCCGGGTCGCCCACCCGACCAGCACCATGAACAGCGGCACCAGCGGCAGTGTCACCACGATGGTCAGCGCGGAGATCCAGTCCGCGGTCGCGATCCGGGCCAGCACCACCAGCGGCACCACCGCGGCGAGGCCGAGTTGGGGCAGGTAGCGGGCGAAGTAGTCGTCGAGCGCGTCCACACCGCGGGTGGCGAGCGTGGTCAGCTCGCCGCTGCGCCGCCCGGTCAGCCAGTTCGGGCCGAGCGCGGTGGCGTGGGCCAGCAGCCGCTGCCGTAGCTGGGACTTGACCGCCGCGCCGGCCCGGTGCGCGCACAGCTCGGTGAGCCAGGCCACCAGCGCCCGCCCCACCGCCACGGCGGCCAGCGCGATCAGGTCGCCGCGCAGCGCGCCCGCGCCGCGGCCCTGCTGGAAGCCGCCGACCACCACGTCGGCGATCAGCACCGCCTGGGCGACGACCAGCCCGGCCCCCGCCAGGCCCAGCAGCACCGCACCGGCGAGGAAGACCCGGGTGGTCCGCGCGTATGTCATCAGCCGAGGGTCGACCGGTTTCACGTGGAACATCCCCTTTCGTGTTTCACGTGGAACACCGACGCACCGGGCCCGACCGGGCCGGACATGGTCAGTGCGCCGCTTCCGCGATGTGCTGGGTGCCGATCCGCTTGCGGAACACCCAGTACGTCCAGCCCTGGTAGAGCAGCACCAGCGGCGTGGCGATGGCAGCGCACCAGGTCATGATCCGCAGCGTGTACGGAGTGGCGGACGCGTTGCCGACGGTCAGGCTCCACGCGCCGTTGAGCGAGGAGGGCATCACGTCCGGGAAGAGGGTGAGGAAGAACATCGCGACGGTGGCGGCGATCGTCACCCCGGACAGGGCGAACGACCAGCCCTCGCGCCCGGCCCGGTTGGTCCCGAGCGCGGCGAGCAGCGCGGCCAGCGCGACGACCAGGGCCGGCAGGCTGCGGCCGCCGCCGCTGTGCAGCTGCGTCCAGACCAGGAAGACCGCTGCGAGCACCGCGGTGACCAGGCCGATCCTGGTGGCCAGCGCCCGCGCCCGCTCGCGTATCGGCCCGACCGTCTTGAGCGCGGTGAACACCGCGCCGTGGAAGGTGAACAGCGCCAGCATGACCAGCCCGCCGAGCAGCGCGTAGCCGCCGAGCAGGTCCCCGAGGGTGCCGACGTACTCCTGGTGCGCGTCGATCTTGACGCCCCGCACGATGTTCGCGAAGGCCACGCCCCACAGCACCGAGGGCAGCAGCGACGTCCAGAAGATCGCGTGCTCCCAGTTCCGCTGCCAGCGCTCCTCGGGCCGCTTGGCGCGGTACTCGAAGGCGACCCCGCGCACGATCAGGCAGACCAGGATCAGCAGCAGGGGCAGGTAGAAGCCGGAGAAGAGGGTGGCATACCAGTCCGGGAAGGCCGCGAAGGTCGCCCCGCCCGCGCTGAGCAGCCACACCTCGTTGCCGTCCCACACCGGCCCGATCGTGTTGATCAGCACCCGCCGCTCGGTGCGGTCGCGGGCGAGCAGCTTGGTGAGGACGCCGACCCCGAAGTCGAAGCCCTCCAGGAAGAAGTAGCCCGTCCACAGGACGGCGATGATGACGAACCACGCGTCGTGCAGGTGCATGTCTGTCCCTTCCCTTCCGTCGTCGATCCGTCAGTCCGTCAGTACGAGAAGGCCATCGGCCGGTCGGCGTCCGCGGCCTCGCCGGCGCTGCCGCCGGGCCCGCCGCCGATCCGGGTCGGCGGGTTCAGGTCGGCCTCGGTCAGCTCGGGCGGTCCCTGCTTGGCGTACTTCGCCAGCAGCCGGACCTCGACCACGGCGAGCAGCCCGTACAGCGCGGTGAAGACGATCAGCGAGGTCAGCACGTAGCCGACGGAGACCCCGGGGGAGACCGCGTCCTTGGTGCGCAGCACCCCGTAGACCACCCAGGGCTGGCGGCCGGTCTCGGTGAAGATCCAGCCCCAGGAGTTGGCGGCCAGCGGGAAGAGCATGGTCAGCAGCGCGATCCGCCAGTACCAGGGGGACAGCCGTGCGCCGAGCCCGACCGTGCGGGTGAGCATCAGGTGCGGCACCTCGTCCTCCCCGGTGCGCCGGTCCGGCGCGAGCCAGAAGCGGCGCCGGGTCAGCCACAGCCCGGCCGCGCCGACTCCGATGGAGACCACGCCGAAGCCGATCATCCAGCGGAAGCCCCAGTACTCGACCGGGATGTTCGGCCGGTAGTCGCCGGGGCCGTACTTCTGCTGCTCGGCCTTGTTCACGTCGTTGATGCCGCCGACGTAGCTGGTGAAGTCGTCGGTGGCGAGGAAGGAGAGCAGGTTGGGGATGTCGATGGCGACCTCGTTGTGCCCCTTGTTCACGTTGCCGACCGCGAAGACGGAGAACGGCGCGCCGCTCTGGCCGTCCCACAGCGCCTCGGCCGCGGCCATCTTCATCGGCTGCTGCTTGAACATCACCTTGCCGAGGGTGTCGCCGCTGATCGCGGTGAGCGCGCCGGCGGCCACCGCGACGACCAGCGCCATCCGCAGCGAGGAGCGCATCACCGCGATGTGCTGCTTGCGGGCCAGGTGGTAGGCGGCGATGCCGATCATGAACGCGGCGCCGGTGAGGAAGGCCGCGGACATGGTGTGGAAGAACTGGGCGAGCGCGGTGTTCTGGGTGAGGACCTGCCAGAAGTCGGTGAGCTCGGCCCGCTTGGTCTTCGGGTTGTAGTGGTAGCCGACCGGGTGCTGCATCCAGGAGTTGGCGGCCAGGATGAAGTACGCGGAAAGGATGGTGCCGATCGACACCATCCAGATGCAGCCGAGGTGGATGCGCTTGGGCAGCTTGTCCCAGCCGAAGATCCACAGGCCGATGAAGGTCGACTCGAAGAAGAACGCGATCAGCGCCTCGAAGGCCAGCGGGGCGCCGAAGACGTCGCCCACGAAGCGCGAGTAGTCCGACCAGTTCATGCCGAACTGGAACTCCTGCACGATCCCGGTCACGACGCCCATGGCGATGTTGATCAGGAAGAGCTTGCCCCAGAACTTGGTGGCCCCGAGGTACTTCTCCTTGCCGGTGCGCACCCAGGCGGTCTGCAGTCCGGCGGTGAGCGCGGAGAGCGAGATCGTCAGGGGGACGAAGAGGAAGTGGTAGACGGTCGTCACGCCGAACTGCCACCTGGCGACGCTCAGTGGCTCCAGTGCGAGCTGCACGATACGTCTCCTTTGCTGCCGATACGCGTTCTGCTTGTGAACGTGAACTCATTCACAAGCAGTATCGCGCACATGCGTTCGCCCCCTTCCACCGGGGGGGTGAGAGGGGGCGAATCGGCAGGTCAGCATACTTTTCTGCCCGGAGCCGGTGTCGGGACGTGGTGCCAGGACGCGGCACCGGGACCCGGGCGAACCGCTACAGCTCCTTGCGGAACTCCTCCGCGGTCCGCAGCACGATGTCGTTCGCCTCGGTCTCCCCGACGGAGATCCGCACCCCCTCGCCCGCGAACGGCCGTACCGTCGCGCCCGCCCGCTCACAGGCCGCCGCGAAGTCCCCGGTGCGCTCCCCCAGCCGCAGCCACACGAAGTTCGCCTGCGTCTCGGGCACCGTCCAGCCCTGGCCGGCCAGGGCCGCGGCGACCCGGGTGCGCTCCGCGACCAGTCCCTCGACCCGCTCCAGCAGCGCCGCCTCGGCCCGCAGGCTGGCGATCGCCGCGTCCTGCGCGAGCTGGCTCACCCCGAACGGCACCGCGGTCTTCCGCAGCGCCTCGGCCACCGGGTCGTGCGCGATCGCGAAGCCGATCCGCAGGCCCGCCAGGCCGTACGCCTTGGAGAAGGTGCGCAGCACCGCGACATTGGAGCGGTCCCGGTACAGGTCGACGCCGTCGGGCACGTCGGGGTCGGTGTTGAACTCCCGGTACGCCTCGTCCAGGACGACCAGCACATCCGACGGCACCCGGTCCAGGAAGCGCTCCAGCGCCGCCCGGCGCACCACGGTCCCGGTCGGGTTGTTCGGGTTGCAGACGAAGATCAGCCGGGTCCGCTCGGTGATCGCGTCCGCCATGGCGTCCAGGTCATGCACCTCCGCCGCGTCCAGCGGCACCTGCACCGCCCGGGCACCGCTGATCTGGGTGACGATCGGGTACGCCTCGAAGGAGCGCCAGGCGTAGATCACCTCGTCGCCCGGCCCCGAGGTGATCTGCAGCAGTTGCTGGGCCACGCCGACCGATCCGGTGCCGGTGGCGAGGTGCCCGGCCGGCACGTCGAACCTCGTCGCCAGCTCCGCGGTCAGCGCAGCGCAGGACAGGTCGGGGTAGCGGTTGAAGGAGGCCGCGGCGGTGGCCGCCGCCTCCAGGACGCCGGGCAGCGGGGGATACGGGTTCTCGTTCGAGGACAGCTTGAAGGCGGGCCGCGACGCGCCGCCCTCCGCCGCTGCCGGGGGTCGCCCGGGCTTGTACGTCGGGATGCCGTCCAGTTCCGCGCGCAGCTTCGGGGTGGTCATGCGCCCACCCTACGAGGGCGGCCGCACCACCCGGCAGGTGCGTGCCGCCGCGAAGTGCGCTGGTAGTGCGCGCCCTGGCGCACGTCCCCCGTAGGAGTGAGTTGCCGAGGTCGATAGCGGCGGGCCAATGGCCGGGCGAAGGCCGCCCGCGGCCGCCATCCGCCTCGACCGACCGCCCTGCCGCCTGCATATTCCACCTCGCATACGGCTTTCGATCTTGCAGAAACTGTTCTGCACGGGGGCCACGTCGCCGGAAGCCGTACGGACCAGTGCCGCCCTACTATCGGCTCGCCATGACAGCAGCAGGGAATCACCAGGCGAGCCGCCCCGTCGGACGCCGGCTGGAACGCGCGGGGATCAGAGACGTCGCCGCCGCCGCCGGTGTCTCGATCACGACTGTCTCCGACGCGCTCAACGGCAAGGGCCGACTGCCCGACAGCACCAGGCGCCACGTCCGCGAGGTCGCCGACCGGCTGGGCTACCGCCCGTCGGCCGCCGCCCGCACGCTGCGCACCGGGAGATCGGGCCTGATCGGCCTGACAGTGACGACATACGGCGAAGAACCGTTCACCTTCACCGAGTTCGCGTACTTCGCGGAGATGGCCAGAGCCGCCACCTCCGCGGCACTGGCCCGCGGCTACGCCCTGGTCATCCTGCCCGCGTCCTCCCGGCACGACGTGTGGGGCAACGTGGCGCTGGACGGCACCGTGGTCATCGACCCGTCCGACCAGGACCCGCTGGTGGCCGAACTCGTCCGGCAGGGCGTGCCGGTGGTCAGCGACGGCCGCCCGGCCGGCAGCCTGCCGGTGCACGCCTGGGTCGACAACGACCACGAGGAGGCCGTCCTCGGCATCCTCGACCACCTGTCCGCGGCCGGGGCCCGGCGGATCGGCCTGCTCACCGGCACCAGCACCGACACGTACACCCGGCTGTCCACCACCGCCTACCTGGAGTGGTGCGAACGCGTCGGCCAGGAGCCGGTGTACGAGGCGTACCCCGCCCACGACCCGTGCGCCGGGGCCGTGGCCGCCGACCGGTTACTCGCCCGCCCGGACCGCCCGGACGCCGTGCACGGCCTCTTCGACCCCAACGGCACCGACCTGCTCGCCGCCGCCCGCCGCTACGGCCTGCGCGTCCCCGACGACCTGCTGCTGGTCTGCTGCAGCGAGAGCGGCGGCTACGCGGGCACCGACCCGCCGATCACCACGCTGTCGCTGCAACCCCGGCGGATCGGCACCGCCGTCGTCCAGTTGCTGATCGACGCGATCGAGGGAATCGGACCCAGCCACCCCGTACAGCAGGTCATGCCCACCGAGTTGATCGTCCGGGCGTCCTCGCAGCGGCGGGCACACCGCACCACTGTCAGCCCGCCGCGCGGCCCGGCCCGCGGGGAGGCGTGATCAGCCGTGATCCGACACGCCCGGCCGGGTGACTACGTGGCGGTTTGTCCGAGGCCCACGAAAACGAGGTGCCTGGGTATGTCACAACGCGCCAGCCGCATTCCTATGATGGGCGGATGGCGGCGCGAGCGTGGAGGGGTCGATGACTCAGGGGGCAGGTCAGGGGCATGAGCCCGACACCGGGTACGAGCCCGCGCCCGGCTACGGGACGGCGCCCGACTTCCAGCCGTCCGCCGGGTACGAACCGGGCTACCAGCCGGCCCCGGCCGGCTACGAGGGAGCACCGCCGCCCGCGGCCCCTGCCGCCCCGGCACCGGTCGCGGCTCCGCCCGGCTACGAACCGACCCGCCCCGACACCCCGCTGGTGCCGCCGGGTTACACCCCCACCGCCCACGACCTGCCGGTGATCGGCGACGCCGCGCTGCCGGGCGAGCGCCCCGGCCCGCTCTACGTGGTCGGTGACGTGCACGGCTACCTCGACGAACTCCTCGCCGCCCTGCGGGAGTCGGGGCTCGTCGACGAGGACGGCCACTGGTCGGCGGGCAGCGCCCGGCTGTGGTTCCTCGGGGACTTCACCGACCGCGGCCCGGACGGCATCGGCGTGATCGAGCTGGTGATGCAGCTGTCCGCCGAGGCCGCGGCGGCCGGCGGCTACTGCCGCGCTCTGATGGGCAATCACGAACTGCTGCTGCTGGGCGCCCACCGGTTCGGCGACACCCCGGTCAACTCCACCGGGGGCACCGCCTCCTTCCTCGCCGCCTGGCGGCTCAACGGCGGCCAGCCGTCGGACATGGAGCGGCTGGAGGACCGGCACCTGACCTGGATCTCCCGGCTCGACGCCGCCCATCTCACCGACGGCCACCTGCTGCTGCACTCCGACACCACCGCCTACCTCGACTACGGCCGCAGCATCGAGGAGATGAACGACGCGGTCACCGGTGTGCTCCAGCGCGCCGACGCCGACGAATGCTGGGACCTGTTCCGCAAGTTCACCAAGCGGTTCGCCTTCCGCGGCGACGGCGGCGCCGAAGCGGCCCGCGAGATGCTCGGCACCTACGGAGGCGAGCGGGTCGTCCACGGGCACAGCCCGATCCCCTACCTGCTCGGCGAGGGCGGGGAACCGCTCGCGGACGGCGAGTCGGCCGCGCCCGTGGTCCAGGGACCCATGGTCTACGCGGAGAACCTCGCGGTCGCGATGGACGGCGGCGTCACGATGGACGGCCGGTTGCTCGTTGCCCAACTCCCGCTGGTGGGATAGCTTCCACATTTCCTGGTTGCGCCCTGTCAAGGCCCCGGGTACCGCCCTACCATCGGCTGTATCCGTAGTCCCACCGCTCTCCGGGTATCCGGCAGAAGGCGGATGTTCCACGTGGAACACCGGCCGCACGCGGAGAGTCGGAGCATCGGGGGATGCACATGACCAGCGCTCCACACCTGCTCACCGAGGACCGCCCGGACTTCGAGCACGTCCTCGACGAGGCGCTGCGCATCGCGTTGGACGGCGTCGAGGCCCAGAGGGCCGATGACCGCGCGCCCGGCGCCCCGCTGAACGCCGAGCAGTTGCGCACCATGGCGCTCGCCGCCGCCGAGTCGATCAGCGCCCGGGCCGCCGAGGAGTACGAGGCGTACCGCCGGGTCCGGGCCGACAGCCGCGAGGCGGTACGCGAGTCCGCCCGCGCCCGCGACAGCCGCGCGTTCAGCTACGCGGCGATGGGCGTCGCGGACCGCGCCGGCTCCGGCGCCGGCTTCCTCGCGGTGCTGGCCGTGCTCACACCGCTGCTCGCCGGCGCCGCGGCACTGATCTTCCTGCTGATCGGATACGCGCTCCAGGCGGTGTCCCCGGAGCCGGGGATCGCCGCGCCGCTGCGCACCGCGGGCTGGTTCTTCGCCGCGGTGACCGCCGCCTCGATCGTGCTCGGCGGCATCGGCCTGCTGATCACCGCGCTGCGCGACGGCTCCACCGCGATCCGGGACGCGCCCGACTCCCTCCCGCCGGAGGTCGCCGGGGCCCGAGACGCGTGGCAGCGCGCCCTGCTCGACCGCGGGTTGCTGCCCTTTCTCGACGACGCGCTGGCCGGGCGGGCCGTCGTGCCGCCGCCCGCCGCGCCCACCACCGGTCCGCGCATGCCGCACCTGGGCTACACCCGGCCGGACTTCTCCTCCCCGCAGCACCCGAGCCGCGGGACAGCCCACCGGCGGCCGCCGATGTGAGCCGGGGCGTCCGCACGGATGGCCGTCCCAGCTCGCGGTGGGCGTCCGCCGTTGCTTGACTGCTCCCGTACCTGGTCAGAACGGGAGAGGCCCATGCGCGTCCGCCGCCGTACGCTCGCTGCTCTGCTCACGACCGTCCCGCTCGCCGTCGCGGTGGCGGGCTGCTCCGACTCGTCCGCGGGCCAGGTGACCGGCACCCGGGGCCTCCACTTCAGCCAGACCATCGCCAACCCCGCCCAGGGCAACGGCGCCTGCCACCGTTTCGCCCCGAGCGGGGTCGACCACGTCACCAACAACACCGGCGTCGACATCTGGCTGCACAAGGGCCTGGACTGCGACGACCCGTCGGGCCGCCCCAGCACCTACCTGCCCACCACCTTCAGCGCGGGCACCGCCGAGACGCCGGGGCTGTGGCACAGCTTCTCCACCGTGGGCTGGCCGCCGCCGGTCGCACCCAACGTCGGCCGGACCGTCAACTAGCCGAGGCCGGGTCCGGCCCGTTCGCGATCGGCAGGTAGACCCGGTTGCCCGCGGCGGCGAACTCCGCGGACTTGGCGGCCATCCCGGCCCGGACCTCCTCCTCGCTGCCTGCCTCGGCACCCGGTCCGGTGGCAGGCTCCCCGCCGCCGTGCGTGCGCCGGATGTCGTGCGAGATCCTCATCGAGCAGAACTTCGGGCCGCACATGGAGCAGAAGTGCGCGGTCTTGGCCGGCTCGGCGGGCAGCGTCTCGTCGTGGAAGGCGCGGGCGGTGTCGGGGTCGAGGGCCAGGTTGAACTGGTCCTCCCAGCGGAACTCGAAGCGCGCGTCGGACAGCGCGTCGTCCCACTCCTGGGCGCCGGAGTGCCCCTTGGCGAGGTCAGCGGCGTGCGCGGCGATCTTGTAGGTGATCACACCGGTCTTGACGTCGTCGCGGTCCGGCAGCCCGAGGTGCTCCTTCGGGGTGACGTAGCAGAGCATCGCGGTGCCCCACCAGGCGATCATCGCGGCGCCGATGCCCGAGGTGATGTGGTCGTAGCCGGGTGCGACGTCGGTGGTCAGCGGGCCGAGCGTGTAGAACGGCGCCTCCTCGCAGATCTCCTGCTGGAGGTCGATGTTCTCCTTGATCTTGTGCATCGGCACGTGGCCCGGGCCCTCGATCATGGTCTGCACGTGGTGCCGCTTCGCGACGGTGTTGAGCTCGCCCAGCGTGCGCAGCTCGGCGAACTGCGCCTCGTCGTTGGCGTCGGCGATCGAGCCGGGCCGCAGCCCGTCACCGAGCGAGAACGTGACGTCGTACGACGCGAGGATCTCGCACAGCTCCTCGAAGTTCTCGTGGAGGAAGTTCTCGCGGTGGTGGGCCAGGCACCAGGCCGCCATGATCGACCCGCCGCGCGAGACGATGCCGGTCTTGCGGCGCGCGGTCAGCGGCACGTACCGCAGCAGCACTCCCGCGTGCACCGTCATGTAGTCGACGCCCTGCTCGGCCTGCTCGATGACGGTGTCCCGGTAGACGTCCCAGCTCAGCTCCTCGGCGCGGCCGTCCACCTTCTCCAGCGCCTGGTAGAGCGGCACCGTGCCGATGGGGACGGGGGAGTTGCGCAGCACCCACTCGCGGGTGGTGTGGATGTTCCGCCCGGTCGACAGGTCCATCACGGTGTCGGCGCCCCAGCGGGTCGCCCAGGTCATCTTCTCGACCTCCTCCTCGATGGAGGAGGTGACCGCGGAGTTGCCGATGTTGGCGTTGACCTTCACCAGGAACCGCCTGCCGATGATCATCGGCTCGATCTCGGGGTGGTTGACGTTGGCCGGCAGCACCGCCCGGCCCGCGGCGATCTCCGCGCGCACCGTCTCCACCGGCACGTTCTCGCGCAGCGCGACGAACTCCATCTCCGGAGTGGTCTCGCCGCGCCGGGCGTACGCGAGTTGGGTGACCGGCCGGCCTGACCGGCCGCGGCGGGGGAGCCGGGGCCGGCCGGGGAAGATCGCGTCGAGGTTGCGCAGACCGCCGCGTGGTGCGGTGTGCCTGAGCCCGTCGTCCTCCGGCCGAACCGGGCGGCCCGGGTACTCCTCGGTGTCACCGCGGGCGACGATCCAGTGCTCCCGGAGGGGCGCCAGGCCCCGCCGGACGTCGGTGTCGACCGACGGGTCGGTGTACGGGCCGGACGTGTCGTACAGCGTCACGTCGCGCCCGTCGGTCAGGTGCACTTGGCGGACCGGTACCCGCAGGTCCGGTCGGGTTCCGCTGGGACCGGTGAGGTACGACTTGTGCCAGCCGGTTTCCCGCGCGTGCGCATCCTGCATGGTCATGTGAGACCTACTCCCTACGCCGGCATTACCCGGTAACAGGTTCAGCGGTCGGCGCAGCGCTCGCCCGAAGCGATGTCAGCGCCCTCTCAGCCCGGTGCTCCGAGCTCCCGCGTTTGCAAAGGTGCTGCCAACGGTAGCCGCTGGGTGCGGACATCCACCAGGGGCCCTTGCGATGATCGGTGCGTGGACTCCCCTCAGGCCGGCGAGCACGGCCCGCATCCCGCCGCACCGCACGGGCACGGCCACAGCCACGGCCACGCGCACGGCCCGGTGCCGCCGGTCTCCCGGCATCTGCGGAAGGTGATCGCGGCCGTACTGGTGCCGTTCGCGGCCGCGGTGGTGGCCGGCATGGTGCTGCTGTGGCCGGGCGGCGCGCCGTCGCACGCACGCAGCGGCGTCGGCTTCGACCAGCAGACGCGGCCGGGCAAGGTCGTCCAACTCGTGCACGTGTCCTGCAAACAGGCCGGCGCCCTGCCCAACACCGACGGCGCGGGCGACGGTTCGAGCAGTTCCGCCGGCACGTCGGGTACGGCGGCGGGCGGTTCGTCCACCGCGGCCCCGTCAAGTGACGCCTGCCAGAAGGCGACGATCGAGGTGATGTCCGGCCCGGACCGGGGCACGAAGTTCACCGAGATCGTGCAGCCCGACCAGACCCGCCGCTACACCAAGGGCGAGGGCGTCGTCCTGGCCTACGCCCCGGACGCCCCGAAGAACCTGCGCTACTCGGTCACCGACGTCGACCGCGGCATGCCGATCGCGCTGCTCGCGCTGGCGTTCGCGCTCGTCGTGGTCCTGGTCGGCCGGCTGCGCGGCATCATGGCGCTGGTCGCGCTGGCGATCTCGTTCGCGGTCCTGACGCTGTTCATCCTCCCGGCGATCCTGCGCGGCGACAACCCGCTGCTGGTCGCGGTGGTCGGCGGCAGCGCGATCATGCTCATCGCGCTGTACCTGTGCCACGGGGTCAGCGCGCGGACGTCCGTGGCGGTGCTCGGCACGCTCTGCTCGCTGTTCCTGATCGGGGCGCTCGGCTCGGTCTTCATCGGCTGGGCCCACCTGACCGGCAACACCTCCGACGAGACCGGCCTGATCCACACCCTCTACCCGGGCATCGAGATCAAGGGGGTGCTGCTGGCCGGGGTGATTATCGGCTCGCTCGGGGTGCTCGACGACGTGACCGTCACCCAGGTCGCGGCCGTCTGGGAGCTGAAGGACGCCGACCCGACGGCGAACTGGCGCAAGCTGTACGGGGCCGGGATGCGGATCGGCCGCGACCACATCGCCTCGGTCGTCAACACCCTGGTGATGGCGTACGCGGGCGCCGCCCTGCCGCTGCTGCTGCTCTTCTCCATCGCCCGCAGCGGGGTGTTCCAGGTGGCGAGCAGCGAACTGGTGGCCGAGGAGATCGTCCGCACCCTGGTCGGCAGTATCGGCCTGGTCGCGTCGGTGCCGCTGACGACGGCGCTGGCCGCCCTGGTGGTCAGCGCGGACCGCGGTGACCGGGGCGGCAGGGGCGGGCCGCGGCCCGCTCCGGGCGACCCGTCGGCGGCGCTCCCCGGCCAGTCCCGTCCCTCCGGTGCGGGCCACAGCCACCGCCGGAAGAAATGAGCAGCGGACCGGCGAACGGCCCGAGCCGTTCACCGGTCCGCGAGGTACCGTCCCGGCCTCGGCCGCCGGGAGGCCGACATCACCAGTCGCGCTTCTTGCCGGAGCCACCGGACGTGACCCGCTTCACCACGAACACCAGCGCGGCGACCAGGACCACGAAGACGAACACCTTGAACAGCAGGCCGATCACGAAGCTCACCAGGCTCGCGATCAGCGTGCCGAACACGACCAGGGCGATGACCGGGATGCCGATCCACTTGACCCACCAGGGCAGGCTCTTCAGCAGACTCTTCATGACGCTCTCTCGCTCCTAGGTCACTGTGCGGGGCGCACTCCGCTCCCCGGTGTCGCGGCGCGGTGCCGCTTGCGTGCCGTACTCCGACTGTAGGTCCACGAAGGGCCCCGGCGAAGGCCGGGAAGGCCCCATCCGACCCTGATCGGACCCTTAGGGCTCCGGAGGCGAGAAGACCACCATGACCCTGAGGTCCTCGGTGATGTGGTGGAAGCGGTGCGGGGTCCGGGCCGGCACGTAGACGACGCTGCCGCGCGCGACCGCGGTGGTCTCCTCGCCCACGGTGATCGCGCCGCGGCCGCTGACCACGAGGTAGACCTCGTCCTGCTCGTGCGGCTGCTGCGGGTCGCTCTGGCCGGCGTCGAGCGCGTAGAGCCCGGCCGACATGGTGCGTTCCCGCAGGAAGCGCAGGTAGGCGCCCTGGTTCGCGGCACGCTCCGCGTCCAGGTCGTCGAGCCGGAACACCTTCATTTTTCGCTCCTCCGCTGCGGTACGGCCACGGTTCCGTCGCGTCTCTTGTCCTGATGATCAGACCTGCGACGATCTCACCATGAAGAATTTCCTCGTCAAGACCCTGGCGAATGCCGCGGCCCTGGGGGTTGCGGTCTGGCTGCTCAAGGACATCACGCTCACCGGCCACTCGGTGTGGCGCGAAGCACTGACGCTCATACTCGTCGCCCTCGTCTTCGGCGTGGTGAACTGGCTGGTGAAGCCGGTCGTCAAGGTGCTGTCGTTTCCGCTGTTCATCCTCACCCTGGGCCTGATCACCCTCGTGGTGAACGCGCTGATGCTGCTGTTGACCTCGTGGCTGGCCGGCCACCTCGGCCTGAAGTTCCATGTGCACGGTTTCTGGACCGCGGTGCTCGGCGGTCTGATCGTCAGCATCGTCGCCTGGGCGATGCACCTGGTCCTCCCGGACGAGGACGACTGAGCGCAGGGCGACCGAGCACGAGCACGCGGACGAACCCGCGGGGACGACGGACACGGAGGACGAGGGCCGGATGACGCAGGACAGCACGGCGCAGCAGGCGGCGGGGGACATCGGCGACAGCACCCGGAGTGTGCACGCCGGCCGCCCCGAGGCCAGGCCGTACGAACCGTCGCTGCCCGGTCCGGTGTTCGTCTCGCACTACCACCTGCCCGGTGAGCCCACCGGTCCGTACGCCTACGGCCGGGACGACAACCCCACCTGGGACCTGCTGGAGCAGGCGATCGCGGAGCTGGAGGCGCCCGGCGACCCGGACGCCACCACGCTCTCCTTCGCCTCCGGCATGGCGGCGATCTCGGCGGTGCTGCTGTCGCAGGTGCGCGCCGGGGACGCGGTCGTCCTCCCGTCGGACTGCTACCAGACGACGCGCGCCCTGGTCGAGCGCCTGGAGTCGTACGGCGTGCAGGTGCGGATGGCGCCGACCGCCGGTGACGCGCAGCTGCCGCTGCTGGACGGCGCCCGGCTGGTGTGGCTGGAGACCCCGTCCAACCCGGAGCTGGACGTGTGCGACGTCCGGCGGCTGGTCGGCGCCGCCCACGCGGCGGGCGTCCTGGTCGCCGTCGACAACACACTGGCCACGCCGCTGGGGCAGCGGCCGCTCGAACTGGGCGCGGACTTCTCCGTGTCCAGCGGCACCAAGGCGCTCAACGGCCACGGCGACCTGCTGATGGGATACGTCACCACGCGCAGCGCCGAACTGGCCGACTCCGTCCGCAAGTGGCGCAAGACCGTGGGCGCCATCCCGGGGCCGATGGAGGCATGGCTCGCGCACCGCTCCCTGGCCACGCTCGCCCTGCGGGTGGACCGCCAGGCGGCCAACGCGCTGGCGCTGGCCCGCGCCCTGCTGGAGCGGCCCGAGGTGTCGGGGGTACGGCACCCGGGGCTGCCCGGCGACCCCTCGCACGCGGTCGCGGTGACGCAGATGCGCCGCTTCGGCAGCGTGGTGTCCTTCACGCTGCCCGACCGGGAGCACGCGGAGCGCTTCCTCGGCGCGCTGCGGATGACCTCGGAGGCGACCAGCTTCGGCAGCGTGCAGTGCACCGCCGAGCGCCGGGCCCGCTGGGGCGGGGACGCGGTGGCCCCGGGCTTCGTCCGCTTCTCGGTGGGCGTCGAGGACCCGGACGACATCGTCGCGGACGTGCGCCGCGCCCTCGACGAGGCCGCGCGCGGCCGGTAGAGCCGCGGGGCCGACGTGCCGGCCGTGATTTCCCCGGCGGCGCCACGTTTGCCCGGCGCCCGGTCGCGGCAGATCTCAGGCATGCCTCCGGACACGCTCCCACTCCCCTCCACCCGGCCGGTGGTCAAACGCACGGCCCGCGCGATCATCCTCGACGGCGACCGGCTGGTGCTGATCAAGCGCACCAAGCCCGGCCTCGCCCCCTACTGGCTCACTCCCGGCGGCGGTGTCGAGGAGGACGACACCGGGGTGCTCGGCGCGCTGCACCGCGAGATCGACGAGGAACTCGGCGGGAAGATCACCGACCCGGTGCCCGCCTTCGTCGACACCGTCGAGCACATCGCGGCCAACGGCTCGCACGGCGTCAAGGTGCAGTACTTCTTCGTCTGCCGGCTGGAGTCGATGGACCTGGACCGGCGGCACGGCCCGGAGATCGACGAGCCGTGCGGCAGCTACGAGATCGTGCGGGTGCCGTTCACCCGGATGGGACTGGCCTCCGTGGAGATCGTGCCGCTGACCCTGCGGCACTACCTGGACGCGAACATCGAAGGGGTACTCGGGCTGCTCGGCCCCGACCTGGGCTGCTGAGCCGCCACGCCCGGGGCCCCGGTCCGTCGGCCCACCCCCGCAAGGCCCCTGCCCCCGGTCGTTCCGGCGAGGGCGGCGGTCAGGCCTCCGCCACCAGCGCGTACGCCTCGCGCAGGTCGGTGCCGGTGTACGCGTGCGTGGCCAGTCCGCTGACGTGATCATCCCCGTTGACGGCCACCGAGAGCGGGACCACGCCGAACAGCGCGGTGTCCGACAGCGAGTCGCCGTAGGCCACGCAGTCGTCGCGGCGGACACCGTAGCGGGCGCACAGCTCGTCGGCGATGGCCACCTTGGACTCGGGCATCAGGATGCCCGACAGGTCGAGGACGGCGTCCGGCGCGAAGGGGAAGGTCGGGAAGACCGAGGCCCGCGCCTCGTGGACGCCCCACGCCCGCAGCCGGGTCACGAAGAAGTCCGGCGAGAGCGACACCACCGCGCAGTGGTCGCCGCGGGCGGTGATGTCGGCCCAGACCTCGCGAATCCCCGTCAGCCACGGCGCACCCGCGAAGGCGGTCGCCACGTGACGTTCCGTGAGCACGGACCACATCCGGTAGGCCTGTCGCGCAAAGTGCGGCGAGTCGATCTCACCGCTGCCCAGCGCGCGGTCCAGCTCTCGGAACTCGGCCGTCATGCCGATCTGCCGGGCGATCTCCATGCCGGCGGAAGTGCCGGGCATCAGTGTGCCGTCCATGTCGAATATGTGCAGCCGAGCCATCCTGCCCCCTTGTCGTCCCGCCAGTGTTCCACGTGGAACACTCCGCGTGACCAGCCCCCGTCCTCTGCCGACCGTGTCAGTTGTCGGCGCCCGTCGCCGCCGTGTCCGCCGTCAGCTCCAGCCGGGGAAGCCGCCCGGTACCGGTGCCTGCCGGTCGTAGGGCTCCCGGGTGAACACGAACGACCCCACGTCGAGATGGCTGAGGGTGCCGTCGTCCCGCCGCACCGCCCGAAGCGTCTCGCCGGCGTAGTAGCCGTCCTGCCCGGTCCAGGTGCCGTCCGGTTCCACGTGGAACACCGTCCCGCGGCCCTGGCCGACCAGCGGCCGCAGTTCCACGTCGCCGGAGGCGTGGACGAGCAGCCCGTACCCGCGGGTGCCCCAGTACCAGGCGCCGGCCAGTTCGAGCAGCGCGGCGTCGAGGGAGTCGGCGGGCCGCCACGGCGCGGGGAAGGCGGGTTCGGCGTCCGCGGTGATCGTCAACAGGTCGGCCGCGAGGCCACTCACGGCGGGCCCCGACGTCGCGTTGGCCAGTGCGACCGCGCCGAGCCGTTCCTCCACGTCCACCCACACCGTCGCCAGGAAGCCCGGCATCGAGCCGGTGTGGCCGATCAGGGTACGGCCGTGGTGCCGCGTGATCTGAATGCCGAGGCCGTACCCGGCGCCGGGCTCACTCGCCTCGGCAGGCGCCGCCGGGACCCGCATCTCCGCCACGGTCGCCTCGGCCAGGACCCCGTCCCGACCACCGGCCAGGAACGCCGCCCACCGGGCGAGGTCGTCGACCGTCGACCACAACTCCCCGGCCGGCGCCATCAGTCCGGTCTGCTGCACCGCCTCGGGCACCATCACATCGGCCCACGGGTGCACGGCGAACCCGCCCGCCGCGGGCTGCTGCGGCAGCAGCCCGGTCCGGCCCATCCCCAGCGGGTCCAGCACTTCGCTCTGGAGGGCGTCTCCCCACGGCCGGTCCCGCAGTCGGGCCACCAACGCTCCGAGCAGCGCGAAACCGGGGTTGGAGTAGTGGTGCCGCCGCCCCGCCGGATGCTTGACGGGTGTCTCGCCGAGTACGTCCGCCAGCTCCGGCCGCAGGTCGCCCGGGGTGCGCTCCCACCACGGACCGGGTGTCTCGGAGGCGATACCCGAGGTGTGCGCGAGCAGTTGGCCGATCGTCGCCCCGCCCACCGCCGTGCCCGGCAGGTGCTTCTCCAGCGGGTCGGTGAGCGCCAACCTGCCCTCGTCGCGCAGCCGCATCACCAGCACCGCGACGAAGCTCTTGGTCAACGACCCGATCCGGTACTGCGTGTCGGTGTCCGGCGCGTGCCCCTCGACCATGCTGCACGCGCCGCTCCACACCAGCGCTCCGTCCCGCACCACCCCGCCGATCAGCGACGGCGTACGGCCCCTGGCCTGTTCCACCGCGACCCGGTGCATCAGCGCCCGCGTCGTGGTGGGCAGCAGCTCGCCCCCGTACGCCTGCGGAGAGTCGGTCGTCACCACGTGCCCCCTGCCCTTCTGCCGAGCTCCGCCCGGCACTACCGCTGATCGACATCCGCACCGACCGTACCCCCGGGAGGCGGACGGCAAGGGCGCCGGCGCCCACCCACCACGACCACCCCGTACGGACCGCCGGAATCCCTCCGGCCTTACGTGTCAGAACGGTTGACACCTCCCACGGCCCGGCGTGACCATCACGTCGGCCCGAGAGCGCTCTCACCGCGCCATGTCCGCGCTCCGCGCCACCTGTCGGTCCCCCAACGCGCGTGCCGTCACCCGACTTCCAGGAGTACACATGAGGGTCACCCCACGAGGGCTCTCCTATCCGGCCCGTAAACGTTTCCGACGCTCCCCGCGGAGTGTCGTCCTGCTCGTCCTGGCGCTCATCGCCTCGGCGTACCTCTCGCTGAACCCGGCCTCTTCCCAGGCCGCCGCACCCCAACTGCTCTCCCAGGGCAAGCCGGCCACGGCCTCCTCGGTCCAGGACGCCTTCACCGCCAATGCGGCGGTCGACGGCGACCCCGGCACCCGGTGGTCCAGCGCGGCCGCCGACCCCCAGTGGCTCCAGGTCGACCTGGGCGCCAGCCACTCCCTCACCCAGGTCGTGCTCAACTGGGAGACGGCGTACGGCACCTCGTACCAGATCCAGACCTCGCAGGACGGCACGGACTGGACCGACGTGTACTCCACCACCAGCGGCACCGGAGGCGTCCAGACCCTGGCCGTCAGCGGCACCGGCCGCTACGTGCGGATGTACGGCACCAAGCGCGCCACCCAGTACGGCTACTCCCTCTGGGAGTTCCAGGTCTACGGCTCCGGTGACGACACCCCGCCCACGTCCTGCGGCGACACGAACGCGGCCCTCGGCAAGCCGTCCAGTGCCTCGTCGACCGAGAACGCCGGCACCCCCGCGGCAGCCGCCTTCGACGGCAACGCGGGCACCCGGTGGTCCAGCGCGGCCGCCGATCCGCAGTGGGTCCAGGTCGACCTCGGCTCCTCGCAGAGCATCTGCGGCGCCCAACTGACCTGGGAGACCGCGTACGCGACGGCGTATCAGATCCAGCTCTCCGACGACGGTTCCACGTGGAACACGGTGTACTCCACCACGACCGGCGCCGGCGGCACCGAGAACCTCTCCTTCAGCGGCACCGGCCGCTATGTGCGCATGTACGGCACCCAGCGCGCCACCCAGTACGGCTACTCCCTCTGGGAGTTCACCGTCCTCACCCCGGGCGGTACCGGCACCCCGCCGACCGGCGGAGACGGCGACTGCCCGTGGGTCGGCTCGACGGCGCCGGTCGCGGACCGCGTGGCGCAGGTGATGGCGCAGATGACGAACGCCGAGAAGGTGTCGATCCTGCACGGCAACAACAACGCCTCGCCGTACATCGGCAACATCAGCGGCATCCCGTCGCTGTGCATCCCCGCGCTCGGGCTCCAGGACGGTCCGCACGGCGTGGGCGACGGGCTCGGCGGCGTGACGCAGATGCCGTCCGCGAACGCCTCGGCGGCCACCTGGGACACCGCGCTGGAGCAGCAGTACGGTGCCGCGATCGGCGCCGAGTTCGCGGGCAAGGGCGCGCAGGTGGCGCTCGGTCCGACGCTGAACATCGTCCGCGACCCGCGCTGGGGCCGCGCGTTCGAGACGTTCGGCGAGGACCCGTACCTCAACGGGCAGATGGCCGCCGCCGACATCAAGGGCATCCAGAGCCAGGGCGTGATGGCCGAGATGAAGCACGTGGCCGTCTACAACATCGAGAACCCGGCGGGCACGGTGATCGTCGACGACCGCACCCTCCAGGAGCTGTACCTGCCCGCTTTCCAGGCGGCGGTGGCGCAGGGCGCGCCCGCGGCGGCCATGTGCGCGTACAGCGTGGTCAACAACGTGCCGGCCTGCCAGAACCCGGCGCTGCTGAACGTCGGCCTGTACCAGCAGGCGAACTTCGGCGGCTTCGTCACCAGCGACTGGGGCGGCACGCACTCGACGCAGGAGTCGGCGAACGCGGGGCTGACGGTGGAGATGCCCAACGGCTACTTCTACGCCGACTTCCTCGCGCAGGCGGTGGCCGACGGCACCGTCAGCCAGGCGACGCTCGACACGATGACCAGCCGGCTGCTCACGCAGTACTTCGCGTTCGGGCTGTTCGACAAGGCGCCCAGCGGCTCGACCGGCGCCACCGTCACCAGCGCCGCCCACCAGCAGGTCGCGCTCCAGGGGGCCGAGGAGGGCGCGGTGCTGCTGAAGAACAACGGCATCCTCCCGCTGTCCACCGCCACCACCAAGTCGATCGCCGTGATCGGCTGGGACGGCGGCGCCGGAGTGCAGAGCATCGGCGGCGGCAGCGCCACCACCACCAGTTCCGGCACGGTCTGGCCGATCACCGGCATGCAGGACCGGGTGGCGGGCACCGACACGACGGTGCAGTACGACAACGGGACCGATCTCGACTCGGCGGTCGCGCTGGCCCGTGGCTCGGACGTGGCGATCGTCTACGCGTCGGACAACTACGGGAACGAGGAGCACGACACCACCACGCTGGACCTGCCCAACAACGGCGGCAGCTCGGTCAGCGACAACGACATGATCGCCGAGGTGGCCGCGGCCAACCCGCACACGATCGTGGTGCTCAACGACAACTCGGCGGTCACCATGCCGTGGCTCGACCAAGTCGCGGCCGTCTTCGAGGGCTTCTATCCGGGGCAGGAGATCGGCACGGCGATGGCCGCGCTGATCTTCGGTGACGTCGACCCGTCCGGCAAGCTGCCGGTCACCTTCCCGAAGTCGCTGGCCGACGTGCCCGCGCACACGGCGGCGCAGTGGCCGGGCACCAACGGGCAGGTCCAGTACAGCGAGGGTCTGGACGTCGGGTACCGGTGGTACGACGCGAAGAACATCACCCCGCTCTTCCCGTTCGGCTTCGGCCTGTCGTACACCACCTTCGGGTTCAGCGGCCTCCAGGTGGGGGCGCTGAGCGGTGGGACGGCGACCGTGCACGCCACGGTCACCAACACCGGGTCGCGCGCCGGCACGGAGGTCGCGCAGCTCTACGTCGGGGACCCGGCGTCCACCGGTGAGCCCGTGCACCAGTTGCGCGGGTACCAGCGGGTCACCCTCGACCCGGGCCAGTCCAAGACGGTGGCCTTCACCGTCAGCGCGCACGACCTCGCCTACTGGAACACCTCGGCCGGCAACTGGACCACCGCGGCGGGCTCCTACCAGATCCTGGTGGGCGACTCCTCGCGGAACCTGCCGCTGACCGGCACGCTCGACGTACCGGCCACCGTCACCCCGGCGGCAGCCGCCTCCACACCCCTGTCCCTGCCCAACCCGTACGGCATGAGCAGCCCGGTGCACCAGCCGGTCGACTGGGCGTACGGCAAAAACACCGGCGGCACCACCTACTCCGCCACCGGCCTGCCCCCGGGCATCTCCCTCTCCACCGACGGCACCTTCAGCGGAGCCGCCACCCAGCCCGGCACCTTCACCGTCACCGTCACCGGCCGCACCCCGGCCGCCACCCCAGGCTCCGCCACCTTCATCTGGACCACCACCTAGCCCACCCCCTCCCGGCGCCCCCGCCCCCACCCGGCCGGGGGCGCCCCCACGCGATTCAGGACGCTCCCGGGGTGCGGTGGGATGTGGGTCAGGAGGTGAGCATGCGGGTGCGGAGGGCGGTGAGGTTCTTGCGGGTCAGGCCGAGGCCGCCGTGGGCGAGGGGGGTGGTGGCGTAGTTCTCGACGGTGCCGAAGTGGGCGGTGACGTAGTCGAGGCCGGCGTCGAGGTAGGAGGTCTCGACCTTCATGAAGGCGGTGTAGACGGCTTCCTCGTTCTGGGCGGCCGCGGTGGCGTCCGCGGAGGTGGCGCCCTTGGCGATGGCGGCCTGGTACGTCGCGTCGTAGATGCTCTTCAGCGCGCTCTGGGTGGCGGCGGAGCCGAAGGAGTAGGTGTTGCTGAGGAGGTAGTCCTCGGTGACGGTGGACTTCGAGACGCCGAGCAGCGACAGCAGCAGCGCGGAGGCCCAGCCGGTGCGGTCCTTGCCCGCGGAGCAGTGGTACAGGGTGGCGCCCTTGCTGCCGGCGATCTGGGTGAGCAGCTTGCCGAAGTCGGTGCGGGCGTTGAGCGACGAGGCCATGCTGACCTCGCCGTCCTGCATCATCTTCTCGGCCGCGGCCTCGGTGTCGATGCCGCTGGGCAGGCCGGTGCCCTGGGTGCCGCTGATGTTCAGCTCCTCCCACGCCGCACCGATCGGCACGACGTCCGCGGCGGCCGTGACCTCGTCGGGAGTGCGCAGGTCGGCGTCGAGGGTGATGCCGAAGGTGTTGACGACGACGGCGTCGGCCGGGGTCAGGGAGAGCGCGGCGGAGCGGTAGACGGCTCCCATCTTGACCCAGTGGCCGTCGGTGGTGCGGTAGCCGCCGGCGTCGCGCAGGTTCGGGTCGCTGGCGAGGTCCAGGTCGCGGATGGTGAGGGTCAGCGGGGCCCCGGTGGAGGGGACGAGCCGGACCCAGTTGCCGTGCGCGCCGGAGACGGTCAGGGTGGCGGTTCCGGCGCCGCTGCCGACCAGGGTGCGCTGCGCGTCGGCGGTCGCGCCCGCGTACACGGAGACGTGCGTGGCGCTGGAGGCCCACGACACCTTCAGGGTGCCGACGGTGCTTCCCGCGGTGACGGAAGCGGCGGTGAAGGGGACTGCCTTGGCGGCGGGCTTCCCGGTGTTGTTTCCGGCGCCCTTCCCGGAAGCATTCCCGGCTGCCTTCGCGGAAGCCTTCCCGGATGTCGGAGCCGGTGCGGCGGCGGCCGCGTCCGTCGCGGCGAACGTCCCCAGCAGGGTTCCGGCGGCCAGCAGGGAGGTGGCGGCCAGCGCGGCCCGCTTGGTGCGCGGGCTGTTGACGCGGTTGTGAGCCTCAGTCATGTGTTCGGGTCTTTCGGCTGGGGCTGCCGTCCCCTTGGGGAGGCGGCGACCTGGGCGGGCGCCCACGCCGAGCGTGAGCGGCACGGCCCGTGGGTTGCCGTGCCCCGCGATCCCAACTCATCTAGATGAGATCCCCGGGCGCACCGGATGACCCGGAGGCGACGCAGGTGTGAACGCTGGGGTGGCCCTGCGAGCCCGACCAGGGCCGATTCAGGCGCCGCCGCGCCCCTCCTGCGGGCGGTAGCGCATCACGTACTTCGACCGGGACCCGAGGGCGTAGCGCCGTACGTAGAAGACCGGCGTCCCGTCCGGGTCGACGCTGACCCCGTCGCGGACCATGACGGCCGTCCCCACCCGCACCTTGAGCTGCTCGGCGACGAACAGCCCCGCCGACGCCGCCGTGAAGCCCCGCCAGTCGTTGACCCAGGTCACGCCGTACTCGCGCGCCAGCACCACCGCCAGGTGAGGACCGTCCCCCCAGCGCTGCGGCAGCGTGCCGAAGCGCCGCCGGTCGAGCCAGTAGTCGCACGGCACCGCCTGCCCGGCCTGCGCCGTCGCCGGCCCCAGGCCGTGCACCTCCAGCAGGGTGCGCACCAGCAGCAGTTCGCCCGGGTCCACCCCCAGGTGCCCGGCCGCTTCCCTGTCGCTGCTGTCGCCGAAGGACAGGACGTGCTCGACGACCGACGGCGCGGGGTCCTCCCGCGTCGCCCACTGGCCGCCCGCGGTCTCCCACCGCTCGCTGCCCGGATCGATCGTCACCTCGACCGTGGTGGCGGGCTCGGACACGTAGGTGCCCTTGCCGTGCCGGATGGCCACCGCCCCGGCGCGCTCCAACTCGTCGAGCGCCTGCCGCACCGTCAACCGGTTGACGCCGAACTCCCGCACCAGCTCCGGCTCGGACGGCAGCTTCTCGCCCGGCCCCCACTCTCCCGCGTCGATCCGGCCCTGCAACGCCGTCGACAACTGCCGGTACACAGGCACGGACTGACGAGACACGGCGCGAGGCTAACACGCCCACCACGGCGGCGCCCCGGGCGCGGAGACCTCAGCCCATCCGTGCCCGTACATCCGTGAACAGCTTGTCCAGCAGCCCTACCAGCGTCTCCCGTTCGCTCGCGGACAGGCCCGTGACGAGTTCCGCCTCACGCCCGAGCACCGCGTCGACCGAGCGCTCGATCAGCGCGTGCCCTTCTTCGGTCAGTTCGACCAGCACCGTACGGCCGCCGGCCGGTGCGGCGCCGCGCCGTACCAGGCCGCCGTCCTCCGCACGGTTCACCCGCTGCGACACCGCACCGGCCGTGACCAGGGTGCGCCGGGCGATCTCGCGGGTGGAGAGGGTGTACGGCGGCCCCGCGCGGCGGAGCACGGAGAGCAGATCGAGGGTCGCCGCGTCGATTCCGGCGGCGCGCAGCACCCGGGCGCGGTCATCGGCGAAGAGCTTGGACAGCCGCCAGATCGGCGTGACCACCTCGATCGACGTGGTCGGGGTGCCGGGCCGCTCCCGCTGCCAGGCGGCGGCGATGGCGCCGGCGGGATACGGCGGCGCGGTGCCCGGAGGCGCGCCGGGAGGCGGGTCTGCTGAGACGTACACGTCGGCATGGACCTCCGCTGCCACGTCCACGTCCGGGTCGGCCATGGCCGGCTCCTCCCCTCTTGCCGCTGCGACATCCACTATGTTTAGCTCTAAACGTACCAGCTCGGAAGCCACACCTCTGCTGCGAGGAGCAGACTCTTGACCCGCACTGTGCTCGTCACCGGTGGAAGCAGCGGCATAGGCCGCGCCGTCGCCGCGCGCTTCGCCGCCGACCACTGCGAGGTCGTGCTGACCGGACGGCACACCGACAGCGTCGAGCGCACCGCCCGGGAACTGGGCGTGCGCGGCGTGGTCTGCGACGCGACCGACCCGGCGCGGACCGCGGCGCTCGCCGGGCAACTCGCCGCGGTGGACGTCCTGGTGAACGCGGCCGGCGGCCTCCCCGCGGCGGCCCCCGACGGCGCCCCGCCGCTGGAGTCCCTGCTCGCCGAGTGGAGTTCGAGCCTCAGCAGCAACCTGCTCAGCGCCGTGCTGACGACCGCCGCCGTACGCGACCGGCTCACCGACGGCGGCACCGTGATCAGCATCGGTTCGATCGGCGCCGAGCGGCGCGGCGGGTCGTACGGCGCGGCCAAGGCCGCCCTGGGCGCGTGGAGCACCTCACTGTCGGCGGAACTCGCACCGGTCGGCGTCACCAGCAACGTGATCTCCCCCGGTTACGTCACCGGCACGGACTTCTTCCGCGGTGGTATGACCGGCGCCCGGCACGCCGCACTGGTCCAGGAGACACACAACCTTCGGCCCGGCACTCCCGAGGACATCGCCGAGACCGCCTTCTTCCTCGCCTCCTCGGGCGCACGGCACATCACCGGCCAGACCCTGCACGTCAACGGCGGGGCCTTCACCACCCGTTGATCCGCTCCCGCGACCATTCCCGGGCGGCGCGGGTCGCGCCGATGAGTTTTCCGCGCCGAGCGGGTCCCATACACCGGGCACCCACGGACGGAAGGCTGGGGAATGCGGAAACTGGTCTACGGCATGAACCTGACCCTGGACGGCTACACCGCCGCGGCCGGTGACGACATCGGCTGGAGCGGGCCGAGCGACGAGCTGTTCCAGTGGTGGCTCGAGCACGAGCAAACGACCGGCCTGTCTCTGTACGGGCGCAAGATGTGGGAGGCGATGAGCTCCTACTGGCCGACCGGCGACCGGCAGCCCGGCGCCACCGCGGCGGAGATCGAGTTCGCGCGGAACTGGCGGGACACCCCGAAGGTGGTGTTCTCCTCGACGCTCGAGGAAGTCGACTGGAACACCCGCCTGGTCACCGGCGACGCGGTCGCCGAGATCTCCCGGCTCAAGGCCGACGACGGCGGCCCGATGCACATCGGCGGCGCGACGCTCGCCGCGGCGGCCATGCGCGCCGGGCTGATCGACGAGTACGTGATCGCCACCCACCCGGTCCTGGTGGGCGGCGGCACACCGTTCTTCACCGCGCTGGACGACTGGGTGGACCTGAACCTGCTGGAGACCCGGACGTTTCCCGGCGGCGTGGTGCTGACCAGGTACGAGACGAGGCGCTGAGCAGCTCACGGGGCCCGCAGCGGCCCTGCCGAGGAGGCCGTCAGGTGTGGGCCATGTCGACGAAGCGGGAGTAGTGGCCCTGGAAGGCGACGGTGATCGTGGCGGTGGGGCCGTTGCGGTGCTTGGCGACGATCAGGTCGGCCTCGCCGGCGCGGGGGGACTCCTTCTCGTAGGCGTCCTCGCGGTGCAGGAGGATCACCATGTCGGCGTCCTGCTCGATGGAGCCGGACTCGCGCAGGTCGGAGACCATCGGCTTCTTGTCGGTGCGCTGCTCGGGCCCGCGGTTGAGCTGGGAGAGGGCGATCACGGGGACCTCCAGCTCCTTGGCGAGGAGCTTGAGGTTACGGGACATGTCCGAGACCTCCTGCTGGCGGCTCTCGGGGCGCCGGGACCCGCCGGACTGCATCAGCTGGAGGTAGTCGATGACGACCAGCCGCAGGTCGTTGCGCTGCTTGAGCCGGCGGCACTTGGCGCGGATCTCCATCATCGACAGGTTCGGCGAGTCGTCGATGTACAGCGGCGCCTCGGTGACGTCCGACATCCGGCGCGCGACCTTCGTCCAGTCGTCGTCCGTCATGGTGCCGGAGCGCATGTGGTGCAGCGCGACCCGCGCCTCGGCGGACAGCAGCCGCATCGCGATCTCGTTGCGCCCCATCTCCAGGGAGAAGATCACACTGGGCATCTTGTTCGCGATGGAACAGGCCCGCGCGAAGTCCAGCGCCAGGGTGCTGTTGTGGGTGGGCACCATCGAACGCGTGGCCAGGTACATGTGGTCGGGGTTGTCCACCTGCACGCACCGCACCGGGACACTCGGTACCTCGCGCGCGCCGGTGATGACGCGCCGCGTCAGCCGCGCGGTGCCGGGGTCCCGCCGCTCCTCGTGCAGGCGCCGCTTGCGGTCGAGGGCGAAGACGTCGTCGCCGGTCGTGAAGTCGACGGTGTACGCCGTGGACGGCTCCTGCGAGCGGCCCTCGACCGGGCCGGTCGCCGTGTCGCAGGTGTATCCGAGACTCGTCAGCAGCTCGCGGAAGCCGTCGGCCAACGCACGGTCGTCGGCGGAGAACCGCACCGAACCGGTGCCGGTGACCGTCCCACCGGTGTCGAGGAGCCCGGCCAACAGCTCCCGCCGCTGCTCGACCGAACCCCGCAGGTACGCCTGCGGAATGTGCTTGTTCCCGTCCGCCGAGGTGGTCCGGGCGGAACCGCTGTGCCCGTCCGCCAGCCGCGCGCCCAGCGTGTACGGCGGGACGGGCAGGTCGGCCGGGGGAAGGTCGAGGGGCGCGGCGTTCCGCACGGTGTGGTTGAAGCCGTTGCCGTGCTCGGTGAGGCAGCGCAGTGTCTCGGCGATCTCCTTGGTCGTCCGGACCTCGGCACGGACACGTCGGCTGTCGTCCTGGGCGTGCGGCCGAGCCGAGTGGCGGGAGGCCGGTGTGTCCGTGAGCCACTGGTGGTCCGCGTCGGCGATGACGGTCGTACCGTCATCGAAGGTGACCTCGTAGCAGGGGCGTTCGGACATGACGTCGGTGGCGGCGACCACCAGGGTGGGTGTCCCGTCGGCAGCGAGCAGCTGGTCGCCGACCCGCACCTCGCCCATCGTCGTCCAACCGGTCGGCGTGGGAAGGGGCGTGTCCAGCGCCAGCGCCTTTCCCATGGCCGGGCGGGCGGCGATGACGATCATCTGGCCGGGATGGAGGCCGTTGGTGAGGGAGTCGAGGTCGGTGAAGCCGGTGGGGACACCGGACATCTGGCCGCTGCGGGAGCCGATCGCCTCGATCTCGTCGAGCGCGCCCTCCATGATGTCGCCGAGCGGCAGGTAGTCCTCCGAGGTGCGCTGCTCGGTGACGGCGTAGATCTCGGCCTGGGCGCTGTTGACGATCTCGTCGACGTCGCCGTCGGCGGCGTACCCCATCTGCGTGATGCGGGTGCCGGCCTCCACGAGGCGGCGCAGCACCGCGCGTTCGTGCACGATCTCGGCGTAGAACTCGGCGTTCGCCGCGGTGGGCACCGCGTTGACGAGGGTGTGCAGGTAGGGGGAGCCGCCGATGCGGGCGATCTCCCCGCGCTTGGTGAGTTCGGCGGCGGTGGTGATGGGGTCGGCGGGCTCGCCGCGCGCGTAGAGGTCGAGGATCGCGCTGTAGATCGTCTCGTGGGCGGGCCGGTAGAAGTCGGCGCCCTTGAGCACCTCGACGACGTCGGCGATCGCGTCCTTCGACAGCAGCATGCCGCCGAGCACGGACTGCTCGGCGTCCAGGTCCTGCGGGGGAACCCGCTCAAAGCCGCCGCCCTCGGCGAACCGGCCCTCGTCCGCGCCGCCGGCGCCGCCGCCGCGTTTGCGGAACTGGCTGACTGCGGGGCGCTCGTCCGGGGGGTGGTCCGCCCAGTGGTCGTCCGCGGGTTCGGGCTGGCTCATTCCCGCCACCTCCTCCCGTCCGGCCGGGTCGGCCGGACCCCGCGTGCGTGTCACTCTTTCACGGCGGCGCCCCGGTTTTCACGGCGGCACAGCCGACCAACGAGCCTCCCGGCGCACGCGCTTCGCGGAGTCGGGGACGGTCCACGCTAGGCCCACCGGCGGCCCACACCAAGCCGGTTATCCACAGGGGGTGTGGATGACGGGCGCATACCTGTGGAGAACTGGCCCCAACCTGTGCACGACCCTTGGGACAGTGCTGTGGACAACCTTGCGAATCCGCCACCATGACGGCTCTGACCTGCGACTTCTTCGTCCATAGCCTGTGCAGGAGAAAAACTTCGGCCCCCGGATCAAGATCATGACAAACAACGCGGAGGAGATCACTCTGCGCAGTCGCCCGTAATGATCAGATCGCGACTTCACCTCTTACTTGTGGACGGTTAGGATATCCCGCTGTGAGCCCCGAGCCCCCCACCGTCCACCCGCCGGCGCCGCGCGAACCCGCGCGGCCGCCGATGTCTGTGCGCCGCCGCCACGACCGGGAGATCGTCGCCCTCGCGCTGCCCGCCTTCGGCGCCCTGGTCGCCGAGCCGCTTTTCGTCATGGTGGACAGCGCGGTTGTCGGCCACCTGGGCACCGCGCAGCTCGCCGGACTCGGCGTCGCCGCCGCTCTGCTCACCACGGCGGTCAACGTCTTCGTCTTCCTCGCCTATGCCACCACCGCCGCCGTCGCCCGCCGCGTCGGTGCCGGCGACCTGCCCGCGGCCCTGCGGCAAGGCATGGACGGCATCTGGCTCGCCCTCCTGATCGGCGCCCTGGTCATCGCCGCGGTGCTGCCGACCGCCCCTGACCTGGCCGGGTTCTTCGGCGCCTCGCACACCGCCGCCCCGTACGCGGCCACCTACCTGCGGATCAGCTCGCTCGGCATCCCGGCGATGCTCGTCGTGCTCGCCGCGACCGGGGTGCTGCGCGGCCTCCAGGACACCCGCACCCCGCTCTACGTCGCGGTGGCCGGCTTCACCGCGAACGCCGGGCTCAACGCGGCGCTCGTCTACGGCGCCGGGCTCGGTATCGCGGGCTCCGCCTGGGGCACCGTCATCGCCCAGAACGGTATGGCCGCCGTCTACCTCGCCATGGTGGTCCGCGGCGCCCGCGCACAGGCCCCGGACGCCTGGCGGTCGATGCTGCGCCCGGACGCCGCCGGGATACGGGCCTGCGCCCGCGCCGGCGTACCGCTGCTGGTCCGGACGATCAGCCTGCGGGCGGTCCTGATGATCGCCACGGCGGTCGCCGCGCGGCTCGGCGACACCGAGATCGCCGCCCACCAGATCACCCTCACCGTCTGGTCGCTGCTCGCCTTCGCGCTGGACGCCATCGCGATCGCCGGGCAGGCGATCATCGGCCGCTACCTGGGCGCCGGGGACGCCGAAGGGGCGCGGGCGGCCTGCCGCCGGATGATCCAGTGGGGAGCGATGTGCGGCGCCGTGCTCGGGCTGCTGGTGGTGCTGGCCCGGCCGCTGGTCGGACCGCTCTTCAGCTCCGACCCGGACGTACGCCGCGCGCTCGCGTCGGCGCTGCTCGTGGTGGCGCTGACGCAGCCGGTGTGCGGGGTGGTGTTCGTGCTGGACGGGGTGCTGATGGGCGCGGGCGACGGGCCGTACCTGGCCGGGTCGATGCTGGTCACGCTCGCGGTCTTCGCACCGGTCGCGTTCGCGGTACCGGCGGCGGGCGGCGGTCTGACCGCGCTGTGGTGGGCGATGGGCCTGATGATGCTCACCCGTTTCGCCGCCCTGTGGCTGCGGTCCCGGTCCGGCCGCTGGGTGGTGACGGGGGCCAGCCGCTGACCCCGGGCACGCGAAGGGCCGGCTCCCACCGGGAGCCGGCCCTCACTGGTCTCGCACGGCCGGCACGCTCCTCGTGTTTCACGTGGAACATGCCGGCCAGGCCGGTCGAAACCGGCCCGATACCGCGTTACGCGGCCACGACCTCCAGGTCGAGGACAGCCTCGACCTCGGGGTGCAGTCGCACCGAGATCTTGTGCGCGCCGAGCGTCTTGATGGGCGAGCCCACCTCGACCCGGCGCTTGTCGACCTGCGGGCCACCCGCGTTCTTGATCGCCGCGGCGATGTCGGCCGGGGTGATGGAACCGAAGAGGCGACCGGTGTCACCGGCGCGGGTGCTGAGCGTCACGCGGACGCCCTGCAGCTGGGCCTTGACGGCGTTCGCGTCCTCCAGCGAGTGGATCTCGCGGATGCGCCGCGCACGGCGGATCTGCTCGACGTCCTTCTCGCCACCCTTGGTCCACGCGATGGCGAAGCCACGCGGGATCAGGTAGTTGCGGGCGTAGCCCGGCTTGACGTCCACGATGTCGCCGGCGGCACCGAGGCCGCTGACCTCGTTGGTGAGGATGATCTTCGACATGCTGGTCACCCTCTCCTTATCGCGCCGTCGAGGTGTACGGCAGCAGCGCCATCTCGCGGCTGTTCTTCACCGCGGTGGCGACGTCACGCTGGTGCTGCGTGCAGTTGCCGGTCACGCGGCGGGCACGGATCTTGCCGCGGTCGGAAATGAACTTCCGCAGCATGTTCGTGTCCTTGTAGTCCACGTACACGGTCTTGTCCTTGCAGAACGCGCAGACCTTCTTCTTCGGCTTGCGCGGGGGCGGCTTCGCCATGGTGTCTCTCCTGTGAGCTCAAGAAGTGTGTGAGGGTCCGCCCTCTAGAAGGGCGGCTCGTCCGAGTAGCCGCCGCCGGAGGAGGAACCGGAGCCGCCGCCCCAGCTGCCTCCGCCGCCACCCTGGCCGCCGGCCGGTGCGCTGGTGGCCCAGGGGTCGTCGGCGGGAGCCCCGCCGCCCTGCTGGCCGCCCCAGCCGCCTCCGCCGCCGGCCTGGCCACCGCCACCACCGCCGCCGTAGCCGCCCTGCTGGCCGCCGCGCCCGCCGCCGCCACTGGTCTTGGTGACCTTGGCGGTGGCGCTGCGCAGGCTGGCGCCGACCTCGTCGACGTCCAGTTCGTAGACCGTCCGCTTGACGCCTTCACGGTCCTCGTACGACCGCTGCTTCAGCCGGCCCTGCACGATGACGCGCATACCGCGCTGGAGCGACTCGGCGACGTTCTCCGCCGCCTGGCGCCAGACCGAGCAGGTGAGGAAGAGGCTCTCGCCGTCCTTCCACTCGTTGGTCTGCCGGTCGAAGGTGCGGGGGGTGGACGCGACGCGGAACTTCGCGACCGCCGCACCGGAGGGGGTGAAGCGCAGCTCGGGGTCGTCGACGAGATTGCCGACGACCGTGATGACGGTCTCGCCTGCCATTGGGATGACCTCTCGACTGCTTGGGGGGCGGTGCGGTGGTGGTGACTGCTACTCGGTGGTCCGGTCCGGGCGTGCCCGGTACTCGGTGGTCCGGGAGATCCGGATCAGTGGAGTTCCGGACGCAGGACCTTGGTCCGCAGCACCGACTCGTTCAGGTTGAGCTGGCGGTCCAGCTCCTTGACGACCTCGGGCGTGGCCTTGAGGTCGACGACCGAGTAGATGCCCTCGGGCTTCTTGTTGATCTCGTAGGCGAGACGACGACGGCCCCAGGTGTCGACCTTCTCCACGCTGCCGCCGCCACTGCGGACGACGGCGAGGAAGGACTCGATCAGCGGGGAGACAGCGCGCTCCTCAAGATCGGGGTCGAGAATGAGCATGAGCTCGTAGTGACGCATAGGGGAACCCACCTCCTTTGGACTCAGCGGCCACGGCGTTTCCGTGGCAGGAGGGTTTGGCTTGCGTCGCAACGGTAGCGCGGGCCACCGACAGCGCTTCCGCGCCACCGCACCCCGGCGAAAGTACCGGTGCAGACCGCCCAGCGTACCCGGGTCGGTCCCCCGGGTTGAAATCCGCCCGGTTATGCCCCCAATCTGTATACATCGGGTGTGGCCGGCGCTACCTTGCGCCACCTCTCCATCACGGAGGTGCCCCATGGCACAGCAGCACACAGCCCAGACGTCCGAGCCCCGGACCCGCCACCGCCTCACCTTCAACACCGACGGCAGGCGCCACCCGCTGGAGAACTCGCTCCTGACGGTCACCGTCGTCCTCGGCGTCGTCGCGGTCGTCACGGCCGGGTTCCGCAGCATGCACCTGGTCAGCTCGGTGACCGGGCTGGCCGGCATCCTCACCGGCGCCTGGGGGCAGTACATCTCGGTCACCACCGCCGAGCGGTTCGCCCTGATCATCGGCCTGGGGATGTCCGCCCTCGGCTTCTACCTGGGCGTCGCGCACGGCGGCTTCTCCTAGAGCAGTAGCGGGGGCGCTCCCCTCCCGCAGTAGGCTTCGGGCCAGCAAAAGCCCGCAGTCGGAGCATGGGGAGCGCCCCGTATGAGCCTGTCCCTGAGGACCATCAGTCGCGAGCAGCACCTGGCGTACATCCAGAGCCTGCCCTCGGCGAGCCACTGCCAGGTCCCGGCATGGGCCGATGTGAAGAACGAGTGGCGTTCGGAGAACCTCGGCTGGTTCGATGACGCGTCCGGGCAGTTGGTCGGTGTCGGCCTGGTGCTCTACCGCCAACTCCCGAAGGTGAAGCGGTACCTGGCGTACCTGCCCGAGGGCCCGGTGATCAACTGGTACGCGCCGAACCTCGACGAGTGGCTGCAGCCGATGCTCAAGCACCTCAAGCAGCAGGGTGCGTTCACCGTGAAGATGGGCCCGCCGGTGATCATCCGCCGCTGGGACGCCGGCGCGGTCAAGTCCGGCATCGCCGACCCGAACGTCCTGCGGCTGCGCGACGTCGAGGCCACCTACGTGGAGCCGCGCGCCTTCGAGGTCGCCGACCGGCTGCGCCGGATGGGCTGGCAGCAGGGTGAGGACGGCGGCGCCGGCTTCGGTGACGTCCAGCCGCGCTACGTCTACCAGGTGCCGCTGGAGAACCGCTCGCTGGACGACATCCTCAAGGGCTTCAACCAGCTGTGGCGCCGCAACATCAAGAAGGCCGAGAAGGCCGGCGTCCAGGTGGTCCAGGGCGGCTACGACGACCTGCCGGTGTGGCAGAGCCTCTACGAGATCACCGCCACCCGCGACCACTTCCGGCCGCGCCCGCTGTCGTACTTCCAGCGGATGTGGAACACGCTGAACGGCGAGGACCCCAACCGGATGCGGCTGTACCTGGCCGTGCACGAGGGCGAGGCGGTCGCCGCGGCCACCATGCTGACCGTGGGGCAGCACGTGTGGTACTCCTACGGAGCGTCGGCCAACCACAAGCGCGAGGTCCGCCCGTCCAACGCCATGCAGTGGCGCATGCTGCGCGACGCGTACGCGATGGGCGCCAGCGTCTACGACCTGCGCGGCATCAGCGACTCGCTGGACGACAAGGACCATCTCTTCGGCCTGATCCAGTTCAAGGTGGGCACCGGCGGCCAGGCTGCCGAATACTTGGGCGAGTGGGACTTCCCGCTCAACAAGCTGCTCCACAAGGCACTCGACATCTACATGTCGCGCCGCTGACCGGCCGACTCTCCGTCCGGACCGGTTCCGGGCGGAGCACCGAAGAAAGGTCCTGACCAGGCTATGGCGCTCACCCTCTACGTCGACACCACACGCTGGCGTGCGCACCAGCGGTCCGTGGTCGACCAGTTCCCGGGCATCGTGCCCGTCTGCAAGGGGAACGGCTACGGCTTCGGCCACGAACGGCTCGCCGACGAGGCGACCCGGCTGCGCTCCGACATGCTCGCGGTCGGCACCACGTACGAAGCCGCCCGGATCAAGGACTACTTCGGCGGCGACCTGCTGGTGCTCACCCCGTACCGGCTCGGCGAGGAGCCGGTGCCGCTGCCGGACCGGGCGATCCGGTCGGTCTCCTCGGTGGAGGGCGTGCGCGGCCTGGTCGGCGCGCGCGTGGTGATCGAGGTGATGAGCTCGATGCGGCGGCACGGCGTCTCCGAGGACGACCTGGTCAAGCTGCACACCGCGATCGACGACGTGCGCCTGGAGGGCTTCGCCATCCACCTGCCGCTGGACCGTACCGACGGGACCGACGCGGTGGAGGAGGTCTTCGGCTGGATGGAGCGGCTGCGGGCGGCCCGGCTGCCGCTGCACACGATGTTCGTCAGCCACCTCACCGCGTCCGAACTGGCCGCGCTCCAGCAGCAGTTCCCGCAGACCCGGTTCCGGGCGCGGATCGGCACGCTGATGTGGCTGGGCGACCACGACGCCACGGAGTACCGCGGCGCGGTCCTGGACGTCACCCGGATCGCCAAGGGCGAGCGCTACGGCTACCGGCAGGAGAGGGCGGCCGCCGACGGGCATCTGGTGGTGGTCGCGGGCGGCACCTCGCACGGGGTGGGCCTGGAGGCGCCGAAGGCGGTGCACGGGCTGATGCCGCGCGCCAAGGGCGTGGCCCGGGCCGGGCTGGCCACGGTCAACCGCAACCTGTCGCCGTTCGTGTGGGCGGGCAAGCAGCGGTGGTTCGCCGAGCCGCCCCACATGCAGGTGTCGATCCTGTTCCTGCCCAGCGACGTGGCGCCGCCCGCGGTCGGTGACGAGCTGGTGGCGCACCTGCGGCACACCACCACCCAGTTCGACCGCATCGTGGACCGCCAGTCCGCCTGACGCGTCGCCGGCCCCAGCGGCTCATCGGCCCACCGGCCCCGGCCGGCCCCGCAGACCCCGCTGGCCCCGCCCCAGGGCCCGCCGGAGCCGCACACGGGCGCTCAGCCGCCGTACGGCCCGCCCTCGGGACGGGGCCCGCCGTCGGCGTACGGCACCGGCGGCGCCGACGCGTGCTGGGGCTCGTGCACGGGTGAGCCGAGGACGAAGACGTCCTCGGCGCCGTCCAGCACCCCGCCGGCCGGGTCGTCGGAGCCGTCCTGCCGCAGCACGTCGTACTCCGGGCGCAGGATGTCGCGGACCACCAGCGCGCACAGGTAGAGCACGCCGAGCAGGTGCACGCCGATCGCCAGGTGGTACGCGTCGGCGGTCAGGCCGTGGTGCTTGGCGCTGTTGAGGTACGCCAGCCGGTACCAGATGCCGAGGAAGTACAGCACCTCCGCGCCCTGCCAGATGGCCAGGTCGCGCCAGCGCGGCCGGGCGAGCACCGCCAGCGGCAGCAGCCACAGCACGTACTGCGGCGAGTAGACCTTGTTGCTGATCAGCAGGGCGGCGACCACCAGGAAGCTCAACTGGCCCAGTCGCGGGCGGCGCGGGGCGTACAGCGCGAGCGCGGCGATGCCCACGAACAGCAGCAGCATCAGGGCGATGCCGTACTCGTTGACGCCGTCGAGCGTGTCGCCGGAGCGGTCCCGGACGATCATCCACAGGGAGCCGTAGTCCGTGCCGCGGTCCTTGCTGAAGGTGTAGAACTGCGCCCAGCCGTGCGGCGCGAGGGCCATCACCGGCAGGTTCACCACCAGCCACGCGGCGATCGCGGCGCCCGTGGTGCGGCCGAACTCCCGCATCCGGCCCGCCCGCAGGCAGAGCAGGAAGAGCGCGACGAGCAGCAGCACCGGGTAGAGCTTCGCGGCGGCGGCCAGCCCGATCAGCACACCGGCCAGGCCCGGGCGGCTGCGCGACCACGCCAGCAGCCCGCCGGCCGCCAACGCCACCGCGAACAGGTCCCAGTTGATGGTGGCGGTCAGCGCGAGCGCGGGGGACAGGGCGACGAACAGGCCGTCCCACGGGCGCCGCCGGTTGGTACGGGCCACGCACACCACCAGCGCGACCGCGCAGACCATCAGCATCCCGGAGTTGGCGATCCAGAACACCTGCGCGCTGTGCTGCCCCGAGCCGGGCGGGGTCAGCCAGGAGGCCACTTCCATGAACAGCCCGGTCAGCACCGGGTACTCGAGGTAGTGGATGTCCGCCGAGCCGCTGAGCGTGTCGGGGATGCGGTCGAAGTACGGCACCAGGTCGGCGCCGAAGCCGCGCTGGGTGTACATGTGCGGGATGTCGGAGTAGCAGGCGTGCGCGTACTGGAGGTCGCCGGGCGGCGGCTGGAACCAGCCGCCCGAGTAGCAGGACGCTTTCTGCGCCATGCCGAGCGCGAACATGGCGATCACCACGAGCACCATGATCCGCAGCGGGTTCCACCAGGAGTGCCCGGCGAGCGCCCAGCGGCCGGCCGGACCACCGATGAGCTCACTGCCCGCCGCGGCCACCGGGTCCTCGTCCGTGGGGCGGACGGCGGCCCGCCGCCGGTCGTCGTCTGCTCGGTAGCGCACGCTCGTCATGGCGCCATCCTGCCGTACCGGACTGTGTACGCGAGAGCCCCCGGTACCGTCACGGTCGTCACGGTCCCGGGGGCTCTCGGGGTCCTGCACCGGCTGTTCGGTGCCGGCGTCACCGCCGGGGCGTCACAGCCGGGTCCTCACTGCCGGGTGGGTCATTGCGTGCTGGTGGTCCCCCCGCGGCCGGTACCGCCGTTCCCGTTGCCGTTGGTCCCGCCGTTGCTCGTCCCGGTGCTGCTGCCGCCGCCGGTGTCGCTGGTGGTCGGTGACGTGGTGGGCGAGCTCGGGCAGCCGAAGATGGAGGTGCACGGCGTGGTCGGGGTGTCCGACGGCGTGGGCGAGTCGGTCGGCGAGGGCGGGGTGGTCGGGGGTGTCGTCGGCGGGGTGGTCATCGTGGTGGTCGGCGGGGTGGTCATCGTCGGCGTGGGCGTCGGGCTCGACACGTTGCCGTAGATGATCTTGCCGATCTCCTCCGACGGCTTCTCGAAGTCCT
The DNA here is from genome assembly GCF_057708125.1 of Actinacidiphila sp. bgisy145. NCBI lineage: Bacteria > Bacillati > Actinomycetota > Actinomycetes > Kitasatosporales > Streptomycetaceae > Actinacidiphila > Actinacidiphila sp. bgisy145. The sequence goes on from NZ_JBYIRL010000002.1 coordinate 247,701, forward strand.
TCTTCGGCTGACCGGCCATCGCGGAGGTCATGTAGTCCTTCCAGATCTGCGCCGGGAAGGAGTCACCGTGCACCTTCTGGGCGCCACCGGTGCCGTACATCGCGAGGAAGGAGTTCTGCTTGCCGTTGTGCACCTGGTCGTCGCGGCGGAACATCACGATCGAGGTGGACAGCTGCGGGGTGTAGCCGTCGAACCAGGCCGACTTGTTGTCGTCGGTGGTACCGGTCTTGCCCGCCGCGGGCCGCCCGTCGGGCAGCTGCGCGGGGGTACCGGTGCCCTTCTTGACCACGTCGGTGAGCATGCCGGTGATGGTGTCCGCGACCGTCGGGGAGAAGGCGACCTTGGTCTGGAGCTGGTGCTTGTAGATCTGCTTGCCGTTGTGGACGACCGTGGACACCGAGTACGGGTCGTTCTGCCGGCCCTGGTTGTCGAACGTGGCGTAGCCGTCGGCCATCCGGATCGCGCTGGGCGAGGAGGTGCCGATGGAGTACGTGACGCTGTTCTTGTAGTCGTCCAGGCCGTTGGAGGCGTCGGCGACCAGCCCGGCGGAGATCGCGGCGTCGTGCACCTTGTCCGTGCCGACGTCCTGGCCGAGCTGGACGTAGGGCGAGTTCAGCGACTTGTCGAGGGCCACGCGCAGGGTGACCCGGCCGTAGTCGTCGCCGTCGTCGTTGGGCTGGCGCCACTGGAACGGCTTGTTGTCCTTGTCGTAGCCCACCCACGGCTTGCCCGTGTAGTCGTCGATGAGCTGGTTGTCCTTACCGCTGAAGACGCTGTCCGGCGAGACCAGGGTCCGTTCGCTCACACTCTGGGTGGCCGGCCCCGAGGGATCTCGGACGCCGTAGGTCATCGCCGCGGCCAGCACGTACGGCTTGAACGTCGAACCGACCTGGGCACCGGTCTCGTCCGCGTTGTTGGTGAAGTGCTTGGTGGCGTCGGTGCCGCCGTAGATGGCCACGATCGCGCCGTCCGACGGGTTCACCGAGGCGCCGCCGAACTGGACGTACTTGTCCATGTCCTCGCCGTTGACCACGTGGGTGCCACCGGGCTTGATGTACTGCTTCTGCACCTTCTTGACCGCGGCTTCCATCGCGTCCACCTTCTTCTTCTGGAAGGTGGTGTGGATCTGGTAGCCGCCCTGGGCCAACTGGTCCGCGGTGAGGATCTTGTTGTTGATCACGTAGCTCTTGGCGAGGTTGACCATGTAGCCGATCTGCCCGGCCATCTGCGCGTTCTGCTTGACCGGGTCGGGCATCGGGTAGGTGGTGTACTTCGCCCGGTCGGTGGCGGACATCAGCTTGTCCTTGACCTCGAGGTCGAGGATGTCCTTCCACCGGATCATCGAGTTCTTCTTGTTGCTCGCCGCCGTGGCGATCGGGTCGATGCTGGTGTTGCCGGCGGGGTCGTAGTACGTCGGGCCCTTGAGCAGCGCGGCGAGGAAGGCGCACTGGCTCGGGTTGAGCTTGATGGCGTCGACGCCGTAGTACGTGCGGGCCGCCGCCTGGATGCCGTAGGCGCCGCGGCCGAAGTAGGAGGTGTTGAGGTAGCCCTCCATGATCTCGGACTTCTTCATCGTCGCCCCGACCTTGATCGAGATGAAGAGTTCCTTGAACTTCCGGCTGAGGGTCTGCTGCTGGTCGAGCCGGGTGTTCTTCACGTACTGCTGGGTGATGGTCGAGCCGCCCTGGGTCTCGCCGCCCTTGGCCATGTTGACCAGTGCGCGGGCGATGCCCTTGGGGTCGATGCCGCGGTCGGTCTCGAACGTCTTGTTCTCGCCGGCGATCACCGCGTTCTGCATCGCCTGGGGGATCTCGTCGATCGTGATGTTCTGGCGGTTGACCTCACCGCCGGTCGCGATCATCTGGCTGCCGTCGGCCCAGTAGTAGACGTTGTTCTGCGCCTGGGCGGCGAGGTTCTCGTTGGGCACGCTCACCATGGCGTACGCGATCCCGATCAGCCCGACCAGCCCGCCGACGAAGCCCACGCACAGGGCCGCGACCTGGCGCCAGGACGGCATCCAGTGGCGCCACCCCACCTTGCCGTAGCGGGGGTAGTCGATGAACCGCTTCTTGCCCGGGCGGCGGCCGCCGCGCCCGCCGGGGCCGCTCGCACTGCCGGCCGCGGCGCCGCCACCGGGTGCCGCACGGCGCCGGCCGCCCTTGCCGCGCCCCTGAGCGGCCCGGCGGGCGGCCGCGCGCCCCTCGTACGGCTGCTGCGGCTCGTCGCCGCCGCCCACGCCGCCGCCCACGCCGCCGGACGGCGACGACGAGGAGTACGCACCGCCGGCCTGCGGGGTGTCTCCGGGCGGGGGCCCTCCAGCGGCGCGCCTGCCACCCGGGGGAGGGGGCGTCGGCGGCTGCTGTCCCCCGCGCCGGGCGGCAGCACGGCCGCCTGACGGCGACTGCGGCGGCTTGCGACGGTGCTCGCTCATTGAACAGCTACTCCTCGACAGGCGGGATCGCCTGAAGGCATCGGTGACATTCCGGTCGGGTCCCCCTGCGCGCGGCTGGATCGGGCCGCACTGCACCAAGGATCATGACGCGTCCTGACGCCGCGGGGTTCCCGGTGCTCCGCATGGCGAACAGAGTACGCACGGTCAAATGCCGCTCGGCGCGAACATTCGTCACATATCGGGCAGTTGGCTGCTCACAGGTTTGCCGATGTGACGCCGGTCACCGTAACCCGCCTTGCATGATGTCTCGGCCCGTTCTATCGTCACGATGTATCGGCTCGATACATCGGGTCGACACACACGCAGCACATCCGATCGGGAGACGAGGGGACGAGGGATTGAGCAAGCGCTCCGGAATCCTCGAGTTCGCGGTTCTCGGTCTGCTGCGTGAGTCCCCGATGCACGGCTACGAGCTGCGCAAGCGGCTCAACACATCGCTCGGGGTGTTCCGCGCCTTCAGCTACGGGACGTTGTACCCGTGTCTGAAGCTGCTGGTCGCCCAGGGGTGGCTGATCGAGGAATCCGCGCTGGACGGCGACCCGCTGACCGCGCCCCTCGCCGGCCGCCGAGCGAAGATCGTCTACCGGCTGACGGCCGCGGGCAAGGAGCACTTCGAGGAGCTGCTCTCCAACTCCGGCCCGGACGCCTGGGAGGACGAGCACTTCGCCGCCCGGTTCGCCTTCTTCGGCCAGACGTCGAAGGACGTCCGGATGCGGGTGCTCGAAGGGCGGCGCAGCCGCCTGGAAGAGCGCCTGGAGAAGATGCGCGGGTCACTGGCCCGCACCCGCGAGCGGCTCGACGACTACACGCTCGAGCTCCAGCGGCACGGCATGGAATCGGTCGAGCGCGAGGTCCGGTGGCTCAACGAGCTGATCGAGACCGAGCGGGCCGGACGCGTGGAGCGCCCGGCCTCCGAGCGGGACGTCTAGACAACAACCAAGAGAACGGCGGCCGACCCGGGATCGGGGAACCGCGTGACTATTTCACAAGGAGCAACCGGTATGGGTTCGGTCCGCGTAGCCATTGTCGGCGTGGGCAACTGCGCCACCTCGCTGGTGCAGGGTGTCGAGTACTACAAGGACGCCGAACCGGACAGCAAGGTGCCTGGTCTCATGCACGTGCAGTTCGGTGAGTACCACGTGCGTGACGTCGAGTTCGTCGCCGCCTTCGACGTGGACGCGAAGAAGGTCGGCCTCGACCTCGCCGACGCCATCGGCGCCAGCGAGAACAACACCATCAAGATCGCCGACGTCCCGCAGACGGGCGTGACGGTCCAGCGCGGCCACACCCTCGACGGTCTCGGCAAGTACTACCGCGAGACCATCGAGGAGTCCGACGAGACCCCGGTCGACGTCGTCCAGATCCTCAAGGACCGCAAGGTCGACGTCCTGGTCTGCTACCTGCCGGTCGGCTCCGAGGACGCGGCGAAGTTCTACGCCCAGTGCGCCATCGACGCCAAGGTCGCCTTCGTCAACGCCCTCCCGGTCTTCATCGCGGGCACCAAGGAGTGGGCGGACAAGTTCACCGAGGCCGGTGTGCCGATCGTCGGCGACGACATCAAGTCCCAGGTGGGCGCCACCATCACGCACCGCGTGCTGGCGAAGCTCTTCGAGGACCGCGGTGTGGTCCTGGAGCGCACCATGCAGCTGAACGTCGGCGGCAACATGGACTTCAAGAACATGCTCGAGCGCGAGCGCCTGGAGTCCAAGAAGATCTCCAAGACGCAGGCCGTCACCTCGCAGATCCCCGACCGCGACCTCGGCGCCAAGAACGTGCACATCGGCCCGTCCGACTACGTCCAGTGGCTCGACGACCGCAAGTGGGCGTACGTCCGCCTCGAGGGCCGCGCGTTCGGCGACGTCCCGCTGAACCTGGAGTACAAGCTCGAGGTCTGGGACTCCCCGAACTCCGCCGGCGTCATCATCGACGCGCTGCGCGCCGCGAAGATCGCCAAGGACCGCGGCATCGGCGGCCCGATCCTGTCGGCGTCCTCGTACTTCATGAAGTCCCCGCCGGTGCAGTACTTCGACGACCAGGCCCGCGAGAACGTCGAGAAGTTCATCCGCGGTGAGGTCGAGCGCTGACACCCCGTCCGGTCCGTACCGCCCGCCACCGTCCGGCAGCAGTGCACGCTGAAACGGTGGCCGGTGGGACGACGATGTGACGGTCGGTGGACCGACCCGATCGACTGAGCAGAGCCCCGGGGCACGTCCCCGGGGCTCTGTCCGTCGTGTGAAGGTGTGCACATGGGTGTTCTGCGTGACCTTCGGGTGCTGCTGCGGCTGCCGGACTTCCGGCGGCTGCTGGCGGTACGGCTGCTGTCGCAACTCTCCGACGGCGTCTTCCAGGTCGCGCTGGCCGCCTACGTGGTCTTCTCGCCCGAGAAGCAGGCGTCGCCCGGGGCGGTCGCCTCCGCGATGGCGGTACTGCTGCTGCCGTACTCGCTGCTCGGCCCGTTCACCGGTGTGCTGCTCGACCGCTGGCGGCGGCGCCAGGTGCTGCTGTACTGCAACGCGCTGCGGGCCGTGCTGTCCTGCGGCACCGCCGGGCTGATCCTGCTCCATGTGCCGGACTGGCTCTTCTACCTGTCCGCCCTGTCGGTCACCGGCGTCAACCGGTTCGTACTCGCCGGACTGTCCGCCGCGCTGCCGCGGGTGGTGGACGGCGAGCGCCTGGTGACGGCGAACTCCCTGTCCCCCACAGCGGGCACGCTCGCCGCCGCGGTAGGCGGCGGCGCCGCGTTCGTGGTGCACCTCTTCCACGCCGCGGGAGCGGGCGCCGACGCGGCCACCGTATTGCTGGCCGCCGCGCTCTATCTGTGCGCGGGCCTGTCCGCGCTCACCCTCGGCCGCGACCTGCTCGGCCCGGACCTCCGCAGCGGCCGGACCCGGGTGCTCGCCGAACTCGCCGGCACCGCGCGCGGCCTCGCCGCGGGACTGGGGCACCTGCGGCAGCGACCGGCCGCCCGCTCGGCGCTCTCCGCGATGACGGCGATGCGGTTCTGCTACGGCGCCCTGACCGTCACACTGCTGATGCTCTGCCGCTACGCCTGGTCCGACCCGTCCGACAGCGACGCCGGTCTGGCACTGCTCGGTGTCGCGCTCGGCCTGTCCGCCGCCGGCTTCCTCGTCGCCGCGGCCATCACCCCCTGGGCGACCGTCCGGTTCGGCACCAGCCGGTGGATCACCCTCTGCTCGGCCGCCTCCGCGGTCCTGCTGCCGCCGCTGGCGCTGCCCTTCACCCGGGCCCCGATGATGGTGGCCGCCTTCGCGCTCGGGATCACCACACAGGGCGCGAAGATCGCCACGGACACGGTCGTACAGACCCACGTCGACGACACCTACCGCGGCCGGGTCTTCTCGCTGTACGACGTGGCGTTCAACGTCGCCTTCGTCGGCGCCGCCGCGATCTCCGCGCTGATCCTGCCGTCGGACGGCCGGTCACCGGCGCTGGTGGTCGCCCTGGCCCTGATCTACGCGTCGGTCGGCTACGCGATGTTCCACGTGGAACATCGGCAGCATCGGCCGGTGATGTTCCACGTGGAACATGAAGCGGAGGAGAGCGGCTGAGGCGCGGGGGCGCGGCGCGAGGCAGGGCGGCAGGCGGCAGGCGGCAGGCGGCAGGCGGCACCGCAGGGAGGCGTGAAAACGGGTCGATGTTCCACGTGGAACATCGACCCGTCGGATGCTTGGGGCCTGTCGTCCACTGCGGCCGCCGGCCGTCGGCCGCGCAAGGGATCAGCCCTGCGCCGCCCACCACTCCTTGAGCGCCGCCACGGCCGCGTCCTCGCCGAGCGGGCCGTTCTCCAGCCGCAGCTCCAGCAGGTGCTGGTACGCCCTCCCGACCACCGGCCCGGGCGGCACCCCAAGGATCGCCATGATCTGGTTGCCGTCCAGATCCGGCCGGATCGCGTCCAGCTCCTCCTGCTCCTGCAGCTCCGCGATGCGCGCCTCCAGCCCGTCATACGTGCGGGCCAGCGCCGCCGCCTTGCGCTTGTTGCGGGTCGTGCAGTCGGAACGGGTCAGCTTGTGCAGCCGCTCCAGCAGCGGGCCGGCGTCGCGCACGTAGCGGCGCACGGCCGAGTCGGTCCACTCACCGCTGCCGTAGCCGTGGAAGCGCAGGTGCAGCTCGACCAGCCGGGAGACGTCCTTCACCAGCTCGTTGGGGTACTTGAGCTTCGTCATCCGGGACTTGGTCATCTTCGCGCCCACCACCTCGTGGTGGTGGAAGGAGACCCGGCCGTCCGGCTCGAAGCGCCGGGTACGGGGTTTGCCGATGTCGTGCAGCAGCGCGGCCAGCCGCAACACCAGGTCGGGGCCGTCGGTCTCCAGGTCGATCGCCTGCTCCAGCACCGTCAGGGTGTGCTCGTAGACGTCCTTGTGCCGGAAGTGCTCGTCACGCTCCAGCCGCAGTGCCGACAGCTCGGGCAGCACCTGGTCGGCGAGGCCGGTGTCCACCAGCAGCCGCAGGCCCTTGCGGGGGTGGTCGGACAGCAGCAGCTTGTTCAGCTCGTCCCGGACCCGCTCCGCGGAGACGATCGTGATGCGGTCGGCCATCGCCGTCATCGCGGCGACCACCTCGGGGGCCACCTCGAAGTCGAGCTGCGCGGCGAACCGGGCGGCCCGCAGCATCCGCAGCGGGTCGTCGGAGAACGACGACTCGGGGGTGCCCGGTGTGCGCAGCACCCGTGCGGCCAGGTCGTCCAGGCCGTGGTGGGGGTCGACGAACCGGGTCTCGGGCAGCGCCACGGCCATGGCGTTCACCGTGAAGTCCCGACGGACCAGGTCCTCCTCGATGGTGTCGCCGTAGGACACCTCAGGCTTGCGCGAGGTCCGGTCGTACACCTCCGACCGGTAGGTGGTGACCTCGATCTGGAAGCTCCGGGGACGGCCGTCCCCGGCGGCGGGCACGTCCTTGCGGGCGCCGACCGTGCCGAAGGCGATACCGACCTCCCACACCGCGTCCGCCCACGGCCGCAGGATCTTCAGCACCTGCTCGGGCCGGGCGTCCGTGGTGAAGTCCAGGTCGTTGCCGAGCCGGCCGAGCAGGGTGTCCCGGACCGAGCCGCCGACGAGGGCGAGCTGGAAGCCGGCGGCGCTGAACAGCCCGCCGAGCTCTTCGGCCACCGGCTCGACGCGGTGGTGGGCCTGCGGGGACTGGGCGGCATTGCTGACGTTCGGCACAACGTCAAAGGGTACGGGGCCCGGGCGGGCGCCCGCGCGCCGGTTTCCCGGGAGCTGTGGCCTATCTGTGGCGGACGCCGGGCACTTGGACACCCCCGCGATCGTTAACATGCCACCACGCACTTCCGCAGGACGCACAACACATACGGACGACCGACCGGTGGCACTCACCGGCAGACGACGAACAAGGGACGGGCGAGCGCGTGGGCGAGGCGGCACAGGCAGCCGGTAGGGCTCCGACGGCACCGCGCCGGCGGTGGCTGCGGGGCACAGCACTGCTTGCCGGAGCCGCGCTCCTCACGGGCCTGCTGCAGGCCGTGGGAGCCACCGCCTCGCACGCCGTCCCGGAACTCGCCGCGACGGCCGCCACCGGCTCACGTGCGGCCGCGGTGACCATCGACGACCTGAGCCCGCGCATCCCGACCTCGGGCAGCACGATCACGGTGCGCGGCAGCGTCGTGAACAACGGCAAGTCCAAGATCACCGACGCGCGGATGGCCGCCCACGTGGCGCCCGGCGGCGCGGTGCACACGCGCAGCGCGCTGGAGAGCGAGGAGTCCAGGACCGGCTTCGACGTCGCCCTGGACGGCAAGGACATCAACGGCCACCAGGTCGACATGCCGGACCTGGCGCCCGGGCAGAGCGCGCCGTTCACCATGAAGATCCCGGTGAGCGCCCTCTACTTCGGCGACTCCGGGGGCGTGTACGTCGTCGGCATCGCCCTGGACGGCCAGAACGCCGACGTGGCCGCCGACCACGTCGTCGGCATCAAGCGGATCTTCCTGCCCTGGTACGGCAACAGCGGCGGCGCCAAGGCGACCAAGCTCACCAACCTGTGGCCGCTGACCGACCGGCCGCACATCGACCCGCGCGGCGACAGCGACTCCCAGCAGAGCCCGATCTTCACCGATGACGACCTGGTGAAGGAGCTGAAGCCCGCCGGTCGGCTCGGCCAGATGGTCAAGCTCGGCAGCACCCTGCCGGTCACCTGGGTCGTCGACCCGGACCTGCTGGCCACCGTCGAGGCGATGACGAAGCCCTACCGGGTGGCCGGTTCCGGCGGCGACGTCACCAACCCCACCCAGGGCACCGGCTCGGCGGTCGCCAAGCAGTGGCTGAACTCACTCAAGTCGGCGGTCGCAGGGCACCAGGTGGTGGCGCTGCCGTTCGGCGACCCGGACATCGCCTCGCTCGCCCACCACGCCAAGGGCACGACCAGCGACCTCGACCTGGTGAAGACCGGCACCGCGCTCGGCAAGACCACGGTCGACCTCATCCTCGGTGTGCAGTCCGTCACCAACGTGGCCTGGCCGGTCGACGGCGCGATCGACTCGTCCGTGGTGTCCGTGGCGCGCTCCTCCGGAGCGAAGCAGATCATCACCCGCAACGACTCCCTGCGGGAGCACGCGAGCCTCGACTACACCCCGACCTCGGCCCGCTCGATCGGGAGCGGCACCACCGCGGTGAACACCGACGCGGCGCTGTCCACGGCCTTCGACGGCGACATGGGCACGCAGCAGAGCTCCACCCTCGCGGTGCAGGACTACCTCGCGCAGAGCCTGCTGATCACCCTGGAGGCGCCGGACACCCAGCGCAGCATCGTGGTGGCGCCGCAGCGGACGCCGAGCATCGCGCAGGCCAAGGCGATGGCGACCGCGATCGACGCGGCGGACGGCAGCCAGTGGGCCGACTCGTCCGACTACGGCAGCGCGGTGAAGGCGACCGCCGACCCGCGGGCCAACCACAAAGTGCCCTCGTCGAGCTCCTACCCGAAGTCGCTGCGCAAGCAGGAGCTGCCCACCGACGCGTTCCGGCAGCTGCACCAGGTCCAGGTCAACCTCAACGACTTCGTGGTGATCCTCACCATCAAGGACCGCGTGACCGTGCCGTTCCGCAACGCGATGCTGCGGGCGACCTCCACCGGGTGGCGCGGCGAAGCTTCCGGGGAGAAGGCGTACCGCGACTCGGTCGGCACCTATCTCACCGACCTGATCGGCTCGGTCCACATCCTGCAGAAGTCCGATCTCACGCTCTCCGGCCGCAGCGGCACCATCCCGGTGACCGTGAAGAACGAGCTGGGGCAGCAGATCAACGGCCTGGTGCTGCGGCTCAGCTCGAACTCCAACATCCGGCTCAAGATCAAGGACCCCCAGCAGCCGATCACCATCGACGGCGGCCATACCCGTACCCTGAAGTTCCAGACCACGGCGAGCGCCAACGGTCCGGCGCAGATCACCGCACACCTCTACACCCAGAGCGGCGCGCTGTACGGCGACACCGTGGACTTCAAGGTCCAGCTCACCAACGTCACCGACCTGGTGATGCTGATCATCGCGGCCGGTCTGCTGCTCCTGGTGCTCGCCGGGGTACGGATCTATCGTCAGCGCAAGCGGCACGCGGCCGCCGAAGGCGGCGCGAACGGCGGCACCGGCGGCGGAGCGGACGGCGACGACGGTGGTGACACCGACGGCACCAGCCCCGAGCACCCGGGTGACCCTGCAGCTGACACCGGCCAGGACAGCACCGAGCCGTCCCCGGCAGGTGAGAAAGTGGACGGGTAGCCAGCGGACAATAAGGTGGGGCACTGATGAACGCGCCGTACGACGGTGACCGCGACGCTGCGGGCCAGATGCCTCACACGCCCGGCCAGCACCCCGCGCCACCCGATCCCTATGCGCAGGACGGTTACGCCTACCAGCAGCCGTACCCGCAGCAGCAGTACCCCCAGCCGGGCCCCGCGGGGCCCGGCCCCTCCGGCGACCAGTTCTACGACCAGTACGGCCAGTACGACCAGTACGGCCGGCCGGCGGCCCCGCAGCAGCACCAGCAGCAGTACCCGTACAACCCGCAGGCGCAGCAGCAGCACGGCGGCCAGCAGTGGCAGCCGGCCGGCTACCAGCCGATGACCTACGGCGACAACCCCGCCTCGCTCTACGTCGACGACCTCGGGCAGACCGGCGCGCTCCCCGTCTTCGACTCCTACGAGCACCTCTTCCGCGACCAGCAGCAGGGCGGCTACCCCGCGCAGCAGGACCCGCAGCAGCAGGGCCAGGGCTACCAGCAGGCGTACCAGCAGCCGCAGGACCCGCAGGGCTACTACCAGCAGCCCCAGCAGCCGGGCTACGACCAGTCCTACGGCTACCCGCAGGCCCCGGGCGAGGCCGCCGGCTACGCCCAGCCCGGGTACGAGGAGCAGCCGTACGGCCAGCCGACGACCTACCAGGGCGACCACCCCTACGGGCAGCAGGGCTACGCCGACCCCCAGCAGCCGGGCCCCACGCAGTACGGCCAGGGCACCGGGGCCGGATACGCCGATCCGCGGCAGGCCGATCCCCGGTACGCCCCGGCGTACCAGCCGCAGCCCGGGCAGCCCGTGCCCGCGGGGGCGCCGGCCGGCGCCCCCGCGGACGGCACCATGCAGATGCCGCCGCGCGACGCCACCGGCCCGATCCCCGTCGTCGCGCCCGCCGCCACCGGCGGCAAGGCCGGCAACATCCTCAAGTCCAGCGCGCTCATGGCCGCAGGCACCCTCGTCTCCCGGGTGACCGGCTTCGTGCGCACCCTGGTCATCGCCGCCGCGATCGGCGTGGCCACCCTCGGCGACTCGTACGCGGTCGCCAACACGCTGCCGACGATGATCTACATCCTCACCATCGGCGGCGGCCTGAACTCCGTCTTCGTGCCGCAGCTGGCCCGCGCGATGAAGAACGACGCGGACGGCGGCTCGGCGTACGCCAACCGGCTGCTGACCGTCGTCATGGTGGCGCTGGGCGGCATCGTGGCCGTCACGGTGGCCGGGGCGCCGCTGCTGATCAAGCTGATGTCCCCGAAGATCGCGCAGAACCCGGACTCGTACGACGTGGCGATCGCCTTCGCCCGCTACTGCCTGCCGACGATCTTCTTCATGGGCGTCCACGTGGTGATGGGCCAGGTGCTCAATGCCCGCGGCCGGTTCGGGGCCATGATGTGGACCCCCGTGCTCAACAACGTCGTGGTGATCTTCACCTTCGTGATGTTCATCTGGGTCTACGGCCCCTTCAGCAGCACGCGGATGGACTCCGGCACGATCACGTCGCAGGGCGTCCGGCTCCTCGGCCTGGGCACGTTGCTGGGCCTGGTGGTCCAGTCGGTGTCGATGCTGCCGTACCTGAGGGACGCGGGCTTCAAGTTCCGGCCGCGCTTCGACTGGCGCGGCCACGGCCTGGGACACACCGCCAAGCTCGCCAAGTGGACGTTCTTCTTCGTGCTGGCCAACCAGGCGGGCCTGATCGTCGTCACCGAGCTCGCCACCTGGGCGGGCGCGGACGCCGACAAGAGCGGCTACCAGGGCACCGGCATCACCGCCTACAACAACGCCCTGCTGATCTGGCAGATGCCGCAGGCCATCATCACCGTCTCGGTGATGGCGGCGGTGCTGCCGCGGATCTCCCGGGCGGCGGCCGACGGCGACATCGCGTCGGTCCGCGACGACATCTCCTACGGCCTGCGGACCTCGGCGGTGGCGATCGTGCCCGCCGGCTTCGCGTTCCTGGCGCTGGGCGTGCCGATGTGCGGCCTGCTGTACGCCAGCACCGGTGCCGAGTCCGCCCGCAACATCGGCTTCACCGTCATGGCGTTCGGCGTCGGGCTGATCCCGTTCTCGGCCCAGTACGTGATCCTGCGCGGGTTCTACGCCTTCGAGGACACCCGCACCCCCTTCTACAACACGGTGGTGGTGGCCGCGGTGAACGCGCTCGCCTCCGTCGTCGCCTTCCTGGTGCTGCCCACCCGCTGGGCCGTGGTCGGCATGGCCTTCTCCTACGGCCTCGCGTACGCGGTCGGGGTCGGGGTGGCCGCCAAGCGGCTGCGGGCCCGTCTGCAGGGCGACCTGGACGGGAGAAGGGTGATGCGCACCTACGCCCGGCTGGCCGGCGCCTGCCTGCCTGCGGCGGTGCTGGCGGGGATCGCGGTGATCGTCATCCTCAAGGCGCTCGGCGGGGGCGCGGCCGGCTCGCTGGCCGCCCTCGTCGTCGGCGGCGGGCTGATGATGGGCGTGTTCGTGATCGCGGCGAAGCGGATGAGGATCGAGGAGATGACCGCGATGATCGGGATGGTGCGCGGCCGTCTGGGCCGCTGACGGACCGGATGGGCGTTCCTCTTCCCTCCCGCACAACCTTCTCGGTGGACTGTGTGTCGTGCAGAGAGCCGGAGTGCGGGCACAATTGTCATCGGCGTGACGTGAGAACGTGCAATGGATGGGGAGGCAGGAACGACGGTGGCGGATCGGAGCACGGCCGCCGTCGGAGTGGCCAACGAGGGCGGCGAGGCTTCATCCTCCGCCCGGCAGGGCGGCACTCCCGACGGCACCACGACGGACGAGCAGACCAGCGGCACCGCCGAGGACACCACAGCCCAGGAGCAGCCCGACACCAAGCCCGCCGTCGAACCGATCGCGGGGCCGCCGAGCGAGAGCACAGCGCAGGACACCGTGCAGTTCGACGCCGCGGCCGACGACGAACCTGAAGCCGCCGAAGCGTCCGAGCCGGCCGAACCGGCCCGGCATCTCGCCGCCGGCAGTGCGACCAAGGCCGCCACCAGGACCGCGGGCGCGCCGTCCGCGCCCGCACCGACCCCTGCCAAGCCCCGGATCGCCGCCCCCGATCTGCACAGCGGCCACAAGCTCGCCCGCCGCTACCAGCTCGCCGAGTGCGTGACCCGGGTCGACGGCTTCAGCAGCTGGCGCGCGGTCGACGAGAAGCTGCGCCGGGCGGTCGGGGTGCATGTGCTGCCCGCCGACCACCCGCAGGCCCGCCCGGTGATGGCCGCGGCCCGCTCCGCCGCACTGCTCGGCGACCCCCGCTTCGTCCAGGTCCTCGACGCCGTCGAGGACAACGACCTCGTCTACGTGATCCACGAGTGGCTGCCCGACGCCACCTCGCTGGCCGACCTGCTCAGGACCGGCCCGCTGGAGGCCCACGAGGCCTACCAGATGGTCAGCCAGGTCTCCCAGGGCATGGCGGCCGCCCACCGCGAGGGCCTGTCGCACCTGCGGCTCGACCCCGGCGCGGTGCTGCGCACGGTCTCCGGCCAGTACCGCATCCGCGGCCTCGCCGTCGCGGCCGCCCTGCGCGGCATCACCTCGGACCAGCCGCGCCGGCAGGACACCGAGGCGATCGGCGCGCTGCTGTACGCCGCGCTGACCCAGCGCTGGCCCTACGAGGAGGACGAGCACGGCCTGACCGGCCTGCCCAAGGGCGTCGGGCTGATCGCGCCGGACCAGGTCCGGGCCGGCGTCCACCGCGGCCTGTCGGAGATCGCGATGCGCGCCCTCGCCAACGACGGTGCCACCGCCTCCCGCGAGGAGCCGCCCTGCACTACCCCCGAGGAGCTGGCCAAGGCCGTCGCGGGCCTGCCGCGTGTCCGGCCGCCGGAGCAGCCCTCGCCGGCCTACGGTGTGGCGGCGCTCCAGCGGCCCCCCGCACCGCCGGGCCCCCGTGCCCCCCGCCAGGCGCCGGTGCCGGCCGGACCGCCGCCCGCACTGCCCGGCCGCACCGGGCAGGCGCTCAAGTGGGCCGTGGCCGCGCTGCTGATCGTCGCCATCGGCCTGGGCAGCTGGCAGCTCGCGGACACCCTCCAGTCCCGGGAGGGCGGCTCCGCCACTCCCACGCCCACCAGCCAGAAGGGCGGCCAGGCGCAGACAGGACCGACCGCCGGACCGCTCACCATCGCCACGGCCAAGGACTACGACCCGTTCGGCTCGGACGGCAGCGAGAACCCGGACTCGGTCAAGTTCGCCTACGACGGCAAGGCGTCGACCTCCTGGGAGACCAGCTGGTACACCGACGCGCACTTCGGGAACCTCAAGTCCGGGGTGGGGCTCATCCTGGACCTGGGCAGCACCAAGAACGTCAGCAACGTGAAGGTGGACTTCCTCGGGCAGACGTCGGTGGACCTGATGGCGGCGCCCGCATCGACTTCTACGATGCCGACCGACTTCAGCGCCTTCAGCAAGGTCGCCAGTGGGAGCGGCACCGAGGTGACGCTCACCCCGAGCAGCAAGGTGTCCGCCCGCTTCCTGCTGGTCTGGCTCACCGCGCTGCCGCCCACCTCGGACGGCCACTTCCGCGGCCAGGTGTCCGAGGTCCACGTCACGGGCAGCTGATCACTCGACGGTCGGCGGATGAGGGGGCCTGCGGTGGAGGGAAGCGCGCTCGGTGACGCCGAGCTTCTGGCCCGTCATGTCGCGGGCGATCCCGACGCCTTCGGGGAGCTGGTACGGCGTCACCGGGACCGGCTCTGGGCGGTCGCCCTGCGCACCCTGGGGGACCGGGAGGAAGCCGCTGACGCGGTCCAGGACGCCCTGGTGTCCGCCTTCCGCTCCGCCCACACCTTTCGGGGCCAGTCGGCCGTCACCACCTGGCTGCACCGCATCACCGTGAACGCCTGCCTGGACCGGGTGCGCCGGGCCGCCTCCCGCCGTACGTCGCCGGTCGCGGACGAGCAGCACCTCGACGCTCTCCTCGAGCCGCACGAGTCCGCGGAGGCACCGGCGGAGCGCGGTGAGTTGCACCGGGAGTTGCTGGCGGCGCTCGCCACACTCCCGGTGGAGCAGCGCGCCGCCCTGGTTCTCGTCGACATGCAGGGTTATCCCGTCGCCGAGGCCGCCGCAGTCCTGGACGTACCGGTCGGCACCGTGAAGAGCCGCTGTGCCCGCGGCCGGGCCAGGCTGCTGCCGCTCCTGAGCCATCTGCGGGCCGGGGCGGCACAGCCGCCGTCGCCGGCCGCGTCCGTCGCGGGCGACCGGTCCGCCGCGGGTGACCGGTCCGCCGCGGACGGTCCGCCCGTCGACCGCCCACCCGGGCCGCGGTCCGCCGCCGGGAGCGGACGGAACCGGGCGGAGGGGACAGCCGTCCCACCGACAGGCTCGACGCAGGACGGAGGTGGACACCGATGACATCGGCACCCGAGAACGGGGGACATCCCGAGGTCGCGGAGATCTCCGATCTGACCGAAGACCTGCTTCCACCGGAGCAGGCGGCACAGGTCCGTCGGCATCTGGCGGGCTGCCCGACCTGCGCCGACGTGCTGACCGCCCTCACCGAGATCAGCGGGCTGCTCGGGGAGCTTCCGGTGCCCGAGCCCATGCCCGCGGACGTGGCTGCCCGCATCGACGCGGCCCTGGTCGTCGAGGCGGCGGCCGAAAGCAGCGCGGCCGACGTTCCCCAGCGCGATGTTCCACGTGGAACGTCGGCGGGTGGGGCGAGTCGTGTTCCACGTGGAACATCGACCTTCCCCGCGGCCCCGGACGGTCGTCCTGCCGCGGGCACGGGTCCCGGACGGGCCGGCCGGACACGGCGCCGGAGCATCGTGCTTGCGGCCGGCTTGGCGGCCGGTGCAGTGGTGCTCGGCGGCGTCGTCTACGGCGTGGTGTCGGCCGGAAGCTCGTCAAGCGAGGGTTCCAGCACGTCCGATGCCCGGCGGGTGGCCTCCGCTCAGGTGTCGGGGTCGATCGAGGAGCAGGTGCGGCAGTTGCTCGCCACGCCCTACTCGCCGAACCGTGCCGCCGGCGGTGACGGCGGCACGACCGTGGCACCCGATCTCGGCAACACCCCGATGATCGAGGGGAACGGCACCGGTCCGGAGGCGGGCACACCGAGCCACGGGCAGAAGCAGGACCAGAACGGGACCGACGCGCCCTCCTGCGTGCTCAAGGCCACACAGCGGAGCGAGACGCCGTTGGCGGTCGGCGCCGACCGCTTCCAGGGCACCGCGTCCTATCTCGTGGTGCTGCCGCACCCGGCCGACAGCAGCCAGGTGGACGCGTATGTCGTCGATGCCTCGTGTTCGGCCGGCAGTCCGGGCACCGTGCTCTTCCAGAGCACCTATCCGCGACGATAGGGCGCCTCCGCCCCGGCCCCGAGGGCGCGCACGAGCGGCGTACCGACAGGGGAATGCGCGGCCCGTAGTATCCGTTAGGCAGGACGAGAGTCCAGCCAGGGCCCCGCAGCAGTTCGCAGAGACGAGGAAGACATCCGTGACCGACGTCCGTAATGTGATCATCATCGGCTCAGGGCCCGCGGGTTACACCGCGGCGCTCTACACGGCGCGTGCCTCTCTCAACCCGCTGGTCTTCGAAGGCTCCGTGACCGCGGGTGGAGCGCTCATGAACACCACCGAGGTGGAGAACTTCCCCGGGTTCCGGGACGGCATCCTCGGACCCGACCTGATGGACAACATGCGGGCCCAGGCCGAGCGGTTCGGCGCGGAGCTGATCCCGGACGACATCGTCGCAGTCGACTTCAGCGGTGACATCAAGACGGTCACCGACTCGGCCGGGACGGTCCACCGGGCACGGGCGGTCATCGTGACCACCGGTTCGCAGCACCGCAAGCTGAACCTGCCCAACGAGGACCAGCTCTCCGGCCGCGGCGTCTCATGGTGTGCCACCTGCGACGGCTTCTTCTTCCGCGACCAGGAGATCGCCGTCATCGGCGGTGGCGACACCGCGATCGAGGAAGCGACCTTCCTCTCGCGGTTCGCGTCGTCGGTGAAGATCGTGCACCGCCGGGACACCCTGCGGGCGTCCAAGGCGATGCAGGAGCGGGCGTTCGCCGACCCGAAGATCTCCTTCGTCTGGGACAGCGAGGTGAAGGAGATCAAGGGCGAGGGCAAGCTCGCGGGCCTGACGCTGCGGAACACGAAGACCGGCGAGACCTCCGAGCTGCCGGTCACCGGGCTGTTCATCGCGATCGGCCACGACCCGCGGACCGAGCTGTTCAAGGGCGTGCTCGACCTGGACGCCGAGGGGTACCTCACTGTCCAGTCGCCGACCACCCGCACCAACGTCCCCGGGGTCTTCGCCGCGGGCGACGTGGTGGACCACACCTACCGTCAGGCGATCACCGCGGCCGGCACCGGCTGTTCGGCCGCGCTGGACGCCGAGCGCTACCTCGCCGCGCTCTCCGACGCCGAGAAGACCGCCTGACCTCGCGTCAGCGCTTTCTGACCCTCCATCCGCACCCGAAACTGAGGAGGCCCACCGTGGCCGAGAACACCGCGGGCAGCACCAAGCCCAAGCCCGTGACCGACGCAACCTTCGCGCAGGAGGTCCTCGCCAGCGACAAGCCCGTACTGGTCGACTTCTGGGCCGAGTGGTGCGGCCCGTGCCGCCAGATCGCCCCGTCGCTCGAGGCGATCGCCGCGGAGCACGCGGACGCCATCACCATCGTGAAGCTCAACATCGACGAGAACCCGGTGACGGCCGCCAAGTACGGCGTCATGTCGATCCCGACGCTCAACGTCTACAAGGGCGGCGAGGTCGTCAAGACCATCGTCGGCGCCAAGCCGAAGGGCGCCCTGGTGAAGGACCTGTCCGACTTCATCGGCTGACCTTCGCCAGGCCCGTCGGCCGGTAGGACAACGGCGGCGGTCGTGTTCCACGTGGAACACGACCGCCGCCGTTCTCGTTGTCCGCGGAGCGATCAGAGCGGCCGTAGCGCCGGCTCCTTCTGCACAGCCCCCAGCAGGCGGTCGATCGCCATCTCGACGTCCTCCCGCCAGGAGAGCGCGGTGCGCAGTTCCAGCCGCAGTCGGGGGAAGCGCGGATGCGGCCGTACCGTCTTGAAGCCGACCGCGGTCAGATGGTCGGCCGGCAGCACGCAGTCGGGAGACTCCCATGTCGCGTCGCCGAACGCCTCGATGGCCCGAAAACCCCGGCGGACCAGATCCTTGGCGACGGTCTGCACCAGCACCCGGCCGAGCCCCTGCCCCTGGTACCCGGGAATCACCCGGGAGGTCATCAGCTGGACGGCGTCACCGGACACCGGGCTGGTGGGGAAGGCGGTGGAGCGGGGCACGTAAGCGGCAGGAGCGTAGAGCACGAAGCCGGCCGGCATCTCGTCGACGTAGACCAGACGTCCGCAGGAGCCCCACTCCAGCAGCACCGCGGAGATCCAGGACTCCTTCTCCAACGCGGGGCGGCCCGCCTTGACGGCCGCCTCACCGCTGACCGGGTCGAGCTCCCAGAAGACGCAGCGCCGGCACGGCATGGGAAGGTCGGTGAGGTTGTCGAGCGTGAGCGGTGCGAGCCGACGTCCCATCTGGCGAAAGACCCCGTTCCTGTCAGCCGACCAGCCTGTCGGCACCCCGGCGCGGCCTGCCGGGGTGCCGACAGGTCACTCGGCGCTGTCCTCGGCTTCGTCACCGTCCTCGGCTTCGGCCTCCAGCCGGTTCTCCAGGACCTTGCCCTCGCCGGGGGCCATCGATCCCAGGATGCGCTCCAGATCCTCTATCGACGCGAACTCCACGACGATCTTTCCGCGCTTTTGACCAAGGTCGACCTTCACCCGGGTGTCGAAGCGGTCGGAAAGCCGGGTGGCCAGATGGGTCAGTGCCGGGGAGACCCGACGGCCTGCCCGCGGCGCGGCGGCCTTACGGGTGCTCGTGGGACCGCTGTTCGCCAGCGTCACGATCTCCTCGACCGCGCGCACCGACAGTCCCTCGGCGACGATCCGGTGGGCCAGCCGGTCCTGCTCCTCGGCGTCCTCCAGCGAGAGCAGCGCCCGGGCGTGGCCGAAGGAGATCACCCCGGCGGCGACCCTGCGCTGCACCGGCGCCGACAGCTTCAGCAGGCGCAGCGTGTTGGAGACCTGGGAACGTGAGCGGCCGATCCGGTCGGCCAACTGCTCATGGGTGCAGGCGAAGTCCCGCAGCAGCTGGTCGTACGCCGCGGCCTCCTCCAGCGGGTTCAGCTGGGCCCGGTGCAGATTCTCCAGCAGGGCGTCGAGCAGAAGCTTCTCGTCGTCGGTGGCCCGGACGATCGCCGGGATGCGCTCGAGACCCGCCTCCCGGCAGGCCCGCCACCGGCGCTCGCCCATGATCAGCTCATAGCGGCCGGTGTCGATCTGCCGCACCACCACCGGCTGGAGCAGGCCCACCTCCTTGATGGAGGTGATGAGTTCATTGAGAGCGTCCTCGTCGAAGACCTCCCTCGGCTGCCGCGGGTTCGGGGTGATGGTGTCCAGCGCGAGTTCAGCGAAGTAGGCACCGGTGACCGGCACCTCCACCCCGGACACATCCGGCTCTGTTCCACGTGAAACAGGGATGTCCACGGTTGCGGGCACGCTCTCCGCCGCTCGGCGGTCGGTCAACCCGGCCACCTTGGCCGCGGCGACCCCGCGGTCCGGTACCAGCACAGGCTGGCTCGCGGGTGCGGCACTGGCCGGCTGCGGCGCCGCCGGGATCAGCGCGCCAAGACCGCGGCCGAGCCCTCTGCGTCGATCACTCACTGGATCCCCTCCGACATGCTGTGCGGGTTGTGCTCTTGGTGCTGTTCCGGGTCGTACTCGACCGTGACGTTGCCGGGCAGGCCCCGCAGGGCCATCTCGCGGGCCGCCTCCAGGTAGGAGAGGGCGCCGCTGGAACCCGGGTCGTAGGTGAGCACGGTCTGGCCGTAGCTGGGGGCCTCCGAGATACGCACCGATCGCGGGATGCTGGTGCGCAGCACCTCCTTGCCGAAGTGGGTGCGCACCTCCTCGGCGACCTGGGCGGCCAGTCGGGTCCGGCCGTCGTACATCGTCAGCAGGATCGTAGAGACGTGCAGCCTCGGGTTGAGGTGGGCACGGACCAGATCGACGTTCTTCAGGAGCTGGCCCAGGCCCTCCAGCGCGTAGTACTCGCACTGGATCGGGATGACCACCTCGGCGCCGGCCACGAGGGCGTTCACCGTGAGCAGGCCGAGAGAGGGCGGGCAGTCGATCAGCACATAGTCCAGCGGCTGTTCGTAGCCCTCGATCGCCCGCTGCAACCGGCTCTCGCGCGCGACCAGGGAGACGAGTTCGATCTCCGCGCCCGCCAGGTCGATGGTGGCGGGGGCGCAGAAGAGCCCTTCGACATCGGCGACCGGGACCACGACGTCGGAGAGCGGCTTGCTCTCCACCAACACGTCGTAGATCGAGGGGACTTCGGCGTGGTGGTCAATGCCGAGGGCGGTGGAAGCGTTGCCCTGCGGGTCGAGGTCGATCACCAGGACCCGCCCGCCGTGCAGGGCGAGGGAGGCCGCCAGGTTGACGGTGGTAGTGGTCTTCCCCACCCCGCCCTTCTGGTTGGCGACGACCATCACCCGGGTCTGGGCGGGCCGGGGCAGCCCCTCACCGGCGCGACCGAGCGCTTCCACGGCCAACTGGGCCGCGCGCCCGATGGGGGTGTCATCCATGGGAGGCAATGTTTCACGTGAAACACCGCTCCCGTACCCCGGGGGCCCGGACAGGGGTCCTCCGGCGGTTTCAGCTGAGCGGGGACCGGGGACCGGATCGGCCATCGGCCCCGCGATGTTGGCGTCGGACCGCAAGGACTCACTCTCCTCGACTTCAGGCTCGCTATGAGAAGAGCCTGCCATGCCCGAGGGGTGCTGAACCAGCGAGCCCCGGCTGCCTGTGGATAAATCCCGGGAACCGTCCACAGTCGGGGCCTTCTTCACCGGTTTGGTGGCGTGCGCTTCGGCCGCGGCACGGCCACGGTTGAGAACTCCGGGGAGCAGCGAGCGACGTTTCACGTGGAACACGATGCACAGCGGTGCGACGCCAACTCCGCAGACACTCCGGATCGTGCGGTTTTGGCCGGTTGGATGGCGTAGAAAGCCGGTCCGAGCGGGCGACGTCAGCGCCGGCGGCGTCCGCCGCCTCCGTTGCGTGAGGCGCGATGTGCGCGCGCTGCCTTGGCCCGCCGACTCGCAGCCCGCACCCCACCGGGGCTCTCCCCGACCTGGACCCGGACCACGGTGGAGAGCGGATCGACGATGCCCTCGCCGACCTGCACCACGCTCGCGCCCACCGCGCCGAGCCGGCCCAGCGCCGCCCGGGCCGTCTTCAGCTCCTCCTCGGCGGTGTCGCCCTTGAGCACGGCCATCTCGCCGTGCGGGCGCAGCAGCGGCAGCCCCCACCCGGCCAGCCGCTCCAGCGGCGCCACCGCGCGGGCCGTCACCACATCCACCGTCGGCAGCAGGCCGACCATCTCCTCCGCCCGTCCCCGGACCACCGTGACGTTCTCCAGACCGAGCACCCTGACCACCTCGTCGAGGAAGGTGGTCCGCCGCAGCAGCGGCTCCAGCAGGGTGATCTCCAGGTCCGGCCGCACCAGCGCCAGCGGGATGCCGGGCAGCCCGGCGCCGGACCCGACGTCGCAGACCGACACCCCCTCGTCGATCACTTCGGAGAGCACCGCGCAGTTCAGCAGGTGCCGCTCCCACAGCCGGGGCACCTCGCGTGGGCCGATCAAGCCGCGCTGGACACCCACGTCCGCCAGCAGCCCGGCATAGCGCAGCGCGTCGTCGAAGCGATCGCCGAAGACCTCTCTGGCCTGCTCGGGCGGCGCGGGAAGCTCCGCTGCTGCCTCGGTCACGGAGGCGGTCCTTTCCTCGAAGTCCGCGCCTTGGTCGCCCAAGCGCTCGGAAGGCAGACGTACACCATCAGAGTTACAAGGTTCGGCCCCGTCTGCGAACAGACGGGGCCGACGGGTTGGTCACGCGCGCGTGCGCGGCGGGTCGGTCGGGATGCTACGCGGGCAGAACGACGACGCGGCGCTGCGGCTCCTCGCCCTCGGACTCGCTGCGCAGCCCGGCCGCGGCGACCGCGTCGTGCACGACCTTGCGCTCGAACGGCGTCATCGGGTCCAGCTTCACCGGCTCGCCGGTCTGCTTGACCTCGGCTGCCGCGCTCGCGCCGAGCTTCGCCAGCTCGGCCCGCTTCTGGGCCCGGAACCCTGCGATGTCGAGCATCAGCCGGCTGCGCTCACCGGTCTCCCGGTGCACCGCGAGCCGGGTCAGCTCCTGGAGCGCCTCCAGGACCTCGCCGTCCCGCCCGACCAGCTTGTTCAGATCACGGGTGCCGCTGTCACCGATGATCGACACCGACGCGCGCTCGCCCTCGACATCCATGTCGATGTCGCCGTCGAGGTCGGCGATGTCGAGCAGGCCCTCGAGGTAGTCCGCCGCGATCTCGCCTTCCTGCTCCAGCCGGGTCAGGCCGGCCGGACCGGCGTCGGGTGCCGTGGTCGTGTTGACGTCGCTCACGCCTGGACTCTCCTCTTACTTCTTCTTCGACAGGTTGCCCGGCTTGGGCTTCGCGCCACCGGACTGCTTGCCCGAAGCGCCGCCGCCTTGCTTGGTGCTGCCCGCGCGGGGCGCACCGGCCCGAGGAGCACCCGCGCGGGGCGCGCCCTTGCCGCCACCGGACTGCTTCGCACCGCCGGAGCCACCAGCCGGCTTCGCACCGCCGGAGCGGCCGGCGCCACCGGAGTCACCGGCGCCGCCGGAAGCCCCTGTGGCCGTCCCGGCACCACCGCCGCTACGGGTACTGGTGGCGGTGCCACCGGAGGTCCGCTGGGACTTGCTCTGCCGCTTCGGCTGGGTGCGGTTGGCGCGCGCCTGCTCGACCGCTTCCTTCGCCTTGATCTCCTCCGGCGGCTCCACCAGCTTGCCCTTGGCCCGCAGCCGCTCCTGCCGCTGCTTGAACGCGAGGCTGCCCGGGGTGGGGTTGCGGCGGATGACGACGAGCTGCTGCGCCATGGTCCAGACGTTGGTGGTCAGCCAGTACAGCAGCACACCGACGGGAGCGATGATGCCGAAGCCCGCGAAGATCAGCGGGAACACGTACATCAGCATCTTCTGCTGCTGCATGAACGGCGTGTTCACCGACATGTCCACGTTCTTCGTCATCAGCTGGCGCTGCGTGTAGAACTGCGAGAACGACATCAGCACGATCATGATGATCGTGACCGTGCGCACCTCGGCGTGGCTGGTGTGCAGGTGCGCCAGGGTGGCGGTGCTGTCGAGGAACTTCGCCGGCAGCGGGGCGCCGAAGATGTGCGCCTTGCTCGCGCTCTCCACGAGGTTGCTGTGGATCACGCCCACCTCGTGGCCCTTCGCCACGTTGCTGAGCACGTGGTACAGGGCGAAGAAGAACGGCGACTGGATCAGGATCGGCAGGCACGAGGAGAGCGGGTTGGTACCCGTCTCCTTGTACAGCTTCATCATCTCCTCGGACTGCTTCTGCCGGTCGTTCTTGTAGCGCTCCTGGATCGCCTTCATCTTCGGCTGGAGCACCTGCATGTTCCGGGTGGACTTGATCTGCTTCACGAAGAGCGGGATCAGGGCCGTCCGGATCAGGACCACCAGGGAGACGATGGACAGACCCCACGCCCAACCGCTGTCCTTGTCGAATACCAGGCTGTACAGCGAGTGGAACTGGACGATGATCCACGAAACGGCGTCATAGAGGGGGTTCAAGATCCCCACGGTCAGGCTCCTTGGGCGTGAGAGGGTCCGGTGGGCTCGGGCGTGACGGGCCCGTCGGAGCCGCCCCGCAGGTAGCGGCGCAGCAGTTCGTGCCATCGCGGTCGCTTACGCGGCGGGACGTGGTCCACGCCACCCGGCGACCAGGGGTTGCAGCGCAGGATGCGCCACACGGTCAACCCGGTCCCCTTGATCGCACCGTGCCGGTCGATGGCCGTGTAGCCGTAGTGCGAGCAGGAGGGGTAGTAGCGGCACACCGGTCCGAGCAGCGGACTGATCGTCCACTGGTAGATCTTGATCAGTGCCAGCAGCGGGTACTTCATCGAGCCACCCTCCCCTCGGCGTCGCCACGGGCGTCACGGCCCAGCAACCGCTGGAGCGCGGCGTCCAGGTCGAGGGCTAGCTGTGCGTGGTCCGCGCTCCCCGCGTCGGGGAGCGCGCGTACTACCACAAGGCTACCGGGGGGCAGCAGCGACAGACGCTCCCGCACCAGATGACGCAGTCGGCGCCTGACCAGGTTGCGCTGCACGGCGTTGCCGACGGCTTTGCTTACGACGAAACCCGCACGCGCCGGGGGAGCGTCTCCCCCTGGCGTGTGCGGGTCCGTGGCGTCGCGGCGCAGATGGACGACCAGTAGCGGGCGACCCGCCCGGCGTCCCCGGCGAACCGCTTCGCCGAAGTCCTGGCGCCGCCTCAGCCGATTCTCGGTGGGCAGCACGGCATGAGACCTGTGGCAATCAGGCGGACAGGCGGGCGCGGCCCTTGGCGCGGCGGGTCGAAAGGATCGCGCGGCCGGCACGGGTACGCATACGCAGACGGAAGCCGTGGGTCTTGGCGCGGCGACGGTTGTTCGGCTGGAAGGTGCGCTTGCTCACTCGGGGGCTCCAGAGGATCGGGACGGCAGCGGTGCGTCGCCTGGCTGTCACCGTGCGCCCACGAGGAAGCTCGCGGACTGATCGGGTGTACCGCTTTGACAACCACCCGGAGGCCTGAGACTCCCGGAAGATCTTCGCCCATCGGTAGGCAGGCGGCAGCAGCCATCGACAACTCGACCTCGATACGGTACGTGCGGCTAGGCCATCCGGTCAAACCCGGCCTGCGACACCCCGAGGTTTGTACACAGCCTGTGGACAACGACTTGAACCGCGCACACTGGCCTGACTACCGTGACTGGACTCCGGACCCATCCAGGTAGCGAACTTCCTCCACTCCCCGCCCCTTCCGGAGGTTCACACTTTCGCGGGAGTTCTCCGCACCACCCGAGCGACCCGAGAGAGCGTGCACTGTGGCCGACGTGACTGCCGATCTTGCCGCAGTGTGGCCACGGGTGCTGCAGAAGCTGCTGATGGACAGCGAGCTGAAGCCCAAGGACACGGAGTGGTTGCAGCGCACCCAGCCGCTGGCCCTGGTCGCCGGCACCGCGGTGCTCTCCGCGCCCAACGAGTTCGCCAAGAACGTGCTCGAGGGACGGCTGCTGCCCCTGATCACCAAGGTGCTCAGCAGTGAGTTCGGTCACTCGGTCGGCATCGCGATCGCGGTGGCCTCGGGCGGCGACCAGGAGCAGCCGCCCCCGGCCGAGCCCGCCGAGGAGCGCGACCCGCGCGCGGACCGCCCGCACGACAGTCGAGACAGCAGAGACGGCCGCGACAGTCGGGACCCCCTCGGCGCCCGCGACCCGCACGAACTGCGGATGCGCCCCGCCTACCCCGACGAGCACCAGGACTGGCAGCAGCCCAAGCTCGGCAGCTGGGGCGTGCCCGCCCCCGTCGACTTCCAGGACCGCGAGCCGTACGAGGTGCGCCGCGATGCCTACGACGAGCGCCGCTCCCCCCGGGACGGCTACGACGGCGGCCGGTCCGAGTCGTACGACAGCCGCCCGGAGCCGTTCGAGGAGCGGCGCTATCTGCCGGAGCCGCGCGACTCCTACCCGAACGTGCCGCACCAGGGGCACCAGCCCCAGGGCCGCCCCGGTCCGCAGACGTACGTCCCACCGCCGGCCGCCTACCAGCAGGCGCCCGTGGTGCCGGCCGCGCGCAGCGAGCAGCCGGGCGGCGGGAGCGGCTCCGGCGGCAGCAACGGCGCGGTGGAGCCGACCGCCCGGCTGAACCCGAAGTACCTCTTCGACACCTTCGTGATCGGCGCGTCCAACCGCTTCGCGCACGCGGCCGCGGTCGCCGTCGCCGAGGCGCCCGCCAAGGCGTACAACCCGCTCTTCATCTACGGGGAGTCCGGCCTCGGCAAGACGCACCTGCTGCACGCGATCGGGCACTACGCCCGCAGCCTGTATCCCGGCACCCGGGTGCGGTACGTCAGCTCGGAGGAGTTCACCAACGAGTTCATCAACTCCATCCGGGACGGCAAGGCGGACGCGTTCCGCAAGCGGTACCGGGACATGGACATCCTGCTCGTCGACGACATCCAGTTCCTGGCACAGAAGGAGTCGACGCAGGAGGAGTTCTTCCACACCTTCAACACCCTGCACAACGCCAACAAGCAGATCGTGCTCTCCTCCGACCGGCCGCCCAAGCAGCTGGTCACCCTGGAGGACCGGCTGCGCAACCGGTTCGAGTGGGGCCTGATCACCGACGTCCAGCCGCCGGAGCTGGAGACGCGGATCGCGATCCTGCGGAAGAAGGCGGTGCAGGAGCAGCTCAACGCCCCGCCGGAGGTACTGGAGTTCATCGCCTCGCGGATCTCGCGCAACATCCGCGAGCTGGAGGGCGCGCTGATCCGGGTCACCGCCTTCGCCAGCCTCAACCGGCAGCCGGTCGACCTCCAGCTCACCGAGATCGTGCTCAAGGACCTGATCCCGGGCGGCGACGACTCGGTGCCGGAGATCAGCGGCACCGCGATCATGGCGGAGACGGCCGCGTACTTCGGGCTCGCGGTGGACGACCTGTCCGGCTCCTCCCGCAGCCGGGTACTGGTCACCGCGCGGCAGATCGCGATGTACCTGTGCCGCGAGCTGACCGACCTGTCGCTACCGAAGATCGGCGCGCTCTTCGGGGGCCGCGACCACACGACGGTCATGCACGCCGACCGCAAGATCCGCTCGCTGATGGCCGAACGGCGCTCCATCTACAACCAGGTGACGGAGCTGACCAACCGCATCAAGAGCTGACGCGGGACCGGCCGCGCGCCGTACGAGCGGTCCTCAGCGCGCCGAAAAAGCCGCACACGCCGTCCGCGCACCCACCCACGAGTGCCCCGGGAGCCCTGCTCCCGGGGCACTCTCCGTTTCCCGCTGTTCGATTACGCCCGGCAGAGATCCGTTTTTCCACAGGAAGGTGGACGAAGCGTCGTCCACAGCCTGTGCACACCGGAGTTGTCCAGATTCGTCTCCACAGGCCGGCTGCCGCAAGGGACATCGGCCCAGCTCAGCCGCATGTGGAAATGTGGGTAACCCATATCCACAGACTGTGGATGAAACGGGCAACGGTGCACCTGGGTCGAGGAGTTGTCCACCGCCTACCCACAGGATGCCCTGGGTTGTACACAGGTTCGGGCCGCTTCTCCACATCTCTGTCCACTGTTCGGCAACGCAACACGGTTAGGGGCACGAACGAGTGAAAGCCGTCACACCAAGGGGGTGGGTTGGCCTGGGGAGAACCCGGGTATTCCTGGGGATGGAGCTGGGGACAAGTCGGGGTGCCCTGTGTATGGGGTGTGCACAACTTTCCGCCGTCCACAGCCGCCCCTGGTTATCCACCGGCGTCACCCACAGGCCCGGTGGATAAAAAACCGCCCCTGACCTGCACAGGAACCGGTTATCCACGGTATCCACACCCCCTACTACTACGACTACACCTAGAGAGCTGGGAAGTCGTTTCGAAGCGGGGGCTGTGCACAACTCGGGCCGGTGCCGCCCCGCCGCTCGGATCACGGCTTGACGCCAAGCCGCACCTGCTGTCAGTCCTGTGCGTCAGACTGGTCCCCGACAGCCAGCAACAAGCAGGAGGCGGTTCCGGTGAAGATCCGGGTGGAGCGCGACGTACTCGCCGAGGCAGTGGCTTGGGCAGCCCGCAGCCTCCCGGCCCGTCCCCCGGTGCCCGTGCTCGCCGGGCTGCTGCTCAA
Source organism: Actinacidiphila sp. bgisy145 (assembly GCF_057708125.1). Classification (NCBI taxonomy): domain Bacteria; kingdom Bacillati; phylum Actinomycetota; class Actinomycetes; order Kitasatosporales; family Streptomycetaceae; genus Actinacidiphila; species Actinacidiphila sp. bgisy145. Next base: position 275,677 of record NZ_JBYIRL010000002.1, read on the forward strand.
GGCCGAGGAGGGCAAGCTCAGCCTCTCCGGCTTCGACTACGAGGTCTCGGCGCGGGTCTCGGTCGAGGCGGAGGTCGACGAGGAGGGCACCGTGCTGGTCTCCGGCCGGCTGCTCGCCGACATCTCCAGGGCGCTGCCCAACCGCCCCGTGGAGATCTCCACCGACGGCGTGCGGGTCACCGTGGTCTGCGGCAGTTCCCGCTTCACCCTCCACACCCTCCCCGTCGAGGAGTACCCGGCGCTGCCCGCGATGCCCACCGCCTCGGGCACCGTCCCCGGTGAGGTCTTCGCCGCCGCCGCCGCCCAGGTCGCCATCGCCGCCGGGCGCGACGACACGCTGCCGGTGCTCACCGGTGTGCGGATCGAGATCGAGGGCGACACCGTCACGCTGGCCGCCACCGACCGCTACCGCTTCGCGGTCCGCGAGTTCCTGTGGAAGCCGGAGCAGGCCGACATCTCCGCGGTCGCCCTGGTGCCCGCCAAGACCCTCCAGGACACCGCCAAGTCGCTCACCAGCGGCGACACCGTCTCCATCGCCCTGGCCGGCGCCGGTGAGGGCGAGGGGCTGATCGGCTTCGAGGGCGCGGGCCGCCGCACCACCACCCGGCTGCTCGAGGGCGACCTGCCGAAGTACCGCACCCTGTTCCCCACCGAGTTCGCCTCGGTCGCGGTGATCGAGACCGCGCCCCTGGTCGAGGCGGTCAAGCGCGTCGCCCTGGTCGCCGAGCGCAACACCCCGGTGCGGCTGAGCTTCGAGCAGGGTGTGCTCACCCTGGAGGCCGGCTCCAGCGACGACGCACAGGCTGTGGAAAGGGTCGAGGCCAAGCTCGACGGCGACGACATCTCGATCGCCTTCAACCCGACGTTCCTGCTCGACGGCCTCAGCGCGATCGACTCCCCGGCCGCCCAGCTGTCCTTCACGACCTCCACGAAGCCGGCCCTGCTCAGCGGCCGACCGGCCGTCGACGCCGAGGCCGACGAGGCGTACAAGTACCTGATCATGCCGGTGCGCCTGTCCGGCTGAAGCCCGGACCGCGGGTCGACGTAGGCTCGTGGTCGGACCGGGCCGGGCTCAGGCAGTCCCGCCGGGTACCGCGGTCACGCGCCATGCGTTACGCGTCGAATGCTTCGAACGAAGGGTCAGTGATGGAGCTCGGTCTCATCGGTCTCGGCAAGATGGGCGGCAACATGCGCGAGCGCATCCGCCGCGCCGGCCACACCGTCATCGGGTACGACCGGAACCCGGACCTCGCCGATGTCCACAGCCTCAAGGAACTTGTGGACTCGCTCCAGGGTCCGCGCGTGGTGTGGGTGATGGTCCCCGCCGGCAAGGCCACCCAGTCCACCATCGACGAACTGGGCGAGCTGCTCTCGCCCGGCGACCTGGTGGTCGACGGCGGCAACTCCCGCTGGACCGACGACGAGAAGCACGCCGAGCAGCTGGCCGCCAAGGGCATCGGCTTCGTCGACTGCGGCGTCTCCGGCGGCGTGTGGGGCCTCGCCAACGGCTACGCGCTGATGTACGGCGGCACCGCGGAGGACGTCGCCAAGGCGCAGCCGATCTTCGACGCGCTCAAGCCCGAGGGCGACTCCGGCTCGGTGCACGCCGGCAAGGTCGGCGCCGGCCACTTCGCCAAGATGGTCCACAACGGCATCGAGTACGCGATGATGCAGGCGTACGCCGAGGGCTGGGAGCTGCTGGAGGCGGTGGACTCGGTCACCGACGTCCGCGAGGTCTTCCGCTCCTGGAAGTCGGGTACGGTGATCCGCTCCTGGCTGCTCGACCTGGCCGTGGACGCGCTCGACAAGAGCGAGCACCTGGAGAACCTCCGCGGCTACGCGGACGACTCCGGTGAGGGCCGCTGGACCGTGGAGGCCGCGATCGACAACGCGGTGCCGCTGCCCGCGATCACCGCGTCCCTCTTCGCCCGGTTCTCGTCCCGCCAGGACGACTCGCCGCAGATGAAGATGATCGCCGCGCTGCGCAACGAGTTCGGCGGCCACGCGGTCACCGCGGCCGAGTAGGCCGCGCGGCGGTTCTCGTACCGCACGTCACAGCAGGGAGGTCGGCGCATCGGGCGCCACAGCACGAGATGCACGTAGCGCACCTTTCGCTCGCCGACTTCCGCTCCTACGCCCGGGCCGAGGTCCCTCTCGACCCGGGCGTCACGGTCTTCGTCGGGCCCAACGGGCAGGGCAAGACCAATCTGGTCGAGGCGGTCGGCTACCTGGCCACCCTCGGCAGCCACCGGGTCGCCGCTGACGCGCCCCTGGTACGGCTCGGCGCGGAGCGCTCGGTGGTCCGCGCCCAGGTGGTGCAGGGCGACCGGCAGCAGCTGGTCGAACTGGAGATCAACCCGGGCCGCGCCAACCGGGCCCGGATCAACCGCTCCTCGCAGGTCCGGCCGCGGGACGTGCTGGGCATCCTGCGCAGCGTGCTGTTCGCCCCGGAGGACCTGGCGCTGGTCAAGGGCGACCCCGGCGAGCGGCGGCGCTTCCTCGATGAACTGGTCACCGCCCGCGCCCCCCGGCTGGCCGGGGTCCGCTCCGACTACGAGCGGGTGCTCAAGCAGCGCAACACCCTGCTGAAGTCCGCCGCGCTGGCCCGCCGGCACGGCAGCCGGGCGGCCGCGGGCAGCGCGGGCCGGACCGGCGGCGCCGACCTGTCCACCCTGGACGTGTGGGACCAGCACCTGGCCCGCGCCGGCGCCGAACTGCTCGCCCAGCGGCTCGACCTGGTCGCCGCGCTCCAGCCGCTGGCCGACAAGGCGTACGAGCAGCTCGCGCCCGGCGGCGGCCCGGTCGGGCTGGAGTACCGCGGCTCGATCGGCGACGAGAGGATGGTCGGCGCGACCGGCCGCGAGGACCTGTACGGGCGGCTGCTGGAGGCGCTCGGCGAGGCCCGCAAGCAGGAGATCGAGCGCGGTGTGACCCTGGTCGGACCGCACCGCGACGACCTGGTGCTCAAGCTCGGCCCGCTCCCGGCGAAGGGCTACGCCAGCCACGGCGAGTCGTGGTCGTACGCGCTCGCGCTGCGGCTGGCGTCGTACGAACTGCTCTGCTCCGACGGGCGGGAGCCGGTGCTGGTGCTGGACGACGTGTTCGCCGAGCTGGACACCCGGCGCCGGGAGCGGCTGGCCGAACTCGTCGCGCCCGGCGAGCAGGTGCTGGTGACGGCCGCGGTCGACGACGACGTGCCGGGCGTGCTGGCGGGCACGCGCTTCGCGGTGCAGAACGGAACGGTGCAGCGGGCATGAGCGAGGGCGAGCGGGCACGGGCCCGGCAGGAGGACGGCGCCGGAGCCGTACCCCGGCAGGAGGGCGCGGCGCCGGGCGGAGGGGAACAGCCGGCGGCAGGCGGCGCCTCGGGGGTGGACCTCGCCCGGGTGGCGCTGCGGGCGGCGAAGGAGCAGGCGCGGGCCAGGGGCGCGGCGGCGGTGCAGAAGAAGCAGGCCCGCCGGGGCGGGCTGCGCAGCGGTGCCCGGGCGGACGGCCGCGACCCGCTGCCGCTGGGCGCGGCGATCAACCGGCTGATCACCGAGCGCGGCTGGGAGGCGCCGGCCGCGGTCGGCGGGGTGATGGGCCGCTGGCCGCAGCTGGTCGGGCCGGAGGTGGCGCTGCACTGCGCGCCGGAGCGGTACGACGAGGACGAGCGGGTGCTGACCGTGCAGTGCGACTCGACGGCGTGGGCGACCCAGTTGCGGCTGCTCGCGCCGACGCTGGTGGCGCGGCTCAACGCCGATCTCGGGCAGGGCACGGTGCGGATGATCAAGGTGCTGGCACCGGCCGGTCCGAGCCGGTCGTACGGCAGGCTGCGCGCGCCCGGCAGCCGTGGTCCGGGTGACACGTACGGGTGAGCGCGCAGGCGCACGGATGCCCCTGCTGAGCGTAGTGGGAGGTTGACAGCCGGAAGCCCTGGACGCCCTCGTGAGCGGTTTCGGCACCGGGGCCGCGTGTAGGGAGTCGGCCGAGGCGGGGTTCGGTCGGCACATGGGAACTCAGGTACCGGCAAAGCCCCACTCATGTCGGCGCTACCGGTAGACTGGTACGAGACCGCCCTCCCCTGGCAGTCCGGCGAGTCCGGCAGGGGTACCCCAGCGGAACCGTCGAACCACAGTCAGAACATCGCAGCCGATCCCACCGCGGTGGGACCCGGCTCGTGCTGTGCCAGAAAGGGCGCTTCGTGGCCGATTCCGGCAACCCCAACGAGAACTCCAACAAGTCCTACGACGCCAGTGCGATCACCGTGCTGGAGGGACTCGAGGCGGTGCGCAAGCGCCCCGGTATGTACATCGGCTCGACCGGTGAGCGGGGCCTGCACCACCTCGTGCAAGAGGTCGTGGACAACTCGGTCGACGAGGCGATGGCCGGCTTTGCCGACACCATCGACGTCACGATCCTCGCCGACGGCGGCGTGCGCGTGGTGGACAACGGGCGCGGCATCCCGGTCGGCATCATCCCCTCGGAGGGCAAGCCGGCCGTCGAGGTCGTGCTGACCGTGCTGCACGCCGGCGGCAAGTTCGGCGGCGGCGGCTACGCGGTCTCCGGCGGTCTGCACGGCGTCGGCGTCTCGGTGGTCAACGCGCTGTCGACGCGCGTCGCCGTCGAGGTCCGCACCGACGGGTACCGCTGGACGCAGGACTACAAGCTGGGCGTGCCGACGGCGCCGCTGGCCAAGCGCGAGGCCACCGAGGAGACCGGCACCTCGGTCACCTTCTGGGCCGACCCGGACATCTTCGAGACCACCGAGTACTCCTTCGAGACGCTCTCCCGGCGGCTGCAGGAGATGGCGTTCCTCAACAAGGGCCTGCGGATCGCGCTGACCGACGAGCGCCCCGACCACGTGGACGAGGAGGGCAAGCCGCTCTTTGCCTCGTACTACTACGAGGGCGGCATCGTCGACTACGTGCGGTACCTCAACTCGCGCAAGGGCGAGATGGTCCACCCCACGGTGATCGACATCGAGGCGGAGGACAAGGAGCGGCTGCTGTCGGTCGAGGTCGCCATGCAGTGGAACACCCAGTACAGCGAGGGTGTCTACAGCTTCGCGAACACGATCCACACCCATGAGGGCGGCACCCACGAGGAGGGCTTCCGCGCGGCCCTGACCGGCCTGGTCAACCGCTACGCGCGGGAGAAGAAGCTGCTGCGGGAGAAGGACGACAACCTCACCGGCGAGGACATCCGCGAGGGCCTGACCGCGATCATCTCGGTCAAGCTCGGCGAGCCGCAGTTCGAGGGCCAGACGAAGACCAAGCTCGGCAACACCGAGGCGAAGACGTACGTGCAGAAGGTCGTGCACGAGCACCTCACCGACTGGCTGGACCGCAACCCCAACGAGGCCACGGACATCATCCGCAAGTCGATCCAGGCGGCCACCGCCCGGGTCGCGGCCCGCAAGGCGCGGGACCTCACCCGCCGCAAGGGCCTGCTGGAGTCCGCGTCGCTGCCGGGCAAGCTGAGCGACTGCCAGTCGAACGACCCGACGAAGTGCGAGATCTTCATCGTCGAGGGTGACTCCGCCGGCGGCTCGGCGAAGTCCGGCCGCAACCCGCAGTACCAGGCGATCCTCCCGATCCGCGGCAAGATCCTCAACGTGGAGAAGGCCAGGATCGACAAGATCCTGCAGAACCAGGAGATCCAGGCGCTGATCTCGGCCTTCGGCACCGGTGTGCACGAGGACTTCGACATCGACAAGCTGCGCTATCACAAGATCATCCTGATGGCGGACGCCGACGTCGACGGCCAGCACATCAACACGCTGCTGCTGACCTTCCTCTTCCGGTTCATGCGCCCGCTGGTGGAGGCCGGACACGTGTACCTGTCCCGCCCGCCGCTGTTCAAGGTGAAGTGGGGCCGCGACGACTGGGAGTACGCCTACTCCGACCGCGAGCGCGACGCGCTGGTGGAGCTGGGCAAGCAGAGCGGCAAGCGCATCCGCGAGGACTCGATCCAGCGCTTCAAGGGCCTCGGCGAGATGAACGCCGAGGAGCTGCGGGTCACCACCATGGACATCGACCACCGTGTGCTCGGCAAGGTCACGCTGGACGACGCGGCGCAGGCCGACGACCTGTTCTCCGTGCTCATGGGCGAGGACGTGGAGGCGCGCCGCACCTTCATCCAGCGCAACGCCAAGGACGTCCGGTTCCTGGACATCTGAGTCGGCCCCGACTTCCGGCCGTGTGAAAGGACTATCAGACAGCGATGGCCGACGAGACCCCCAACACCCCTCCCGTGCCCGATCTCCCCGCGTCCGAGATGGACGAGCGCAACGAGTCCGGGGGGCTGCGCATCGAGCCCGTCGGGCTCGAGACGGAGATGCAGCGCAGCTACCTCGACTACGCGATGTCCGTCATCGTCTCGCGCGCCCTGCCGGACGTGCGCGACGGCCTGAAGCCCGTGCACCGCCGGGTGCTGTACGCGATGTACGACGGCGGCTACCGGCCGGAGAAGGGCTTCTACAAGTGCGCCCGCGTCGTCGGTGACGTCATGGGTACGTACCACCCGCACGGCGACTCCTCGATCTACGACGCGCTGGTCCGGCTGGCGCAGCCGTGGTCGATGCGGATGCCGCTGGTGGACTCCAACGGCAACTTCGGCTCGCCGGGCAACGACCCGGCCGCCGCCATGCGGTACACCGAGTGCAAGATGGCGCCGCTGGCCATGGAGATGGTCCGGGACATCGACGAGGAGACCGTCGACTTCACGGACAACTACGACGGCCGCAACCAGGAGCCGACGGTCCTGCCGTCCCGCTTCCCGAACCTGCTGATCAACGGCTCGGCCGGGATCGCGGTCGGCATGGCCACCAACATCCCGCCGCACAACCTGCGGGAGGTCGCCGACGGCGCCCAGTGGTTCCTGGCCAACCCGGACGCGACGTCCGAGGAGCTGCTCGACGCGCTGATCGAGCGGATCAAGGGCCCGGACTTCCCGACCGGCGCCCTGGTGGTCGGCCGCCGCGGCATCGAGGACGCGTACCGCACCGGGCGCGGCTCGATCACCATGCGCGCGGTCGTCGAGGTCGAGGAGATCCAGAACCGGCAGTGCCTGGTCGTCACCGAGCTGCCGTACCAGACCAACCCGGACAACCTCGCGCAGAAGATCGCCGACCTGGTGAAGGACGGCCGGATCGGCGGGATCGCGGACGTCCGCGACGAGACCTCCTCGCGCACCGGCCAGCGGCTGGTGATCGTGCTCAAGCGCGACGCCGTCGCCAAGGTGGTGCTCAACAACCTCTACAAGCACACCGACCTCCAGTCGAACTTCGGCGCCAACATGCTCGCGCTGGTCGACGGGGTGCCGCGCACGCTCTCGCTGGATGCGTTCATCCGCAACTGGGTGAACCACCAGGTCGAGGTCATCATCCGGCGTACCCGGTTCCGGCTGCGCAAGGCCGAGGAGCGCGCCCACATCCTGCGCGGCCTGCTCAAGGCGCTCGACGCGATCGACGAGGTCATCGCGCTGATCCGGCGCAGCGACACCGTCGAGACCGCGCGCGAGGGCCTGATGGGCCTGCTGGAGATCGACGAGATCCAGGCGAACGCGATCCTGGAGATGCAGCTGCGGCGGCTGGCCGCCCTGGAGCGGCAGAAGATCATCGCCGAGCACGACGAGCTCCAGGCGAAGATCAACGAGTACAACGCGATCCTCGCCTCGCCCGAGTTGCAGCGGCAGATCATCAGCGAGGAACTCCAGGCCATCGTCGACAAGTTCGGCGACGACCGGCGCAGCAAGCTGGTGCCCTTCGACGGCGACATGTCCATCGAGGACCTGATCGCCGAGGAGGACATCGTCGTCACGATCACCCGCGGCGGCTATGTCAAGCGCACCAAGACCGAGGACTACCGCTCGCAGAAGCGCGGCGGCAAGGGCGTGCGGGGCACCAAGCTGAAGCAGGACGACATCGTCGACCACTTCTTTGTCACAACCACGCACCAATGGCTGCTGTTCTTCACGAACAAGGGACGCGTCTATCGCGCCAAGGCGTACGAGCTTCCGGACGCCGGACGGGACGCCCGAGGCCAGCACGTGGCGAACCTGCTGGCCTTCCAGCCGGACGAGCGGATCGCCCAGATCCTGGCCATCAAGGACTACGAAGCGGCGCCGTACCTGGTGCTCGCCACCAAGTCCGGCCTGGTGAAGAAGACCGCGCTGAAGGACTACGACTCCCCGCGCTCCGGCGGTGTGATCGCGATCAACCTGCGGGACGCCGGGGCCGCCGAGGAGGGCGCCGCGGTCGAGTCCGACGAGCTGATCGGCGCCGAGCTGGTCTCCGCCGAGGACGACTTGTTGCTGGTCAGCCGCAAGGCGCAGTGCATCCGCTTCACCGCGACCGACGAGGCGCTGCGGCCGATGGGCCGGGCCACCTCGGGGGTGAAGGGGATGAGTTTCCGCGCGGGTGACGAACTCCTCTCCATGAACGTGGTGCGGCCCGGTACGTTCGTCTTCACCGCCACAGACGGCGGCTACGCCAAGCGCACGCGGGTCGACGAGTACCGCGTGCAGGGGCGTGGCGGGCTCGGGATCAAGGCGGCGAAGATCGTCGAGGACCGGGGCTCGCTGGTCGGTGCGCTGGTGGTCGAGGAGACCGATGAGATCCTTGCCATCACGCTCAGCGGTGGCGTGATCCGGACGCGGGTCAACGAGGTCAGGGAGACCGGTCGTGACACCATGGGCGTCCAGCTCATCAACCTCGGCAAGCGGGACGCGGTGGTAGGTATCGCGCGCAACGCCGAAGCGGAGGATGATCCGGACGGCGTGGAGTCCGACGGCGTGGCGCCGGAAGGCGCGGAGTCCGGTGAGCAGGACGGCGTGGTGGCGCAGGCGGCCGCGGCGGACGACACGAGCACGACAGGGCATGACACTGCGGCCCCGGGTCAGACCCCCGCGGCCGGTGAAGCAGAGGAGTAAGCCGTGAGTGGAGCCATGGGCGCCGCGGGCGGGTCCGGTAGGACGGGTGGCGCCCATGGCGCCGGCCGCACGGGCGGTGCCCATGGCTCGGCCGGGAGCACCGGCCCGGCCGGCGCTGCGGACCGCAGCGGTCCGCAGGAGGGGGGATACACCGTGACCGACACCCGTCAGTCGCCGCACCAGCCGCCGGCCGCGTACCCGCCGCCCCGGCCCTCGGACGCGCCCGGTGGCACCGGGACGTCCGCCGCGGCCGCCGGGGTGCGCAGACCGCGGCCCGCGGCCCGTACGGCGCCGCGTACCCGCAAGGCGCGGCTGCGGGTGTCCAAGGCCGACCCGTGGTCGGTGATGAAGGTCAGCTTCCTGCTGTCGATCGCGCTGGGCATCTGCACGATCGTCGCGGTGGCCGTGCTGTGGATGGTGCTCGACACCATCGGCGTGTTCAGCGCCGTGGGCTCCACCATCAGCGACGCGACCTCCACCGAGGGCGGCAAGGGCGGCTTCGACCTGGTGAGCTTCCTGTCGCTGTCCCGGGTGCTGCTGTTCACCACGGTGATCGCGGTCATCGACGTGGTGCTCGCCACCGCGCTGGCCACTCTGGGGGCCTTCATCTACAACCTCTCCTCGAACTTCGTGGGCGGCGTGGAGCTCACCCTGGCCGAGGACGAGTAACCGATTTTGGGGCTCGGCCCCTGGTGCGCTAATCTTTCCGTGCAGCGCGGGGCTATAGCTCAGACGGTTAGAGCGCTTCCCTGATAAGGAAGAGGCCCCAGGTTCAAGTCCTGGTAGCCCCACTCGCAGACAGGCGGTTCGGTCCCTGAGGGACCGGGCCGCCTTTGTCGTTCCCCGGCGGGGTGTCGGGCCCGGCCTCGGCGGTGGCGCGACGCCCTACCCGTTTTCGATGCCAGGTAACCATTCGGTATCGGCCGCTGTGTATAGTCGGGCGGGTCAGAAGCTCGTCTCACGCAAGAAGGAGGAGGGTCAGGCGATGAAGAAGATTCTCCTGATCGCCCTGGCCGCCGTCGCCGGGCTGTTCGTGTACCGGCAGATCCAGGCGGATCGCGCCGAGCAGGACCTGTGGACGGAAGCCACTGACACGGTCCCGGGTGGTTCCGGCTCAGACGTGTGAGATGCCGTGAGCAGCGCGCCGAGAGGCGCGAGGGCGGTCTTCGGGCCCCGGTCGCACAGCGCGGCCGGGGCCTTCGCCGTTCCCGCCCGTTCCGATACGGTGCCGGTGCAGCTACGGTGCCGCGCATCGCACTCTGATCGGCTCCGATCGGTCCCGGTCGGTTCCCCGGTCGGAGGGGACGGGAGCAGGGGATGAAGCGCACGACGTTCGGCGTGGCCGCGGCCTTAGTGGTGCTGGCCGCCGCGGCGACCCCGGCGGTCGCGGACGGCGGGACGACCACGTCGCCGGACATCTCCTCGTCCTCGGCGTCCTCCACCCCCTCCGGTGCCACCGCCACCGCCCCGGCCACGCCGACCGCCCCGGCCACCTGGCAGCCGCAGGGCCGCGTGCTCACCGGAGCCGCCACCACGGCCGACGCACCCGTGCTGAAGGCGGGCACCACCTACCAGGACACGATCAAGCCCGGCCAGACGCGGATGTACACCATCCCCCTGGACGCGGTCTCCTCCGCCTACGCCTCGGCGTTCGCCCTGCCGCCGACCGGCGTGAAGGTGGCCTACAACGACGGCATCGAGCTGAAGTTCACCAGCACCGACGGGACGCAGTGCGACAGCCGCGAGGCGCACTTCGACGACGACGGCGACGCCCGCCCGGTCGGCACCGCGGTGCAGCGCGTGGCCAGCGGCGGTTACGGCTCCTGCGAGGTCGCCGACCGGTACACGCTCCAGGTGCACCGCACCTCCGAGGCGGGCTCGGACCAGGCGGCCTGGCCGCTGGAGCTGCGCTACGTCCTGGAACCGCCGCTCAAGGCGGGCGCCGACCGGCAGTCCGCACCGCCCGACGTGACCGCCACCGCCTCCCCGACCCCGCTCACCACCGGCACGACGAAGCCGGCGAGCGGCGGCACTTCGTTCGAGACCGCGGCCGCGCTGCGGACCGGCATCTGGAAGGACCAGGTGCTGCCCGGCGAGACGCGCTTCTACAAGGTGGCGGTCGACTGGGGCCAACAGGCCACCGTCTTCGCGGACTTCTCCAGCGCGCCGTTGATCGGCAGCTCTCTCAACTTCGTCAACACCGGGGTCCGGCTGACCTCCTTCAGCCCGGTCCGGCAGTACGTCGACGGCGACGACGGCTCCTACTCCGGCGCGCAGACCTCGCTCGACACGCAGGTGCCGACGGTGTCCTACGCGAACCGCTCCTCGGACGACGACACGGTCCAGCGAGTGCGGTACGCGGGGTGGTACTACGTCGCGGTCACGGTGCACCCGGACGTGGCCAAGCAGGTCAGCGGGGCGGTGCCGGTCACACTGCGCGTCCAGGTCTCCGGTACGGCGCAGGCCGGTCCCCCGTACGCCGGGGACCCGGGCGCGGCCGGGATCGGCGTCGACGCCCGCGCGGCGGCCTCGGCCGACGGCACCGCGCCGTCGGCCGCCGGCACGGCCGGCGGGGCGCCCGCGGTCCCGGGGCTGCGCATGGTCGCGTACGGGGCGTTCGGGCTCGGCACGCTGCTGCTGCTCGTCCTGGCGGTCTGGTTCGGGGCGGCGCGGCGGCGGCCGGCCAGGGGCTGAGCCTCAGGAGGCCATCAGGGCCACGACGCCGATCGCGAAGCAGAGCAGGGCGAGGACCAGCATCGGCACCGCGACCTTCGCCGGGGGGCCGGGTTTGGCGCGGCGGGCCGGGAGGGCGGCGGAGGCGGTGTCGGCGGTGTCCGCGGTGCCGGTGGTGGTGCCCGGCGCGGTGGAGGCGGTCGCGGGGGCCGGGGGCGGGGTCGGAGTCGGGGCCGCGGTCGCGGGGGCCGGGAAGGGTTCCGGCGGTGCGGGGTGGTTCAGGCGGGTGGGCGGGTGCGTCGGGGGCTCCGGCGGAGCGGCGGGCGCGGGCAGCGGGACGGCCTCCACGGCCGCGTGAGCGGTCGGGGCGGCGTGGCGGGGCTGGCGGCGCCCGCCGGGCGGCTGCGGGGCGGGCAGGGGCTCCACAGGGGCCTCGACGGGCATCTGCGGGGGCGGCACCGGGGTGGCGGGTGGCGTGGGGGGAGCCGCGGGCGGGGCGGGAGGCATGGGCGTGGGGGCCGTCGTGGGGCGGGCGGGGTAGCCCGGCAGGGGCGCCGCACCGTATCCGGCCGGGTGCCCCTGGCTCGAGCGGTCCTGGTCCGGCGGCAGCGCCGGTGGCGGCGGGACGGGAGTGGACGGCGGGACGGCCGCACCGGCGGGCGCCGGCGCGGTGACCGCCCGGTCCGCGGTCGGCCCGTCCGGGCCGAACCCCGCGGGCAGCGGGCCGATCAGGTCGAAGATCTCCACCGGTTCCTCGCCGGACCCGTCCTCCGGCAGCAGCTCCGACGCGGCCGCCAGCGCCTTGCGCGCGCCCGTCGCCGTACGGAACCGCGCGTACGGGTCCGGCTGGAGCAGGGTGCCGACCACCTGCCACAGCGGGCCCGGCACGCCCAGCGGCGCCGGGGGCATGCCCATCTCCAGGAACCGGTCCTGAACCGCCTGGGCGTCGGGTTTGCGCCCGCCGAGCAGGTAGAGCGCGACGAGCCCGGTCGCGTACAGGTCCGCCGCGAAGTCCGGCTCGGCGCCGAGCAGTTGCTCCGGGGCGAAGTAGCCGGGCGTGCCGACCACGTAGTTGGCCTCGGTGAGCCGGGCGTCGCCCTTGCGCATCGCGATCCCGAAGTCCGACAGCCGTACGTGCGGGGGGCGGGTGCCGGTCGCCTCCAGCAGGACGTTGGCGGGCTTGATGTCCCGGTGGATGACGCCCTCGGCGTGCACCGCGCTCAGCCCGGCGAGCAGCTGGTCGAGCAGCACGCAGACCAGGCGCGGCGGCAGCGGGCCGTACTCCGCGACCAGGTGCGACAGCGAACCGCCGCACACCAGGTCCATGGTGAACAGCACCTTGTCGTCGTCCGCGGCCCAGCTCGCCGGGGCCAGCACGTGCGGGTGGTCGATCCGCAGCGCTTGTTCCCGGACGAAGCGCAGCAGCGCGTGGGCGTCGCTCTGCTGGAGCAGCTTCGCCGCCACGTAGCGCCGCCTGCGGCGGTCCCACGCCCGCCATACCGCTCCGACCCCGCCGCGTCCGATCGGGTCCACCAGCTCGTACCGACCCGCGAAGACCTCGCCCATCGCCTGCCGTCCGCCCTCTTCACCGACCTCGATCCCGTCGGACCAGACTCTGCCAGGGCCGCCCACCCGGGCGCGAGGGTGTGTCCCCCCATCCCGCCCACAACCCGTTTCGGCTCGCCCCCCTCCACCCGGTACGCTGTCTGCCACACGGGGCCTTAGCTCAGTTGGTAGAGCGCTGCCTTTGCAAGGCAGATGTCAGGAGTTCGAATCTCCTAGGCTCCACTCGTGTGTGTGCAGACCGTCGGCCCCCTCACCCGGGATGGGCGAGGGGGCCGACGGCGTGTGGGCCGGGTGCGGCGGCCGGGCGGTGGGGTGCGGGGGCTGGGGGTCGGGGTGGGGGTGGGACAGAATCGGGGGGTGGTCATGTTCGGGGTGTTGGGGGCGACGCGGGCGGTCGGGGCCGACGGCGCCGAGGCCGCGTTGGGCGGGCCGCGGCGGCGGGCGGTGCTGGCGCTGCTCGTGCTGGAGGCGGGGCGGGTGGTCGCCGCGGAGCGGCTGATCGACGGTCTGTACGGAGCGGGCGCGCCGGCCGGGGCGGCCAACGCGGTGCAGTCGCAGATCTCGCGGTTGCGGCAGGTGCTGCCGGTGGCGGTGGAGGGGCACCCGGCGGGGTACCGGCTGGCGGCGGAGCGGGAGCAGGTGGACGCGTACCGGTTCGAGCGGCTGGCGCTGCGCGGGCGGGAGGCGCTGGCGGCCGGACAGCCGGACGCGGCGGCCGAGTTGCTGGCGGACGCGCTCGGGTGGTGGCGCGGGCCCGCGCTGGCGGACGTGGGGGACGCGCCGTTCGCGGTGGCCCAGGCGGCGCGGTGGGAGGAACTGCGGCTGGGGGCGGTGGAGGACCGGGTCGAGGCAGGACTGGCGCTCGGCCGGCATCGCGATGTGGTGGCGGAACTGGGGGAGTTGGTGGCCGCGCACCCCCTGCGGGAGCGGCTGCGCGGCCAGTTGATGCGGGCGCTGTACGGCAGCGGGCGGCAGGCCGAGGCACTGGCGGCGTACGAGGCGGCCCGGCGGGAGTTGGCCGACGCGCTGGGCGCCGACCCGGGCCCGGAGCTGTCCGCGGTCCACCTCGCGGTGCTGCGCGGAGACCCGTCGCTGATATCGGACAGGCCGCGGACGCGGGAGGAGCGGGAGGGGCCGGGCGCAGCCGCAGCCGGGCCCGCACCCGTACCGCCCCGGACAACCGCGCATGTTCCACGTGAAACACGCGTGGAGGCGCATGTTCCACGTGGAACAGCGCCGCACGCCCGCCGTGAACATCCGGAGTATCCGGAGCGTCCCGAGCCTCCGGAGCACCACGAACTTCCCGCCCGGCTCACCAGCTTCATCGGCCGCGAGGAGGAGATCGCCCGGATCGGCGAGCAGTTGGCGCATGGCCGGCTCGTCACGCTGATCGGCCCGGGCGGCGCTGGGAAGACCCGGCTCGCGGTGGAGGCGGCCCGCCGCCACCCGGACGGCGTGCGGTTCGTGGAGCTGGCCGGGCTCGACGACGGCGCCGCCCTGGCACGGGCCGTCCTCGGCGGCCTCGGGCTCCGCGAGGGCGGGCTGCTGCCGACGTCCGGCCCGGGCGCCGCCGCGCCGGACCCGCTGTCCCGGATCACGGCCGCCCTCGCCGACCGCCCGCTGCTGCTGGTCCTGGACAACTGCGAGCACGTCGTCACCGAAGCCGCCTACTTCACCGAGCGCCTCCTCGCCGGGCTGCCGCTGCTGCGGGTCCTCGCCACCAGCCGCGAAGCGCTCGGCATCGACGGCGAGGTGCTGTGCCCGGTGCCGACCCTGCCCCTGCCGCAGCCCGGCACGGACCGGGAAGGAGCGCTGGCCTCCCCCGCCGTACGCCTCTTCGTCGAACGGGCCACCGCCGTGCGCCCCGACTTCGACCCGGTCGCCGACCCGGCGAGCGCGGACGCCGTGCTGCGGCTGTGCACCGCCCTGGACGGGCTGCCGCTGGCGATCGAGCTCGCCGCGGCCCGGCTGCGCTCGCTGTCGGTCGTGGACATCGCCGCCCGGCTCGGTGCGCTCCCCGACCGCGACGGCGACGTGGTCCCGTACAGCCTCGGCATACGGCCGGACGCGCTCTTCCGGCTGCTGTCCCGCGGCAGCCGCACCGCCCAGCCGCGCCAGCGCACCCTGCGCGGCGTCGTGGAGTGGAGCTGGGAGCTGCTGCCCGCGGACGAGCGGGCGGTGCTGCGGCGCGCCTCGGTGTTCGCGGGCGGCTGGACCCTGGATGCCGCGGAGGCGGTCTGCGCCGACCCGGAACCGGCCCATGGCGACCCCGCCGGCGCGGACCGCATCGACCCCGACGACGTGCTGGACCTGGTCGCCGCGCTCGTGGAGAAGTCCCTCGTCGTCGCCCAGCAGCCGGACGTGTCCGGCCGGGTCCGCTACCGCGTGCTGGAGTCGATCCGCGCGTACGGCGCCGAGCGGCTGGCCGAGGCGGGCGAGACCGACCGCACCCAGCGCGCCCACATCGCGCACTTCCTGCGCTTCGCGCTCGACGCGGACCCGCACCTGCGCCGCGCCGAGCAGGTGGAGTGGCTGGCGCGGTACGCCGAGGACAACGACAACTTCCGGGCGGCCCTGCACCGCGCCCAGGCTGCCGGGGACACCACCGCCACGATGCGGCTGGTCGCGGCCCTGTCGTCGTACTGGCTGCTGCGCGGGGTGCGGGACGAGGGGGTCGCGGCCGCCCGGCAGGTGCTCGCGGCGCTCGGGCCGCACCCGCCGGAGGGCATGGAGGAGGAGTTCGCCCTGTGCGTGATGGCGGTGCTTGGCGCGCTCTCCGACCCGGACGCCTACGCCGAGCACGTGGCGGCCGCCACCGTCGTCGTGGACCGGATGCACCGGGTGTCCCGGCGCTTCCCCGTCCTCACGCTGCTGTGGGCGCCGTTCGCGGGTGTGCCGGACGCGAGCGAGGACACCGTCGCGGTGCTGGAGGAGTTCCTCGCCGAGCACGACGACCCGTGGTACCGCGCGCTCGGCCACCTCGGCGCCGGCTTCCAGGCGTGGATGACGCACGCCGACACCGCCACCGCCCGGCGCGAGTGCACCCGCGCTCTGGAGTACTTCACGGCCGAGGGCGACCGCTGGGGCATGATCACCTCCCTCAATGTGCTCGCCGACCTCGCGGACTACGACGGCCGGCTGCCGGAGGCCCTCGCGTCGCTGGGCCGTGCGCTGGAGCTGGCGCAGGAGCTGGACTCCGCCCTGGACATGGCCGAACTGCTCTGCAACCACGCCGCGTACAGCCTGCGCGCGGAGGAGTACGACGCGGCGCGGGCGTACTGCGAGCGGGCCGTGCTGCTCTCCCGCCGGGCCGGCTCGCCGGAGACGCTGGCGATGGCCCACGTCGGGCTCGGCGAGGCCGCCCGGCTGTCCGGCGATCTGGCCACCGCGCGGGCGCTGTGCGAGCAGGCGCTTTTGGAGTGCCCGCGCGGCTGGTTCTCCAGCGACGGCATCCGCTCCACCGCGCTGCGCGCCCTCGGCTGGATCGCGGTGGCCGAGGGCGACGCGGCCGCCGCCCGGGACCGGTTCAGGGCCGCCGCGGCGGACAGCGGCAGCGGTGCCATGGAGTTCCCGATGTCCGGCGCGCTCCTGGCGGTGGCCGCCGCGGGGCTCGCGGTGCTGGTCGACGAACCGCGTCGGGCCGCACTGCTGCTGGGCGCCGCACACGCGGTGCGCGGCAGGCCGCCCGGCGGACCCGACGTACGCGCCACGGCCGCCGCGGCCCGAAGAGCCCTGGGCGACGGGCCGTACGAGGAGGCGTACGCGCGCACCCGCGCCTTGGACCGGGCCGCCGCGCTCGCCCTGACCACGGAGTACCTGACCGGCGGGTGACCCGTCCCCCGCCCCCGCGCGAAGGGCGCGACCACCGCTCCGGGGCACCGCCCCGACCTGCGCCGACACCCGCTGTCAGCCCGCGGTGCGCCGACGGTCAGCCCGCGGTCAGCGCCCCCGCCCACGCTCGGTGCCATGACGACGACAACTCCCGCCCCCGCCTCCGGCGCCGTGGCCGACGGCCGCCGCTGGGCGGTCCTCGCCATCTGCTGCGTGGCCGCCGCCCTCCTCGGCATCGACAACAGCGTCCTGAACTACGCGCTGCCGAGCCTCACCGACCAGCTCCACCCCTCCTCGACGCAACTGCTGTGGATCGTCGACGTGTACGGCTTCGTCCTCGGCGGGCTGCTGATCTTCGCCGGCAGCCTCGGCGACCGGATCGGCCGCAAGCGGCTGCTGCTCCTCGGCGTGGCCGGCTTCGGCGCCGCCTCCGCGCTCACCGCCTACGCCGACGACCCCGGCCTGCTGATCGCGGCCCGCGCGCTGCTCGGCGTCGCGGGCGCGACGATCATGCCCTCCACGCTCTCCCTGGTCCGCAACGCCTTCACCGACCCCCGGGAGCGCACCACCGCGGTCGGGGTGAGCAGCGGCGTCGGCGCGGCCAGCTTCGCGCTCGGCCCGGTCGTCGGCGGCCTGCTGCTCGACCACTTCTGGTGGGGCTCGGTCTTCCTCATCAACGTGCCGCTGATGGCGCTGGTGCTGGTCGCGGGCGTGATCGTGCTGCCGGAGTCCAGGAACCCGCACCCCGGGCGGCTGGACTGGGCCGGCGCGCCGATGTCGATCGCCGGGATGCTCGGCATCATCTACGCGATCAAGACCGCGGCCCGCGACGGCGTGGACCAGCCGGCGGTGTGGATCACCGCGGCCGTCGGCGCGGTGTCCCTGACCGCCTTCCTGCGCCGCCAGCGGCGGCTCGCCGAGCCGCTGCTCGACCTGCGCTTCTTCCGCAACGCCGCGTTCACCGGCGCCCTGGCCGCGAACGTGGTCGCGCTGTTCGCCTCGTCCACGCTGTCGCTGGCCTGCTCGCTCTACTTCCAGGTCGTGCACGGCTGGTCGCCGCTCATGGCGGGACTCGCGCTGCTGCCGGGGCCGCTGTCCGCGGCCTTCGGGGCGCCGCTGTCCACGGTCCTGGTCCAGCGCGCCGGCCGGGCCCGCACGGTCGCGCTCGGCCTGCTGCTGATGTCGCTGAGCACCGCGGCCTTCGTCCGGGTCACCCCGCACACCGGCTACTGGCACCTGCTGCCGCTGCTGGTCGTCAACGGCCTCGGCGTCATCTTCACCTTCGCCGTCACCTCCGACACCATCCTGGCGAGCGTGCCCAGGAAGCGGGTGGGCGCGGCGGCGGCGATCTCGGAGACCGGCACGGAGCTGGGCAGCGCGCTCGGCATCGCGATCCTCGGGTCGGTGCTCACCACGCTCTACCGGAACGACCTGCACCTGCCCGCGCTGCTCGGCGCCGGCCACCGGTCGGCGGCCCGCGAGTCCGTGGCGGGCGGGGTGCAGACCGGCCGGCAGCTCGGCGGCGCGACCGGCCGGCAGGTGGTGGACGCGGCCCGCGCGGCGTTCACCGGCAGCATGCACGTCACGGTGGTGGCCGCCGCGGCGGTCATGCTCGCGGGCGCGCTGTTCGCGCTGCGCACCCTGAAGGACGTCCCCGCGGTGCTCGACCAGCACGTGGAGGACGCCGACCCGGCCGGCGCCGCGACCGCGCCGGCACCCGCGGCGACGGCCTGAGCCCGGCCGCGGACCGCGCCGGCGGGCGGGCAGTGGGTGGCGGGCGGCGGGCGGACCGGCGGCGGCTCCAGGCCACGGCCTAGTGGCCGCCGCCCTCGCCGTTCTCGCGCCTGCGGTCCGCCTCCGCCTGCTTGGCCCGCACCTCCTCGTCGAGCTCGTCCGCCCCGGGCGAGCCGTCGACGTGGTCGACGGTGTCCGGCGAGGAGCCGTTCAGCGAGCCGGACTGCGGGTCCACCACGGTGAGGGTGGTGGTGCCGGGCATCGGGGAGCGCTCGCCCGTGTCGGTCGGCTCCGACGGCTCGACCAGCCACTCGGGGTTGTTCTGCTTGTTCCACCACTTCCACGCGGCCAGCGCCGCGCCGCAGCAGACGGCCACGAGCACCACGTCGCGGGCGGCCCGCCCGGCCTTCGCGCGCCGCATCCGGCGGCGCACCAGCCGGTCGATGTCGCCGGCCGACACCTGGCCGCGCAGGGCCTGTAGGGCGGCCCCGCCGCGCAGCACCACCTCGTCCTTGGCCGGACCGGCCGCGGAGCGGGTCGCGGCGACCGCGGTGGTCACCTTCGGGGCGGCGTAGTCGGTGGCGGCCCGCGCGCCCTCCGCGGTGCGGCGGGTCGCGGTCTCCACGGCGTTGGCGGCCTTGGGCGGCATGGCGGCCCACACCTGCTCCCGGGCCTGGTCGACCCGGGGCGCGAGCTTGGCCTCGTACTGCTGCCGGGCGACGGCGCCCGCCTGGCGGCCGTAGACGCCGGCCTGCCGACCGTACTGCCGGCCGTAGACCACGGCGTTCTCCTTCGCCGCGGCCGCGTACGGTGCGGCCACCTCCGCGGCGTGCCGCACGCTGTCCTTCGTCACGTCGGCCGCGTGGCGCACGCTGTCGATGCGGGTCACAGGAACCTCCTCCTCGGTGGTTCGGTGGCGTACCGTCCTCGCCTGTCCATCCGCTTCGAAATCATGCCCGGCCGACCGGTGTACGGCATGTGCGGCAAGCCATCCGGGTCAGTCGGCCCGATTCCCCTCGTACCGGCCGCCCCAGCAGCGGGCAGGGCCGGGGACCGGGCCCACGGCACCGTCCGGGCCGTGCAAGGATTTGTCCCTTGTCAGCGAAGAATCATGGAAGGTAGAACGTGGCCGAGCAGCTCTACGCCACCTTGCGGACCAACCTCGGAGACGTCGTGATCCGGCTGCTGCCGAACCACGCCCCCAAGACGGTCGCGAACTTCGTCGGGCTCGCCGAGGGCACCCGGGAGTGGACCGATCCGCGTACCGGTGACCCGTCGCACGAGAAGCTCTACGACGGCACCGTCTTCCACCGGGTCCTGTCCGGCTTCATGATCCAGGGCGGCGACCCGCTGGGCGACGGCACCGGCGGCCCGGGCTACGAGTTCGCCGACGAGTTCCACCCCGACCTGGCCTTCGACCGGCCCTACCTGCTGGCGATGGCGAACGCCGGGCCGGGCACCAACGGCTCGCAGTTCTTCGTCACCGTGGCACCGACCACCTGGCTCACCCGCAAGCACACCATCTTCGGCGAGGTCGCCGACGACGCCAGTCGGAAGGTGGTGGACGGCATCGTCGGCACCCCGACCAACCCGCACACCAACCGCCCGCTCAGCGACGTGGTCCTGGAGACGGTGCTGATCGAGCGCCGTACCTCCTGACCGCCCGCCCGCGACCGCCGATCCCGTAGTCTTCGGGGAACGCCACGCCCCGCCCGCACGTACTCAGAGGGCGGGGCGTACGAGTGCACAGCCCGCACAGGGCGCGCGCACAGGCGCGCAGGGTGTCGTCGGGTGTCATCAGGGAGTGGACGTCATGGACCAGCCGGTCTGCTGCTATCGGCATCCCGACCGGGAGACCGGCATCCGCTGCACCCGGTGCGAGCGGCCGATCTGCACCGCGTGCATGGTCAGCGCCTCGGTCGGCTTCCAGTGCCCGGAGTGCGTGGCCCAGTCCCACCAGGCGGGTCCGGGCGCCCCGCGCCACGTCTCCCAGCCCCGTACCGTGACCGGCAGCCGGGTCGGCCGGGGCGACCCGTTCCTGGTCACCAAGATCCTCATCGCGGTCAACGTCGCGGTGTGGCTGGTGGAGTTGGCGGCCGGCGGGGGCGCCACCGGCAAGGTCGCTTCGGACTACGGGCTGTACGCGGTGTGCCTGCACGACCAGTTCGGCCACCATGTCTGCGGCGGCGCGGCCGACGGCCAGTGGTACCGGGTGATCACCTCGGCGTTCCTGCACGAGCGCACCAACCCGCTGCACATCGGCTTCAACATGCTGACGCTGTGGTGGATCGGCGCCCCGCTGGAGCAGCGGCTCGGGCGGCTGCACTACATCGCGCTGTACCTGGTCTCCGCGCTGGGGGCGAGCGCCGCGGTGCTGCTGCTCGCGCCGGACGCGCTGACCATCGGCGCCTCGGGGGCGATCTTCGGGCTGTTCGGCGCGACCGCGGTGTACATGCGGCGGGCCAACTACGACATGCGGCCGATCCTGATCCTGCTCGGCCTGAACATCCTCTTCAGCTTCACCTGGAGCGGGGTGAGCTGGCAGGCGCACGTCGGCGGTCTGGTGGCCGGGACGCTGGTGGCCATAGGGATGCTCTACGCGCCGCGGGAGCGGCGGTCGCTGGTGCAGTGGGGGTCCACGGCGGCGGTGCTGCTGGCCTCGGTCGCGCTCATCGGCGTGGCTGTGGCGCAAGTCACGCCCTGACCGCCGCACCGGCCCGTGTCCCTGGCGTTGATCCGACGTTATCCACAGCGGGACCGCACCTGTGAAGAACTTCCGCCATGTTGTGCACAACCCGTGTGCACGACGTCACGTGGTCCGGTTCGACCGGGTTTTCCCGGCCCGATCGACGAAAGACCGGTGGCCGCCGTGGCGACCACCGGTCGTACCGGCGTCAACTCCGTAGAGGTTATCCACAGATCTTCCGACCTTTTCCCCACTGTGGATAACCGTGTGGACAAGTGCGGGGGACCATGCCCGACGTGCTGCTTCCACCGTGTCGATGTGCTACTTCCACTGGGTGGAGACGACGAAGCCGCCGGCGATGAAGCCGAAGCCGACCACGATGTTCCAGTTGCCGAACGCGTCCACCGGAAGGTCGCCGCGGGTCACGTAGAACAGGACGATCCAGGCCAGCCCGACGACGAAGAACGCCAGCATCAGCGGCGCCACCCAGCCGCGGTTGCTGAGCTTTATCGCTCCGGCGTTCTTGCTGGGGGGCGGGGTGAAGTCCGCCTTCTTGCGAATCCGTGACTTCGGCACGAGAGAACTCCTGTCGATGCGCTGCGTGACCGCGCGGTTCTGTGGGGTCAGCCCGGCGGGTGAGGGGCGGTGGGAGGCGGTGCCGCTCCCGGACGTCCGTTAGCGTAGTGCTTCCCTTGGGTTGTAAGGAGAAGGGTATTTGGTGACCGGAGCCGGTGGCACCTCCCCAGCCCCTACATCTCGTGGGACATCCCGCGGGACCTCCCGCACGGTAGCGCTGCGCGCACTGAGCGCGGGCGTCTTCGCGCTGGCCGGGCTGATCTTCTGGACGAGCTTCGACACCGCCAAGGGTGTGGACATCCGCAGCGACGACCCGCTGCCGAAGCTGTCGGACAACATCCGGGCGAAGAACGCGCAGAACGAGAAGCTGGAGCGGCAGCTCGCCGGGGTCCGCTCCGACGTGGACGGCCTGACCCGGCAGGGCAGTGGCCTCAGCGCCGCCGACCGGGCCCGGATCGACGCCCTCGGCAAGGCGGCCGGCACCGCGCCGCTGACCGGCCCGGCGCTCCAGGTCACCCTCGACGACGCCCCGCCGAACGCCACCGCGCTGGTGCCCGGCGTGCCCGACCCGCAGCCGAACGACCTGGTCATCCACCAGCAGGACCTCCAGGCGGTGGTCAACGCGCTGTGGCAGGGCGGCGCCCGGGGCATCCGCGTCATGGACCAGCGGCTGATCGCGACCAGCGCGGTCCGCTGCGTCGGCAATACCCTCATCCTCCAGGGCCGGGTGTACTCCCCGCCCTACCGGATCACCGCGGTCGGCGACCAGAGCCGGCTGCGCAAGGCCCTCGACGCCAGCCCGGCGATCCGCAACTACCTCCAGTACGTGCGGGCGTACGGACTCGGCTGGAAGGTGGCGGCGTCCGGCCGCACCACCCTGCCCGGCTACACCGGGTCGGTGGACCTGCGCTATGCGACGCCTGTGGACCAGCAGTGAGCCGCCCCGCCGCCGGCCCCCGGCATCCCGTGCGCGCGGCCCGATCCCATGCCGAAGCTTTGTCCCATGGACGTCCCTTGGTCGCCGATCTCCCTTTACCCTGTTGCGGGGACCCGGAAGGAAGGCACCGCATGTACGGCTGGATCTGGCGACATCTGCCGGGCAACGTGTGGGTGAGGGCGTTGATCTCACTCGTGCTGGTCCTCGCGGTCGTCTACATCCTCTTCCAGTACGTGTTCCCGTGGGCGGAGCCGCTGCTGCCGTTCAACGACGTCACCGTCGACAACGGGATGACCTCAGTCCAGCACGGAGTGGCCGCCTTCCGATGAGCGCACGCATCCTCGTGGTCGACAACTACGACTCCTTCGTCTTCAACCTGGTCCAGTACCTCTACCAACTCGGCGCCGAGTGCGAGGTGCTGCGCAACGACGAGGTCGGACTCGCGCACGCCGACGAGGGGTTCGACGGGGTGCTGCTCTCCCCCGGCCCCGGCACCCCCGAAGAGGCCGGGGTGTGCGTGGACATGGTCCGGCACTGCGCGGAAACCGGCGTACCCGTCTTCGGCGTCTGCCTGGGTGTGCAGTCCATGGCGGTGGCCTACGGCGGGGTCGTCGGCCGCGCGCCGGAACTGCTGCACGGCAAGACCTCGGCGGTGCTGCACGAGGGCTCCGGAGTCTTCGCCGGGCTCCCCTCGCCCTTCACCGCCACCCGCTACCACTCGCTCGCGGTCGAACGGGACACACTCCCGGACGAGTTGCGGGTGACCGCCTGGACGGAGGACGGGATCGTCATGGGGCTCCGGCACCGCGAAGCCGCCGTCGAAGGGGTGCAGTTCCATCCGGAGTCGGTGCTCACCGAGTGGGGGCACCGCATGCTCGCCAACTGGCTGGCCGAGTGCGGCGAACCGGGAGCGGTGGCCCGCTCGCACGGACTGGCCCCGGTGGTCGGGACGGGCACCCCGGCCGCGGGGGCCGCGAGGTGACCACGCTCCGGCCGGAGCGACACTCCGACGGCCCGATGTCGTACGAGGACACCGGGCAGTTCGAGGTCGCCGTCGGACAGCTCGCGGACCCGCTGAACGACCCGCTGCCCGGCCGGGCCCCGGCGGGCGGCAGCACACCTCAGCAGGGCCCGCCGCAGGGCGCCCCGCAGGGGCCCGCGCACCGTGCTGCGCCCCCTGGCCCGCAGCAGGGCCCGACGCAGGGCCCGCCGCAAGGCCCCGCGCCGGGCTCGCCGTGGTTCCGCGCGCCGGGGCGGGCCCCGCAGCAGCCGGAGCCGGCGAGCGCGCCCCCGCCGATGGCGCCGCCACCCGTGACCGCGCCCGGCCCGGCACCTGCCCCGGCCCCAGGGCCCGTCATGGCACCCGGCACGACGCCTGGCACGGCGCCGGCCCCTGCCGCTCCCGCGGCCGCCGTGCCTTCGCCCGAGCCGAGGGCATCCGGGCCGGCGCCCGACGAGACCGCGCAGCTTCCCCAGTTCACCGACACCGTGCCCATCGAGGCGGCCCAGGCGGCTGAGGCGGCCCAGGCCGGGGCCCCCGCCGCGGCCGTTACCCCCGCCGCGGCACCCACCCCCGGGCCGGCCCCTGCCGAGGGCGGCCGCGCCGCCCGGCGCAAGGCGGCCGCCCGCGGCGGCCACCGCGCCCGGGGCCGCGGCGCCGCCGCAGCGCCCGCCCCCGCGGCCGACGGCGAGCAGCCGGCCGCGCCGCTGAGCCGGGTCGAGGCCCGCCGGGCCGCGAAGGCTGCCAAGGACAGCCCCGCAGTGGTGATCAGCCGGATCGTCGGCGAACTGTTCATCACCGTCGGCGTCGTGATGCTGCTGTTCGTCACCTACCAGCTGTGGTGGACCAACGTACGGGCGCACGCGCAGGCCAACAGCGCGTCGCACAACCTGGAGCAGCAGTGGGACAACAGCACCGGTGACGGCAGCCGGGACGCGGGCACCTTCTCGCCCGGCCAGGGCTTCGCGATCATGTACATCCCCAAGCTGGACGTGAAGGCCCCGATCGCCCAGGGCGTCAGCACCACGAAGGTGCTCAACAAGGGCATGATCGGCCACTACGACGGCGAGCCGACCAACACCGCGATGCCCTGGGACAAGACCGGCAACTTCGCGGTCGCCGCCCACCGCAACACGCACGGCGAGCCCTTCCGCTACATCAACCGCCTCGTCCCCGGTGACAAGGTGGTGGTGGAGACGTCCACGACGTACTACACCTACACCGTGACCAGCTCACTGGCGACCACCCCGCCCAGCAACATCAGCGTCCTCGACCCCGTGCCCCCGGGCTCCGGCTTCACCGGGCCGGGCCGCTACATCACGCTCACCACCTGCACGCCCGAGTTCACCAGCACCAACCGGCTGATCGTCTGGGGCAAACTGACCGAGGAGCGGGCGCGCAGCAAGGGCAAACCCGACGCGCTCGTCAATGGCTGAGGGCGCGACAACAACAGAACGGAACAGCGTGACCACCGAGAACCGCACCGGGCGGGGCCGTGTCGCGGCCGTCATCAGCGTCGTCGGCGAGGTCCTCATCACCGTGGGGCTCATCCTCGCGCTGTTCGTCGTCTACTCGCTGTGGTGGACGAACGTCGTCGCCGACCGGCACGCCCGCAAGGAGGCCGCGAAGGTCCGCCAGGAGTGGGCCCAGACGCCGTCGGGCGGCGGCAACAGCGCCCCGCGCGGCCTGGACACCAAGGACGGCATCGGCTTCCTGCACGTGCCCGCGATGGGCCGGAACTACGAGGTACTGGTGAAGAAGGGCACCTCCACCAACGTGCTCAACGAGGGGGTGGCCGGCTACTACACCAAGCCCACCCCGGCGGCGATGCCCTGGGACAGCACCGGCAACTTCACCGTCGCCGCGCACCGCGACGGCCACGGCGCGAAGTTCCACAACATCGACAAGATCCACACCGGCGACCCGATCGTCTTCGAGTCCAAGGACACCTGGTACGTCTACAAGGTCTACAAGGTCCTCGACCAGACCTCGAAGTACGACGTCGCGGTGACCGACCAGGTCCCGAAGGAGTCCGGCAAGAAGACGCCGGGCCGCTACATCACCCTCACCACCTGCACGCCCGTCTACACCTCGCTCTACCGCTACGTGGTGTGGGGCCAGCTGGTCCGCACCGAGAAGGTCGACGCACAGCGCACCCCGCCGCCGGAGCTGAAGTAGCTCCGGCGGCGGGGCGCGGGGTGCCGGGCGGCGCGGGCGGAGGAGCGGCGGCCTACTGGCCGAAGCCGTTGCCGCCGATCGCGGTCAGCGTGATCGTCTGACCCTCCTGGAGCTGGGTGCCGGCCTGCGGGTCCGTCTGGAGGACCTTGGCGTTGTCGTTGGCCTGGCCGCCGCCCTGCATGTTGACCGCGTTGATCTGGAGGTTGAGGTTCAGCGCCTGGAGCGCCGCCTTGGCGTCGCCCACGTTCTTGCCGGCGAGGTCGGGCATGGTCGCCGGCGCCTGGGTCGTCGGCGCCGGACCCGAGGAGACGGTCAGCACGATCTGGGTGTCCAGTGACTGCTCACCCGCGCTCGGGTCGGGCGTCTGGCTGATGACGTCGCCCTGCTGGGTCTCGTCGGACGGCTGGTCGGTGCCCCGGCTGATGTTGGTGAAGCCCTGTGCCTTGAGGGCGTTGACCGCGTCGTCGTAGGACTCGCCCTTGACGTTCGTCGGGGTGGCCTTCTTCGGCGCCACCGCCACGGTCAGGGTGATCGTCGAGCCCTTGGCGGCCTTGGTGCCGCCCTTCGGGTCCTGGCTCATGACCGTGCCCGGGTCGACCGTGGTGGAGGTCTCGGACTTCTGCTGGACCTGGAAGCCCTGCTTGGTCAGCTCGGTGTTCGCGTCGTCGAACTTGTCGTTGGTCACATCCGGCACCGCGACCGGCGCGGCGCCCTTCGACAGGTTCACGGTGACCGTCTTGTCCGACGGGATCGCCGAGTCCGCCGCCGGGTCCTGCTTGCAGACCAGGTCCTTGTCGACGTTCCCGCAGTACACCGCCGGGCCCTTGACCAGCTTTATGCCGACGTTCCCCGCCTTCGCCTGGGCGTCGGTCAGCGACACGTTGGTGAAGTCCGGCACGGTGCCGCCGTTGTTGGCGTGCCCGCCGAACAGCGACTTGCCGAGGAAGATCGCGCCGATCAGCACCAGCACGGCGGCGATGACCAGCAGCACCGTGGAGGTGTTGCTCGACTTCTTCTGCCGGCGCCGGTCCGGGCGGTCCTCGTAGCCGTAGCCGCCGTCGTCGTCGCGGGCCGGCGGCAGCATCGAGGTCTGCGGGTCGGTCTGCGGCGGCATCGCCGTGGTGGCCGCGGTGTCGCCGTACTGGTGCGGGTAGCCGTAGCCGGCCGCGCCCATCGCGACGGTCGCGCCGACCGGCTGGCCGTCCAGTGCCGCCTCGACGTCGGCCCGCATCTCGTCGGCCGACTGGTAGCGGTAGTCCGGGTCCTTGGTCAGCGCCTTCAGCACGATCGCGTCCATCGCCGGGGTGACCTCGGGGTCGTACACCGACGGCGGCTGCGGCTCCTCGCGGACGTGCTGGTAGGCCACCGCGACCGGCGAGTCGCCGACGAACGGCGGCCGGACGGTCAGCAGCTCGTACAGCAGGCAGCCGGTGGAGTACAGGTCGGACCGGGCGTCGACCTGCTCGCCCTTGGCCTGCTCCGGCGAGAGGTACTGCGCGGTGCCGATCACCGCGGCGGTCTGGGTCATCGTCATGCCGGACTCGCCCATGGCGCGGGCGATGCCGAAGTCCATGACCTTGACCTGGCCGGTGCGGGTGAGCATCACGTTCGCGGGCTTGATGTCGCGGTGCACGATGCCGGCCCGGTGGCTGTACTCCAGGGCCTGGAGGATGCCGACGGTCATCTCCAGGGAGCGCTCCGGCAGCAGCTTGCGCCCGGAGTGCAGCAGTTCGCGCAGCGTGGAGCCGTCGACGTACTCCATCACGATGTACGGGATCGAGACCCCGTCGACGTAGTCCTCGCCGGTGTCGTACACGGCGACGATGGAGGGGTGGTTCAGAGAGGCGGCCGACTGGGCCTCACGGCGGAACCGGGCCTGGAAGGACGGATCGCGGGCGAGATCCACCCGGAGCGTCTTCACGGCAACGGTGCGGCCGAGCCGGGTGTCGTGGGCGAGGTACACCTCGGCCATGCCACCGCGGCCGAGCACCGAGCCCAGCTCGTACCGGCCGCCGAGGCGACGCGGCTCTTCCATAGCTCTGCCCTCTCCTCAATCCCGCAAGCTCAACCCGACATGTGAACCTGTGCCCTATGCCTGCTCGGGCCTACGCTACCGGGCGCTCCGCGCGCACATCGGGCTCGGCGGCCCGCCGATATCCGACCGGTATCTGCCTGCGACCCGATCCGGACGTGACGTGTCTCTCACTTGTCGAGCACCGCTTCCATGACCTTCTTGGCGATCGGGGCGGCGTACCCGTTACCGGAGACGTCGCTCTTCGCGGAGGCGTCCTCGACCACGACCGCCACGGCGACGGGCGAGCCCTGGTCGGTCTTGGCGTAGGAGACGAACCAGGCGTAGGGGATGCCCTCGTTGTTGACGCCGTTCTGCGCGGTACCGGTCTTGCCGCCGACCGTCACACCGCTGATCTTGGCGTTGCTGCCGGTACCCGAGTTGACCACGGTCTCCATCATCGACTGGAGCTTCTTCGCGTTCTCCTCCGACAGCGGCTGGCTCATCTTCTTCGGCGAGGTCTGCGAGATGGTGCTCAGGTTCGGCGCCACCAGCTTGTCCACCTCGTACGGCTGCATCAGCGTGCCGTCGTTGGCGATCGCGCCGGCCACCATCGCCATCTGCAACGGAGTGGCGGTGGTGTCGAACTGGCCGATCGACGACTGCGCGACGTGGTCGTCGCTCATCTTCGTGTCGAAGTTGCTGGCGTCCGCGCGGACCGGGATGAACTGCTCCTCGTTGAAGCCGAACTTCTCGGCCTCGGAGACCATCCCGTCCAGCCCCACCTCGTTGCCCAGCTTGCCGAAGACGCTGTTGCACGAGTACTTCAGCGCGTTGCGCATGCTGGCGTTCTTGCAGGGGATGTTGCCCTCGTTGGGCAGCGGGGTGGTGGTGCCCGGCAGCATGTACGGGTCGGGGGAGTCCGTGGCGGAGTCGATGTCGGTGACCTTGCCGCTCTCCAGCGCCGCCGCCGCGGTGACCAGCTTGAACGTCGAGCCGGGCGGGTAGGTCTGGCGCAGCGCCCGGTTCAGCGTCGGGTCGTCCTTGTCGCTCTTCTTCTGGACCGCGTTCCAGTTCTTCTCGTCGGTCAGCGAGTTGCCCGCGAAGGAGTTCGGGTCGTACGACGGGGTGCTGGCCATCGCCAGGATCGCGCCGGTGCGCGGGTCGAGCGCCACCACGGCGCCCTTCTTCTTGCCGAGCCCGTTGAACGCGGCGGCCTGTGCCTTGGCGTTGAGGGTGGTCACCACGTTGCCGCCCTGCTTCTGCTTGCCGGTGAGCAGGTCGACGGTGCGGTTGAAGAAGAGCCGGTCGTCGTTGCCGGTGAGGAACTTGTCCTCCACGCCCTCCAGCATCGAGGTGCTGTACGCCTGCGAGGCGTACCCGGTCACCGGCGCCCACATCGGGCCGTCGGTGAAGGTCTGCTTGTACTTGAAGTCGCTGCCGGTGGTCGTGGTGTGGCCGGTGATCGCCTTGCCGTCCACGATGATGTCGCCGCGCGGCTGGGCGAACTGGTTGATCGCCACCCGCCGGTTGTTCGGGTCGCTGGAGAGCTGGCCCGCCTGGACGTACTGCACGTAGTTCACGCGCACGAGCAGGGCGAGGACGAGGAGACCGCAGAAGACCGCGACCCGTCGCAGGGGCTTGTTCACTGGCTGCGCACCACCTGGGTCGCTTCGGAGTCGGGGGAGGGCGCGGGGCTCGGCGCCGGGCGCCGCGCGGTGTCGCTGATCCTGAGCAGGAGCGCGACCAGCGCCCAGTTGGCGATCACGGAGGAGCCGCCCTGGGCGAGGAAGGGCATGGTCATACCGGTCAGCGGGATGAGCCCGGTGACGCCGCCGGCGACCACGAAGACCTGGAGCGCGAAGCCGCCGGACAGGCCGACCGCGAGCAGCTTGCCGAACGGGTCGCGGGCTGCCAGCGCGGTCCGCATGCCGCGCTCGATCAGCAGCCCGTACAGCAGCAGGATGGCCATCACGCCGGCCAGGCCCAGTTCCTCGCCGACGGTGGCGAGGATGTAGTCGCTCTTCGGGGCGATGCCGCCGATCAGCCGGCTGTAGCCCTCGCCGAGGCCGGAGCCGAACAGGCCGCCGGAGCCGAAGGCGTAGCGGGACTGCGCGGTCTCGGTGACGCCGCCGTTCTGGAGGGCGAGCGGGTGCAGCCACTCGTGGACGCGGACCTTGACGTGCGCCTCGGTGGTGCCGACCATCACCGCGCCGCCCGCGCTGAGCAGCAGGCCGAAGACGATCCAGCTGGTCCGCTCGGTGGCCACGTAGAGCATGATCACGAAGAGGCCGAAGAAGAGCAGCGAGGTGCCGAGGTCGGTCTCGAAGACCAGGATCAGCAGGCTGAACAGCCAGATCACCAGGATCGGGCCGAGGTCGCGGCCGCGCGGCAGGTACAGGCCCATGAAGCGGCGGGAGGCGAGCGCGAGGGCGTCGCGCTTGACCATCAGGTAGCCGGCGAAGAAGACCGCGATGACGATCTTGGCGAACTCACCCGGCTGGAGCGAGCCGACGCCGGGGATGGTGACCCAGATCCGGGCGCCGTAGACCGCGGGGAAGAAGATCGGCGAGATCAGCAGGGCCAGCGCCACGATCATCGAGATGTACGTGTAGCGCTGGAGGATGCGGTGGTCCTTGAGGAAGACCAGCACCAGGGCGAAGAGCGCCACCCCGAGCGCGGACCACATCAGCTGCTTGGGGGCCATCGCGCCGCCGAGCTGGGGGGTGGTGATGGACGGTTCCTGGTCCAGCCGCCAGATCAGCACCAGCCCGAGGCCGTTGAGCAGGGTCGCGATCGGCAGCATCAGCGGGTCCGCGTAGGGCGCGAACTTGCGGACGAGCAGGTGCGCTATGCCCGCGATGCAGCCCAGGCCGAGGCCGTACTCCGCCAGGCCCGCCGGCACGGAGCCGTGCTTGGCGAGCCCGGCGTCGGCGTACGCGAAGACGGGGATCGCCACCGCGAAGAGCAGCATGACCAGTTCGGTGTTGCGGCGGTTGGGCGCGCCGATCGACGTGATCGTCGTGGTGTTGCTGGCGCTCATGACGAGCCGAACCTTCCTGCTGCTCCCGGTGCCGGCACTACTGCTGGCCCGTGTCCGTGTCCGTGCTGCACTCGCCGGCCAGCTTCTTCTCGTCCGGCGTCAGGGAGGCGCTCGGGGAGGGGGTCGGGGTGGTGGTGATCTTCTTCCCGCCCTTGGTCCCCTCGGCGCTGCCGGAGCCGACCGAGTTCTCGGCGTTCTTCGTCGCGTCCTTGGCCTTGTCGGCCAGGCTGGTGGCGGTGGCGACTTTCTTGCAGACCTCGGCCTGCTGGGCCAGCTCGTCCGCCTTGTCGTCCGCCTGCCCCAGGCTGCTGGTGGCGATGGTGTCCTGCACCTGCTTGCGCTGGTAGGACGGCAGGTACTTCAGCGGGATGTCCGAGCGGTCGCGGTGCACCTTGGACAGGCTCAGGCCCACGAGTTTCTGGTTGATGCCCTGGTAGACGGCGACGTGGTCGCCCTTGGCGCCCACGTAGTACTGGTTCTGGGTCCAGGAGTACGCCCCGTACAGCCCGCCGGCCACGACCGCCAGCACCACGACGCTGATCAGGGTGCGCTTGGGCCACTTGCGCCGGGCGGGCTTGTCGAGGTCGCCGTCGTAGGCGCCGAAGGAGCCGGGCGGGGTGCCGGGCACCGGGTCGCCGCTGCCGGGCGGCCCGAAGGTGCCGGTGGGCCCGGCCTGGTGCGGGGTGCGGCCCAGCTCCGAGGCGCGGCCGGCCGGGGTGTCCAGGTGCCGCGGGTCGTGGGGCTGCGACTGGTGTTCGGCGACCGCGCCGACCACCACCGGGGTGTCGTTGAGCTGCGCGGCCTGGGTGTCGCCGTCGTCGGTGTCGAGCACGTCGGCGACGATGCAGGTGATGTTGTCCGGGCCGCCGCCGCGCAGCGCGAGCTGGATCAGCTCCTGCACGGTCTCGTGCGGGGCCTGGTAGCCGCCGAGGGTGTCCTCCATGGTCTGGTGGCTGACCACCCCGGACAGCCCGTCGGAGCAGATCAGGTAGCGGTCGCCGACCCGCACCTCGCGGATGGACAGGTCGGGCTCGACCCGCTCGCCGCTGCCCAGCGCGCGCATCAGCAGCGAGCGCTGCGGGTGCGTGGTGGCCTCTTCCTCGGTGATCCGGCCCTCGTCCACCAGCCGCTGCACCCAGGTGTGGTCCTGGGTGATCTGGGTGAGCACACCGTCCCGCAGCAGGTAGGCGCGGGAGTCGCCGACGTGCACCAGCCCGAGCCGCTGCCCGGTCCACAGCAGGGCGGTGAGCGTGGTGCCCATCCCCTCCAGCTGGGGGTCCTCCTCGACCATGTGCAGCAGCTGGTCGTTGGCCCGCTGCACCGCGGTGCCGAGGGAGGTGAGGATGTCGGAGCCGGGGATGTCGTCGTCGAGCGTGACGATGGTGGAGATCACCTCGGAGGAGGCGACCTCGCCGGCGGCCTGGCCGCCCATGCCGTCGGCGATCGCGAGCAGACGGGGGCCGGCGTAGCCGGAGTCCTCGTTCCCCTCGCGGATCATGCCCTTGTGCGAACCGGCGGCGAAACGCAGGCTCAACGACATGCGTACCTCCCCCGTCGGTTCCGGGTACATCCGCACGCTGCCCACCCTCTCGCTCGCGCGTCGTGGCTTCGCTGCCCCATTGTGCGACTACTTCCGCAGCTCGATGACGGTCTTGCCGATGCGGATCGGCGCGCCCAGCGGGACCGGGGTGGGCGTGGTCAACCGGTTGCGGTCCATGTAGGTGCCGTTGGTGGAGCCCAGGTCCTCGACGATCCACTGGCCGTCGGTGTCCGGGTAGATCCTGGCATGCCTGCTGGACGCGTAGTCGTCATCGAGCACAATCGTCGAGTCATGTGCCCGGCCCAGGGTGATCGTCTGGCCCTGGAGCGCCACCGTGGTGCCCGCCAACGAGCCCTCGGCGACCACCAGTTTGGTGGGGGCGCCGCGCCGCTGGCGGTTGTTCTGCGGCTGCTGGCGGGGCGGCGGCGCCTGCTGCTGGCGCTGCTGCGGCGGGCGGGACCGGTCGTCGGCCCGGCGCGAGGCGCGCTGGGTCACCCGGGTCCCGAACAGGTCGCTGCGGATGACCTGGACCGCGACGATGACGAACAGCCACAGCACGGCGAGGAAACCCAACCGCATGACCGTCAGGGTCAGCTCTGACATTGCCCCCGCTTCACCCTTCGGCTTGCCTGTACACGATGGTGGTGCTCCCCACGACAATGCGGGAGCCGTCGCGGAGCGTAGCGCGCTGGGTGTGCTGTCCGTCCACCACGATGCCGTTTGTCGACCCGAGGTCCTGGACGACGGAGGGGGTGCCGACCCGGATTTCGCAGTGCTTGCGCGATACGCCCGGATCGTCCACCCGGACGTCGGCCTCGGTGGAGCGGCCCAGCACGAGGCTGCCGCGGGAGATCTGGTGGCGGGTGCCGTTGATCTCCACCCAGCGCCGGACGCTCGCCGCCGGCGAGCCCGCGGGCACGCCGGTGCCGGGCAGCCGCGTCACCGGAGCGCCGCCGCCCGGCGGCGGGGCGGCCGGCATCGGGGGCAGGCCGGCCGGGCGCGGCGGTGCGGCGTGCCGGTCGGGCGCGGGGCGCTCGGGGCGCTGCTGGTACGGCGGCGGGGCCGGCGCCTGGTAGGACTGCTGCGGGCGCGCGGGCGGCGGCTGGTGGCCGTGCGGGGCGTGCGGCGCGGGCGGGCGCTGGGGCTGGTGCGACTGCGGGTGCTGGGACTCGCTGGACGCCAGGGTGCGGCTGCGCACCCGGTACAGCCCGGTGTCCAGGTCGTCGGCCCGCTCCAGGTGCACCTTGATGGTGCCCATGAACGTGTAGCGCTGCTGCTTGGCGTAGTCCTTGACCATGCCGGCCAGTTCGTCGCCGAGTTGGACCGCGTACGGGCTCAGCCGCTCGTAGTCGGGAGCGCTCAGCTCGACGATGAAGTCGTTCGGCACCACGGTGCGGTCGCGGTTCCAGATCGTCGCGTTGTTGTCGCACTCACGCTGTAGCGCACCCGCGATCTCCACGGGCTGCACCTCGCTCTTGAAGACCTTGGCGAAGGTGCCGTTCACCATGCCCTCAAGCCGCTGTTCGAAACGCTTCAGCACACCCACCGGGCACCTCCCTCCTCCGGATCGTCCGTCGGCTCGATTCCGATACTGCTTACTGATCGTATCCACGCGTGGGAAAAACCCGTGGTTCCCCGATCTTGACCGGGTGGGCAGTGTCCACCCTCACACCGCGCCGCGCCTGCGCTCCTCCCACCCACAGCGATGGTAGTTGGGGCCGCTGTGCGCGGCTCCGGACCGGCCCCGGGTGCGGGCCGTCCCCACCAGTGTCCCCAGTGTCCCGCACCGCCACGCCCCCGCGTGCCGCCCGCCGGGCACCGCGGGAAACGGATGTGAACGCACGGCTTGCGGCGTGCTAATCTTCTGCATGTCGGACGGGGTTCCCACCAGCAAGACCTACCGGTCGAAGTCCAGGTGAGAAGCCCAACGGCGGCACCCATGCGCGGGTGGCGGAATAGGCAGACGCGCTGGATTCAGGTTCCAGTGCCCGAAAGGGCGTGGGGGTTCAACTCCCCCCTCGCGCACCAGCGGAAGCACCCGGTGTTTCCAGGCAGGACCCGGACAGGGCGGCATCGTTCTTCGATGCCGCCCTGTTCTGCGTGCGGGTCGCGGTGGCAGCCGGGCGGGAACCCGGGCAGGGTGGTGTGCGTTGAATCCGTTGGGCAAAGGAATCGTCAAGCGGCGTGGCCCGCGCCGAACCGAGCAGGGAGATCCAGCATGGGTGTCAGCCTCTCCAAGGGCGGCAATGTCTCGCTGACGAAGGAGGCCCCCGGACTCACGGCGGTCACCGTCGGCCTCGGGTGGGACGTGAGGACCACCACCGGCAGCGACTTCGACCTCGACGCGAGTGCGCTGCTGCTCGACGCCTCCGGCAAGGTCGTGTCGGACAAGCACTTCGTCTTCTTCAACAACCTCAAGAGCCCGGACGGCTCCGTCGAGCACACCGGTGACAACCTCACCGGTGAGGGCGAGGGCGACGACGAGTCGATCAAGGTCAACCTGGCCGGCGTGCCGGCCGAGGTCGACAAGATCGTCTTCCCGGTCTCGATCTACGAGGGCGAGACCCGGCAGCAGAGCTTCGGCCAGGTCCGCAACGCGTTCATCCGCGTGGTCAACCAGGCGGGCGGCGCGGAGATCGCCCGCTACGACCTGACCGAGGACGCCTCGACCGAGACCGCGATGGTCTTCGGCGAGCTGTACCGCAACGGCGCGGAGTGGAAGTTCCGCGCGGTGGGCCAGGGGTACGCCTCCGGCCTGCGCGGCATCGCCCAGGACTTCGGGGTCAACCTCTGACGTAGTCCGCTGGTCGCGTCCGGCGCGAGCAGGCCGCGGGGCCGCGGCCGCCTGTCGTGCGAACGACGGGTGGCCGCGGCCCCGTTGGCGTGGGTGGCACGCGTTGTCTTACGGGTGTTGCCTTGTCGGCATCCCTTGTGCGGGTCCCTTGGGCGGTCGCCCTCAGGCGGCGAAGCGCGCGGCGAGCGTCTTGGCTTTCTCCGCCGCGTCCTCGTGCGCCTTCGCCTTCGAGGCGTCCGCGGCGTCGATCAGGGAGGCCATCGCCGGGTTGACGCGGGCGAGCGTCAGCTCGGGGATCACGAAGTGGACCTCCAGCGACAGCATCCCGGTGAGCACCTTCTCCAGGTAGGTCGCCGCGAACTCGAAGCTCTCGCGCGGGGTGCCGGGGCCGTAGCCGCCGCCGCGCGCGGTCACGACGGTGACGGGCTTGCCGGCGACCGAGCCGCCCTCGCCCGCGGTCCGCCCGACCACGATGACCTGGTCCAGCCACGCCTTGAGGGTCGAGGGGATCGTGAAGTTGTACATCGGGGTGCCGATGAGGATCGCGTCCGCGCGCTCCAGCTCGTCGGCCAGCTCCTCGCGCAGGGCGACCGCGGCGGCCTGCTCGGGGGTGCGCGACTCGGCCGGCACGTTGGTGCCGATGATGCCGTCCGCGGTCAGGTGCGGCACCGGCGCGGCGGCCAGGTCGCGGTAGATCACGGTGCCGCCGGGGTGCTGGCTCTCCCACTCCTTGCGGAAGGTCGCGGTGACCTCGCGGGAGACGGAGGTGTCGTGGAAGGCGGACGAGTCGATGTGCAGCAGCGTGGCCATGGTGAAGCCTCTTCGTCATCAAGGGATAAGGGTTGGGATCGGCGCCGCGCTCGGTGGGCTGATGACGTTCTCCGATGTCAGCGGTGCCGCAAGTTCGTACGTAGCTATTTTTAACACAGAGACTTACTTTTTTGCAGCGCTAGGGGTGTGACGGAGTACGCTGTGGCCATGGAACGGGGACAGCAGGTGCGCCCGGGTGCCCCCTGTCGAGGCGTGGATGTCGCGCTGACCAGGGTTTTCGAGTTGTTCGGCAAGAGGTGGACCGGGCTGATCGTGGCAGTGCTCACACACCGCCCCGCGTACTTCGCCGAGATCCGCCGGGCCATCCCGCGGATCAGCGAACGCATGCTCTCCGACCGGCTGACCGAACTCGCGGACGCCGGACTGGTGGTCCGCGAAGTCGATCCGGGCCCGCCGCTGCGGGTCAGCTACGGACTGACCGAGGCGGGGCTCGCGATCCGGCCCGCGCTGGGCGAACTCACCCGCTGGGCCGAGATCTACCTGCCCGACGTCCCCTGCACCGAGCCGGACCCGGCCGCGCTCGACGGCGACCAGGAGGCGGGTGGCTGCGCCACTGCCTGACGGTGCGCGCCGGGAAGGTCACGGGTGTACCGCGGCGTCCTCGTTGTGGCGCACCAGGTAGGCGGCGAACCGCTCCAGGTCGGCCGGGTCCCACCCGGCGAGCCGCTCCTTGAACGTCTCCTGCCGCCGCACCCGGGCCGCCGCCAGGCTCGCCACGCCGCGCGGCGCGAGGTGCAGCACCTGCACCCGGTGGTCGGTGGGGTCGGTCCGCCGCTCCAGGAAGCCGTCCCGCTCCAGGGCCGCCACCTGGCGGCTGACCGTCGACTTGTCCAGCAGGTAGTGCGCGGCGAGGTCGGTGGCCCGGCAGCCCTGCTGCTCCTCCAGGTGCGCGAGGATGGTGTACGCGACCAGGGACAGTTCGGGGTGCATGCGGGCGGCGGTGGCGCGGGCGCGCCGGGCGAACGCGGTCAGCTCGCGCTGGATCACCTCGAGCGAGGCGGTGGTCTCGGCCGGCGGGGCGGGGGTCGCTGCTGCGGACATCGCGGTCACACTCCTGCCGGGGCGGCCGCGGCCGGGTGCCGGCGGCGCAAGGTTGTAAAATGCAACGATATCAGCTACCCGTGCGCCCGCAGTCCCGCCCGCACTCCGACCCGCAGTCCGCCCGCCGCTCGCTTGCGGTCCCCGTCAGGAGGGCAGCGGCAGCTCGAACCACACCACCTTGCCGACCGCCTTCCGGCTGGTACCCCAGCGCCGCGACAGGTTCGACACCAGTCCGAGCCCGCGCCCGGTCACGTCGTCCGCCTCCGCGCGCCGCAACTGCGGCAGGTTGTGGTTGTCGTCGCTCACCTCCACCAGCAGCTTGCCCACGCGCATCAGCCGCAGCTCCACCTCGTAGGACGCGGCCCTGATCGCATTGGTGACCAGCTCGCTGACCAGCAACTCCGCCACGTCCGCGAGGTGTTCCAGGCCCCACTCGGACAGCTGGCGGCGGGTCAGCTCGCGGGCCCGGGCCACCTCGGCATCCTCGATCAGCAGGCTCCAGCGCACCACGTCCTGCGGGGCGACCCCCTCGAAGCGGGCGACGAGCAGCGCCACGTCGTCGTTCCGGTCGTCGGAGTGCACCTGGGCGAGTATCTGCGCGCACACGTCCTCGGGGGACTGCTGCGGCTCGATCACGTTGGCGCACAGCGCCGCCAGCCCCGCGTCGATGCCCTGGCCGCGCACCTCCACCAGCCCGTCGGTGCACAGCACCAGCCAGCTGCCGTCCGGCGCCGGGACCTCCACCGTCTCGAACGGCACCCCGCCCACCCCGATCGGCGCGCCGCCGGGGATGCGCAGCAGCTCGCCGCGCCCGTCGGAGCCGGCCAGCACCGGCGGGATGTGGCCGGCGTTGGCGAGGGTGAGGGTGCGGTGGATCGGGTCGTAGATCGCGTAGACGCAGGTGGCCAGGTGCTCGGTGCCCAGCCGGTGGGCGAGGTTGTCGAGGTGGCGCAGCAGCTGCGCCGGCGGCAGGTCGAGCCCGGCCATGGTGATGACGGCGGTACGGAACTGGCCCATCACGGCCGCCGCCTGGAGCCCGTGGCCCATCACGTCGCCGACGATCAGCGCCACCCGGCCGCCGGGCAGCTGGATCGCGTCGAACCAGTCGCCCCCGACCTGGGCCTGCCGGTCTCCCGGCATGTAGTGGTGCGCGATGCGGACGCCGGGGATGCGCGGCGGCCGGGTCGGCATC
Source organism: Actinacidiphila sp. bgisy145 (assembly GCF_057708125.1). NCBI lineage: Bacteria > Bacillati > Actinomycetota > Actinomycetes > Kitasatosporales > Streptomycetaceae > Actinacidiphila > Actinacidiphila sp. bgisy145. The sequence goes on from NZ_JBYIRL010000002.1 coordinate 314,222, forward strand.
ATCGACCGCTGGAGTGTGGCCGCGGCCCGCGACTCCTGGCGGTGCAGCCGGGCGTTGTCGATGTGCACGGCGCCGCGCGCGACCACCTCGGCGGCGGTCGCCGCGTCCCGGACGTCGAACGGGCGGCGGCCCGGGCCGCGCAGGAAGTAGACCCGGCCGAGCACGGTGCCGCGGGCGGTCAGCGGCGCCACGATCAGCGAGTGGCCGGCCATCAGCGGCCCCAGCGCCGGCACGCCGAAGTCGAGCGCGATGTCCGGGGAGAGCGCGGGGTCCACCACGGGCACCAGCACCGGGTCGCCGAGCCGGGGCACCATGTCCCCGGCCGGGAGTGAGACCAGCTCGCCCTCGGGCACCGCCACCTCCCACACGCCGGCCGGTTCGGGCAGGGCGGTGGCGACCCGCCGGACGAGCACGGTGTCGGACGGGCGGTCGCCCTTGGGCGGCTCGGTGTCGGAGAAGAGCTGGTCCACGACGAGCACCGAGGCGAGGTCCGCGAAGCGCGGCACGGTGACGGAGCACAGCTCGCGGGCGGTGGTGTCCAGGTCGAGGGTGGAGCCGATGAAGGAGCCGGCGGCGCGCAGCAGGGCGAGCTGCTCGTCGAGGGCGTTGCCGGGGTGGGGGACGGTGGCGGGCGCGTGCCGGTCGCCGCGTCCGGCGACCGCGGGGCCAGGGGAGCCGTTGTCCGACGGCGGGGACGGCGCGCGGTTCGGAGCATGATCCGGTGCGTGGTCGTGGTCCGGCCGGTTTCCGGGCTGATGATCGGACGGTACGGGCGCGGCCGCCGCCTTCCGCTTCCTCTTCCGCCCGGCCGGGGCGGGGTACGGCGTGAGCGAGGGCGGCGGCACCGCCGTGAGCGCGGACGCGCTGGACGCGTCGCCGTCGCCGTTGCCGCCGCTGCCCTCCTGCTCCGCGGCGGCGACCGTACGGCCGCCGGGCGGCAGCTCCCTGCGGGCGGCGCGTACGGCGCTCTCCGCGCGGGCGGCCGCGGCGAGAGCGGCGTGCTCCTGCGGGACGACGGGCAGCCGGACGCCGTCCTCGACCTCCAGCGCCGGTGGCCCGAGCGCCGCGATCTGCCGCACGATCCGGTCCAGCCGGCCCGGGCTGGCGCCCGGCAGCACCGCGGCGAGCCGGCCGGCCGCCGCCTGCCCCGCCGCCGGGTCGGCGCTCGGCGCGAGCACCGCGGCGACCGCGATGTCCTGGCGCTGCGGCCCCTCCGCGCCGTACGGCAGCAGCCGGCCGCCGAGCGCGAGGCGCAGCCCGCCGGTGCGCAGCGGCTTGGCGTGCACCGCGATGGCGAGAAGGCTGCGGCCGCCCGGCTCGACCAGCCGGTAGGTCCACCACAGCACGTCCTTCAAGGTGCCGTCGCGGTCGGTGGCGGCCAGCGCCCCGGCCCAGGAGGAGACGGTGACGTCGTCCAGCAGCTCCAGGGTGTCCTGGCGGGCCGCCGCGGGCCGCTTGTCGGTGTGCCCGGCGGCCGGGCGGGTGGTGCTCAGCAGGCCCGCCGCGCGGTGGCCGAAGACGTGCTCCCAGCGGTGGCCGAACAGCTCCTCGGCGCCGCGGTTCCAGTACGAGATCCGGCCGTCGGGGTCCACGCAGAGCACGGCAAGCCGCAGCAGGGCGGCCAGACCGGGCGGGGCCGCGGTCGCCGGCGCGGGGGCCGCGGCCGGCGGGGGCAGCGGCGGTGCGGGCAGGCGGACCGGCGGCAGCGGTGCGGGCCGTATCACGGGCACGGCCGCCGCGGCGGGCCCGGCCGGGGGCGCGGCACCTTCGGAACGAGCGGTGGGGCGGTCGGTGTGGCGGTCAGGTTCGGTGGCATCGGGATGCCGGATGATCTCGTCCAACGTCGTGCACCTGCGGTCCGGCGCTGTGGTTCCGCGCTGAGTGAGCTGGGTCAGGGGTCGTCCGGCTTTCAAGGCAAGCACGAAACGGCCGATTCGGTCGGCAGATCGGCCGGATTGGTGCCCGTGTGGGGCATGGTGACGACCCGTCGGATCGTAGGACCGCCGCCGGGCGCGCGGGCCGGGGCGGGCGCCCGGCGCCGGCCCCGCACCCCGCGGACCGGGCCGCCCGCGGGACCGGTCGGGGTGCGTAGTCCGCGGCCGCGCGCGACCGCGCTCCCGGCATGATCGACCGTAGAGGGCCTACGCTGTCCGGGTGACGAACACCTCCGGACCCGGACCGTCCGCCGCCTCCGCGCCGTCTGCCGCCGCCGACGGGACCTCAGCCGACCCGAGCGCCGACCCGGCCGCGGGCCGGTCCGCCGCCGCGGGGGCCGCGTACGTGGACACGGAGGGCCAGGAGCGCCTGGCGAAGGCGGTGCGCGCCGCCGAGCAGGCGCTGATCGAGTTCGAGATCGCGGTGGAGACCTTCCGCGTCGAGGTGGAGAACTTCTCCCGGCTGCACCACCAGCGGCTCGGCCCGATGTACGCGCGGCTGGACGAGCTGGACGCGCTGATCGCGGAGGCCGTCGCCGCGCACAGCGGCGACCGGGCCGACATCGAGCGCGCCTGGGAGGCGCGCGCCCTGGTGATGCCGATGCCCGGGGTCGAGGAGCTGTTCGGCGGGCTGCTGGGCGCCGACGGGGTGCGGCCGGTGGAGGACCCCAACCCGCCGCGCCGGGTGCGCCCGGGCAAGGAGGCCCAGCGGCTGTACCGCGAGCTGGTCCGCAAGGCGCACCCCGACCTGGCGCAGGACGACGCCGAGAAGGAGCGCCGCAGCGGCTTCATCGCGCGCGTCAACGAGGCGTACGCCTACGCCGACGAGGCGGGACTGCGCGAACTGGCCGCCGAGTGGGACGCCGGACCGGTGCCGGTCGCGGACCTGCCCAGCGAGGCCGAGGTGCTCTACGCCCGGCTGGAGTGGCTGGCCGAGCGCAAGGAGAAGCTGGCCGCGCTGGCCGCGGAACTCGACGAGAGCGCCATCGGGCAGATGATGAAGCTCGCCCCCGACGACCCGGACGCGCTGCTCAACGAGATCGCCGAGCAGCTGCTCACGCAGGTGTCGCAGCGCGAGGCCCGGCTCGCCGAGCTGGTCCACGGCGCCGCCGGCGGCTGAGGTAGCTTTCCAGTAGCCCGCGGCGCCGCCTTGGTGCCCGCGGCCGCCGTACGTCCCTGATCGTGCAGTTCCGTGTCCCAGGAGGCCGCGTCCGATGTTCCACTCCCAGCTCCCCGCGGTGGACGCCGCCGCCGTGCCGGCCGACGCGACCCTCCTGGACGTCCGGGAGGACGACGAGTGGGCCGCCGGCCATGCCAAGGGCGCGCTGCACATCCCGATGGGCGAGGTCGTCGGCCGGCTCGCCGAGCTGCCCGAGGGCGGCACCGTCCACGTCGTCTGCCGGGTCGGCGGGCGCTCCGCGCAGGTCGCGCAGTATCTGATCGCGCAGGGCGTGGACGCGGTGAACGTCAGCGGCGGCATGCTCGACTGGGAGGCCGCCGGGCGCCCGGTCGTCGACGACAGCGGCGCCGAGGGCTACGTCCTGTAGCGCGCCACCCCTACCGCATCCGTGCCTTGGCGCGTCCGTATCTTCCTGCGCCTGTGGATAACTCGGTAAGGTCACCGCCGGGGTCCCGGGGTGGCTAGGGTCGGCACCCGGGCGCAGCGGAGAGCGGGGAGAGTCGGATGGGGCCAACGGAGGGGCCGCCGCCCAGTGTGGCGGGGTTGTCGCTGCCCGGGCGGATAGTGGTGGCGCTGGTCGTGGGCGCGGTCGCGGTCGGTGCGCTGTTCCACCTGGCGATGGTGTTCCTGTACGTGGCGCCCTCGAACACGCTCAGCAAGGAGCACGCGGCCGCCGTCAACGACTACATCTACCCGGAGTTCGAGCAGAACTGGAAGCTGTTCGCCCCGGACCCGCTCCAGCAGAACGTGCACATCCAGGCGCGCGCCGAGGTGAGCAAGCCCGGCGGCGGCACCGAGACCACCGGCTGGGTGGACCTGACCGGCATGGACATCGCCGCCATGCGGCACGACCCGGTCCCCAGCCACACCCAGCAGAACGAACTGCGCCGCGCCTGGGGCTACTACACCGACACCCATGACGCCCAGGAGCAGCCCACCAATCCCGTGGGCGGCGACCTCAGCCGCACCTACCTCCAGCGCATCGTCCAGGGGCGGCTGGGCACCGAACTGAACGGGGGCACCGTGGTCCGGGTCCAGGCCCGTGCGGCCACCACCCCGGTCGGGCAGCCGACCTGGAGCGCCGCCGGACTCTCCCGGCCGACCACCCAGTACCGCACGCTCCCCTGGTGGGTGGTCGACGGGTCCACGGGGACGAGTACGACCACGACTTCCACGACTCCCACCACGACCCCGACCACGACTTCCACCTCCACCACCACCGCCCGGCAGGGGGCCTCCTCATGAGCACGCCCGGCGGCCGCACCGAGGCCCGCGCCGGGCGGCACGTCCCGGCGACCCCCAGCTTCGCGAGCGTCAGCTCCGCGCTCGACCGCGCCGTCACGCGCGGGCTCACCCGCGTCACCGGCACCGCCATCGGCGCGTACCAGAGCGCGGTGGTGCGGATCGGCGTCTCGCTGACCTGGCTGCTGTTCCTGCTGCGGGAGTTCCCGCACCGCGGCGCGCTCTACGGCCCGCACAGCGCCTGGGGGTTCGACCTGGCGCAGCGGCTGCTGGCCGGCAACCACGCGTTCAGCGTGCTGATGTGGAGTGACAGCCGCGCCTGGTTCGAGATCGGCTACGCCTTCGCGATCCTGTCCAGCGCCGCGCTGGTGCTCGGGTGGCGGACGCGGACGTCCGCGCTGATGTTCATGGTCGGGGTGCTGTCGCTGCAGAACCGCAGCGTGTTCATGGGCGACGGCGGCGACAACGTGGTCCACATCCTCGCGATCTACCTCGCCTTCACCCGCTGCGGGTTGGTCTGGTCGCTCGACAGCCGCCGCGCGCGGCGCCGGGCGGAGGCGGCCCGGGCGAAGGCGGAAGCGCCGGAGGCGGCAGCGGCGGAGGAAACGGCGGCCGAGGAAGCGCCGGAGCCCGTCGGGGCGGACGCACCCGCACCCGCACCCGTAGCCGCGGCCGCCCCCGTCGCCGCGCGCGCCGGTGTCGATCCGGTCGGCATCGCGCTGTGGGCGGTGTTCGGCGCCGTGCTGCTCGGCGCCACCCTCGGCGGCAAGCTCAGCAACGGCTGGGACCTGGTCTTCTGGGCCTGCTGGGCCGGTCAGGCGGTGTGGTGGGCGGTACGCCGCTACGCGCCCGGCGAGCCGCGCACGGTGCTCGAGATCGTCGCCAACGTCGTGCACAACGGCGCGATGCTCGTGATCGTGGCCGAGGTGTGCCTCATCTACTCCACCGCCGGCTGGTACAAGATCCAGGGCAGCCGCTGGCAGGACGGCACCGCGCTGTACTACCCGCTGCACCTGGACGACTTCACGCCCTGGCCGGCGCTGTCCCACACGATGGCGAGCCACGCCGTGGTGGTCATGCTGATCACCTACGGCACGGTGATCGTCCAGGTCGCCTTCCCCTTCACCCTCTTCAACCGCCGGGTGAAGAACGTGCTGCTGGTCGGGATGATGATCGAGCACGCCTCGATCGCCGTGGTGCTGGGGCTGCCGTTCTTCTCGCTGGCGATGATCTCAGCGGACGCGGTGTTCCTGCCGACAGGGTTCCTGCTGTGGGCGGAGTACCAGGCCGTCAGCCGCCGCCGGGTACGGGAGTCCGCCGCGGGGGTGCTGCCCGGGCCGCGCGTCGAGGACCCGGCCGAGCCGGCCGTCGGCCCGCCGCCGTCCGCCCTCACCTGACGGCCGTACGGGTCAGGCGCCGACCGGCCCGTAGGGTGGGCGCATGACCGAGGACGAGGCCGCGCGGGCGGAGGGCGGCGCGGCCGCGGTGCGCGCATGGCGGGCGGCGGGGCCCGGCTGTGTGCTGCTCGACGGATTCCACGCCCTCAAGCACGCGCTGCGCTTCGGCGCCGACGTGGCGGTCGCGGTGACTGCCGACCGGCCCGGGCTGCTGCGGCTGGCCGACGAGCTGGCGCCCGACCTCGGCGCGGAACTGGCCGGGCGGGTCGCCGAGGTGCCGGGCGAGGTGCTGCGCGACCTGGTGCCCCGGGTGCATCCGACCGGGGTGGCCGCGCTCGCCGTCCGCCGGGATCGGGCCGCGAACCTCGCCGCGCTGCACCGCCTGCCCCGGCTCGCCCCGCTGGTCGTGCTCGACCGGCCGCGCAACCTCGGCAACGTCGGCGCCGTGGTCCGCCTCGCCGCCGGCTTCGCCGCCACCGGGGTGGTCACCACCGGCGACCTCGACCCCTGGCACCCCAACGCCGTACGGTCCGGCGCCGGGCTGCACTACGCGACCGCCGTCGAGCACGCCGGTCCGGCCGAGCTGCCGCCGGGGCCGCGCTACGTCCTGGACCCGGAGGGCGCGGACATCCGCGACACCGGGCTGCCCGACGGCGCGCTCGTCGTCTTCGGTTCCGAGCGGCACGGCGTCTCCGCCGAGCTGCGCGACCAGGCCGACGAGCTGGTCTCCCTGCCGATGCGCGCGCAGGTCTCCAGCTACAACCTCGCCACCAGCGTGGGCATGGCGCTCTACCACTGGGCGGCGACCTCGCGCTCGCCGCTGGTGCCCGGGCGCGGCTGAGCCGGGAGGCGGCCCGGCCCGCCGCGGTCCACGCGCCGCCGCGCCGGGCGCCGCTCAGGCCGGGCGGCGCACCTCCACCACCCGGAAGCGGTTGGCGACGAAGGCGCCGTCGCACAGTGCGGCGTTCGCCGCCGGATTGCCGCCCGAGCCGTGGAAGTCGGAGAACGCGGCGGTCTGGTTGACGTACACCCCGCCGGTGAGGTTCAAGGACAGCTGGGCGCACTCCTCGAAGCAGACCTCCTCCAGCTCCCGCTCGACCTCCTCGGACGTGGTGTAGCCGCCGACGGTCATGGCGCCCTGGTCCCGGATGCTGCGGCGCAGCAACTCCAGTGCGGCGGTGGTGGAGTCGACGGCCACGGCGAAGGAGACCGGCCCGAAGCACTCCGAGAGGTAGGCGGACTCGGCCTCGGGCTCGGCTCCGTCCAGCGCGATGATCGCGGGGGTGCGGACCACGGCGTGCGGGAAGTCGGGGTGGGTGACCTCGCGGGAGGCCAGCGCCACCCGGCCCAGGCCCGGGGCGGCGTCGAGACGGGCCTTGACGTCGGGGTTGACCAGCGCGCCGAGCAGGGCGTTGGCCCGGCTGTCGTCGCCCAGCAGCTTGTCGACCGCGGCGGCGAGGTCGGTGACCACCTCGCCGTAGCCCCGGTGGCCCTGGTCGGTGTCGATGCCGTCGCGGGGGATCAGCAGGTTCTGCGGGGTGGTGCACATCTGGCCGCTGTACAGCGACAGCGAGAAGGCGAGGTTGGCGAGCATGCCGGGGTAGTCGTCGGTGGAGTCGATCACCACGGTGTTGACGCCGGCCTTCTCCGTGTGGACCTGGGCCTGCCGGGCGTGGGTCTCCAGCCAGTCGCCGAAGGAGGTGGAGCCGGTGTAGTCGATGATGCGGATCTCGGGGCGCAGTGCGAGGGTCTTGGCGAGCCCTTCGCCCGGGCGGTCGACCGCCAGGCAGACCAGGTCCTTCGGGTATCCCGCCTCGGCGAGCACCTCGCGGGCGGTCTCGACGGTCAGCGCCAGCGGCAGCACGGCCCGGGGATGCGGCTTGACCAGCACCGCGTTCCCGGTCGCGAGGGAGGCGAACAGGCCGGGGTAGCCGTTCCACGTCGGGAAGGTGTTGCAGCCGATGACCAGGCCGATGCCGCGGGGCACCGCGGTGAACGTCTTGCGCAGCCCGATCGGCTCCCGCTTGCCCTGCGGCTTGGTCCACTCCGCGCTCTCCGGGGTGCGGACCTGCTCCGCGTACGCGTACGCGACCGCTTCCACGCCGCGGTCCTGCGCGTGCGGGCCGCCGGCCTGGAGCGCCATGGTGAACGCCTGGCCGGTGGTGTGCGTCACGGCGTGTGCGAACTCCTGGGTCCGCGCGTTGATCCGCGCGAGGATCTCCAGGCAGACCAGGGCGCGGACCTCGGGCCCGGCCACCCGCCAGGCGGGCACGGCGGCGCGCATGGCCGGCAGCAGCACGTCGGGGTGGGGGTGGGGATACCGGATGCCCAGCTCGATGCCGAACGGCGACCGCTCCTCGCCCACCCATGCGTCGGTGCCCGGCTGGTCGAGCGGGAACTCGGCGCCCAGGCGCGCTTCGAAGGCGGCGCGGCCCGCCTCCGCGTCGGGGTACGCCTTGGGGTGCTCGGGGTGCGGTGACCAGAACGCGCGGGTCCGCACGGCCTCCAGCGCCCGGTCGAGGGTGCCGCGGTGGCGCTCGACCAGGAGCTCGGTGGACAGATCGGCGGTCATGGGACCAACTCCTCGTCGAGCTGGGCTGAGTGGTGGGGACAGGGCTAGATTAACCGAATGTTCGGTCGGGACAAGGGGGACCGTCCCGGCCTGTGGAAAACTTCCGCGTCCGCGCCGCGGGCGCCGCGCGGACGACGTCGTCGACCCCGGCGAGGAGAGAGCGAACGTGACCGCACCAGATCTGACCAGCACCGTTGCCGTGGTCGGCGCCGGCACCATGGGGCAGGGGATCGCGCAGGTCGCGCTGGTCGCCGGGCACCGCGTCCTGCTGCACGACGCGGCGCCCGGCCGGGCCTCCGCCGCGGTGGAGGCGGTCACCGCGCGGCTGGACCGCCTGGTGGAGAAGGGCCGGCTCGGCACCGAGGAGCGCGCCGCCGCGCTCGCCCGGCTGGCGCCGGCGGCCACCGTCGCGGATCTGGCGCCCGCCCGGCTCGTGGTGGAGGCCGTGGTCGAGGACCTGGCCGTCAAGCAGGCGCTCTTCGCCGAACTGGAGCAGGTCGTCGCGGACGACTGCCTGCTGGCGACGAACACCTCCTCGCTGTCGGTGACGGCGGTGGCCGGCCGGCTGCGCCGCCCGGGCCGGCTGGTCGGGCTGCACTTCTTCAACCCGGCGCCGCTGCTGCCGCTGGTCGAGGTCGTGGCGGGCGCCGCGGGCGACCCGGCCGCCGTGACCGCCGCCTTCGACCTCGCCGCCGCCTGGGGCAAGACCCCGGTGCGCTGCACCGACACCCCCGGCTTCCTCGTCAACCGCGTCGCCCGCCCCTTCTACGCCGAGGCGCTGCGCGTCTACGAGGAGCGCGCCGCGGACCCGGCCACCATCGACGCGGTGCTGCGCGGCAGCGGCGGCTTCGCCATGGGCGCGTTCGCGCTCACCGACCTGATCGGCCAGGACGTCAACGAGGCGGTCACCCGCTCGGTGTGGGAGGCGTACGGCCGCGACCCGAAGTTCGGGCCGTCGCTGGCGCAGCGCCGGCTGGTGGAGTCCGGGCGGCTGGGCCGCAAGACCGGGCGCGGCTGGTTCCCGTACGGCCCGGCGCACGCAGCGGCCGAGGTGGCGGCCGCCACCGAGCCGCACACCGCGGACGCCGCCATGGCGCCGGAGTACGTCACCCTGCGCGGCTCGCTCGGCCCGGCCGCGGAGCTGGCCGCGCTCGCGGCGGAGGCGCGGGTGGAGGTGCGCCGGCAGGAGGCCGTTCCCGGGGCGCAGGACGGGTTCGTGCTGCCCGGCGGCGTCACCCTGCGGCTGGCGGACGGGCGGCTGCCGGGCGAGCCGTCTATCCAGTTCGACCTGGCGCTGGACTACCGGGCCGCCGCCAGGGTGGCGATCGCGCCGGGCGCCGGGGTGCACGCGGACGCCGTGGCCGCGGCGACCGGCCTGTTCCAGGCCATGGGCAAGGAGGTCAGCGTCATCAGGGACGTGCCCGGCATGGTCGTCGCCCGCACCGTGGCGATGCTGGTGGACTTCGCGCTGGACGCCGTGGCCCGCGAGGTGGCCTCCGCGCACGACGTGGACACCGCGATGCGGCTGGGCGTGAACTACCCGCTCGGGCCGCTGGAGTGGGGCGAGCGGATCTCGCTGCCCTACGTGCGGGACCTGCTGGACGGCCTGCACGCCTGGTACCCGACCGGACGCTACGCGCCCAGCCCGGAGCTGAGGCGGCGTGCGGCGGCGGCCCCACCTGTGGTCTGCTCATGACCATGCCCAAGCGCGACACCTACACGCCGGACTCGCTGCTCGCCGTAGCGGTCGAGGTCTTCAACGAACGCGGCTACGACGGCACCTCCATGGAGCACCTGTCGCAGGCGGCGGGGATCTCCAAGTCCTCGATCTACCACCACGTCCGCGGCAAGGAGGAACTGCTCAACCGGGCGGTCGGCCGCGCCCTGGAGGGCCTGTTCGGCATCCTCGACGAGACGGGCGCGACCGCCGGCCGCGCGGTGGACCGGCTGGAGTACGTCACCCGCCGCACCGCGGACGTGCTGGTCGAGGAGCTGCCGTACGTCACCCTGCTGCTGCGGGTGCGCGGCAACACCGGCACCGAGCGGTGGGCGATGGAGCGGCGCAGGGAGTTCGACCAGCGGGTGGCAGCCCTGCTGGGGGACGCCGTCGCCGAGGGCGACCTGCGCGCGGACGTGGAGCCCCGGCTCGCCACCCGGCTGCTCTTCGGCATGATCAACTCGGTGGTGGAGTGGTACCGCCCGGACGGCCGCGGCTCCGCGCAGGCCGAGCAGCTCGCGGACGCGGTGGTGCGGCTGGCCTTCGACGGGCTGCGCATACCGCCGGACGCCTCTCAGACCACCGGGTAGCCGCTCGGACCGCCCTCGCGCTCCGGCCAGTCGCCGACCACGAGGTCGGTCTCCTCGAAGACCAGCAGCGTGCGGCTGCTGAGCACCTCCTCGATCGCCTGGAGCCGGGTGAGCACCAGCTCGCGCAGACTGCGGTTGTCGACCGTGTGGACCAGCAGCAGGACGTCGAAGTCGCCGCTGACCAGTGCGATGTGGACGACCCCCGGAAGGGTGACGAGTTTCTGCCGTACCGTGCGCCACGAGTTCTGGACGATCTTGAGCGTGATGTACGCGGAGGCGCCGTGCCCGGCCCGCTCGTGGTCGATCCGGGCGCTGAACCCCCGGATCACCCCGTCCTCGACGAGCCGGTTGATCCGGGCGTACGCGTTGGCGCGCGAGACGTGCACCCGCTCGGCCACGGAGCGTATCGACGCCCGGCCGTCCTCCTGGAGCAGCCGAAGGATCATGCGGTCGATCGGGTCCAGCGGGCGGACCCCTCGTGCGTCGTCGGCCATTCGTTCTCTCGCCATCCCCCCGCGACTGCCTAGCATGGACGTACTGGTTCCATCTCAGGCTGTGCAGAACCGTTTGTCCACAGGCCGAACCACCCTGTAGCCAAAATGCCTCCGGCGACCGAACAATCGGTTGGGAGAGCGGGACCCGCTCGCCGACCCGACCGACACCGGTCACCGATCACGAGGAGGTGCTCGCGATGACCGTCCTGGACACCCCCGCCTGGCGCCCGCGCACCGAGGCCGGGCCGCTGCTGCCCGACCAGGAGCCGTTCCGGCTGCTCGGCACCCCCGAGGCCGCCCGGCTCGCCCCCGAGCTGCTCACGCGGCTGTACGGGCAGCTCGTCCGCGGCCGCCGGTTCAACCGGCAGGCGACGGCCCTGACCAAGCAGGGCCGCCTCGCGGTCTACCCGTCGAGCACCGGCCAGGAGGCGTGCGAGGTCGCCGCCGCGCTCGCGCTCGGCCCGCTGGACTGGCTCTTCCCCAGCTACCGCGACACCCTCGCGGTGGTCGCCCGCGGGGTGGACCCCGTCGAGGCGCTGACACTGCTGCGCGGGGACTGGCACACCGGCTACGACCCGCGCGCGGCGCGGGTGGCGCCGCTGAGCACCCCGCTGGCCACCCAGCTGCCGCACGCGGTGGGTCTCGCGCGCGCGGCCCGGCTCAGCGGGGACGACGTGGTGGCGCTGGCGATGGTCGGTGACGGCGGCACCAGCGAGGGCGACTTCCACGAGGCGCTGAACTTCGCGGCCGTCTGGCAGGCCCCGGTCGTCTTCCTGGTGCAGAACAACGGCTTCGCGATCTCGGTGCCGCTGGCCAAGCAGACCGCCGCTCCCACCTTCGCCCACAAGGCGGTCGGCTACGGCATGCCCGGCCGTCTCGTGGACGGCAATGACGCGGCTGCCGTCCACCAGGTACTCACCGAGGCGGTGGCGCGGGCACGCGCCGGCCGCGGCCCCACCCTGGTCGAGGCGGTCACCTACCGGATCGACGCGCACACCAACGCCGACGACGCGACGCGCTACCGCGATGAGGACGAGGTCGCCGCCTGGCGCGCGCACGACCCGGTCACCCTGCTGGAGCGCGAGCTGACCGGCCGCGGCCTGCTCGACGACGCCCTGCGGCAGCGCGCCGCCGACGACGCGGAGGCGCTCGCCGCCGACCTGCGCGCCCGCATGCACGACGACCCCCGGCTGGACCCGGCGGACCTGTTCGCCCACGTCTACGCCGAACCCACCCCGCAGCTGCGCGAGCAGCAGGCCATGCTGCGGGCCGAACTGGAAGCGGAGCAGCGGTCATGAGCCCTGCCTCCCAGGCGGCCGCCCCCGCCGCGGCACCGGACGCTCCCGCCGCGTCCGCCGCCCCCGCGGCCAAGCCCGCCACCATGGCGCAGGCGCTCAACCAGGCGCTGCGGGACGCGCTCGCCGCCGACCCGGCGGTCCATGTGATGGGTGAGGACGTCGGCACCCTCGGCGGCGTCTTCCGGATCACCGACGGCCTGGCCCGCGACTTCGGCGACGACCGCTGCACCGACACCCCGCTCGCCGAGGCGGGCATCCTCGGCGCCGCGGTGGGCATGGCGATGTACGGGCTGCGGCCGGTGGTCGAGATGCAGTTCGACGCCTTCGCCTACCCGTCGTTCGAGCAGTTGGTGAGCCATGTGGCCCGGATGCGCAACCGCACCCGGGGCGCGCTGCCGCTGCCGATCACGATCCGCATCCCCTACGGCGGGGGCATCGGCGGCGTCGAGCACCACAGCGACTCCTCCGAGGCGTACTACCTGCACACCCCCGGGCTGCACGTGGTGACGCCCGCGACCGTCGAGGACGCCTACGGGCTGCTGCGGGCGGCCATCGCCTCCGACGACCCGGTGGTGTTCCTGGAGCCCAAGCGGCTGTACTGGTCGAAGGCCGACTGGTCGCCGCAGGCGCCGGCCCCGGTGCCGCCGATCGGGCGGGCGGTGGTGCGGCGCGCCGGCCGCGGCGCCACCCTGATCACGTACGGCCCGTCGCTGCCGGTGTGCCTGGAGGCCGCCGAGGTGGCGAAGGAGGAGGGCTGGGACCTGGGCGTGGTGGACCTGCGCAGCCTGGTGCCCTTCGACGAGGAGACGGTCGCGGAGGTGGTGCGCGGCACCGGGCGGGCGGTGGTGGTGCACGAGTCGTCCGGGTTCGGCGGCGCGGGCGCGGAGATCGCGGCGCGGATCACCGAGCGGTGCTTCCACCACCTCCAGGCGCCGGTGCTGCGGGTGGCGGGCTTCGACATCCCCTACCCGCCGCCGATGCTGGAGCGGCACCACCTGCCCGGTGTGGACCGGATTCTGGACGCGGTCGGCCGCCTCCAGTGGGAGGAGGGGTGATGGCCGCCGTCAAGGAGTTCACCCTGCCCGACCTCGGTGAGGGGCTCACCGAGGCGGAGATCGTGCGGTGGCTGGTGGAGGTCGGCGAGGTCGTCGCGGTGGACCAGCCGGTGGTCGAGGTGGAGACCGCGAAGGCCGTGGTGGAGGTGCCCTGCCCCTACGGCGGGGTGGTCACCGCGCGGTACGGCGCGCAGGGCGACACCTTGGCGGTCGGGCGGCCCCTGGTGACGGTGGCGGTCGGCGCGGACCCGTCCGCGGAGCAGCCGTCCGGGAAGGACACCGCCGCCGAGGACGAGGGTTCGGGGAACGTCCTGGTCGGCTACGGCACCCAGGCCGCGGTCAGCCGCAGGCGCGCCCGGGTGCGCGCGGTGAGCGCGGCGGTCGGACACGAGACGGCGGCGGCCCCGAGTACGGCCGGGCCCGGGGCGAATGCGGCCGGGCCCGCGGCGAGTGCTGCCGGGCCCGCGGCGAATACGGCCGAGCCCCCGCGCGGGGACCTCGCTCACCCGGACGGCGGACCGGTCGCGGTCATCTCGCCGCTGGTGCGCCGCATCGCCCGGGAGAAGGGCCTGGACCTGCGGACACTGACCGGCAGTGGCCCCGACGGGCTGATCCTGCGGGCCGATGTGGACCGCGCGGCGAGCGCCCTCGCGGGGGCCGGGACCGAGGGCGGCAGCGTTCCGGCGGCACCGGCCCGGCCGGCCGTCGACGGCGAGGTGCGGGTCCCGCTGCGCGGGATACGGGGCGCGGTCGCGGAGAAGCTGGCGCGCAGCAGGCGGGAGATCCCCGACGCCACCTGCTGGGTCGACGCCGACGCCACCGCGCTGCTCGCCGCCCGCGCGGCCATGAACGCGGCCGCGGGCGAGGCCGGCACCCGGATCTCGGTCCTGGCGCTCCTGGCCCGGATCGTGACCGCCGCGCTGGCCCGCCACCCGGAGCTGAACGCGTCGGTCGACACCGCGCGCGGCGAGATCGTCCGGCTGCCCGCGGTGCACCTGGGGTTCGCCGCGCAGACCGACCGCGGGCTGGTGGTGCCGGTGGTGCGGGACGCGCAGGCCAGGACCACGGCCGAACTGGCCGCGGAGATCGCCCGGCTGACCGAAGCCGCCAGGACCGGCGCGCTGACGCCGGCCGAGCTGACCGGCGGGACCTTCACCCTCAACAACTACGGCGTGTTCGGCGTGGACGGCTCCACGCCGATCCTCAACCACCCCGAGGCGGGCATGCTCGGGGTCGGCCGGATCGCGGCCAAGCCGTGGGTGCACCAGGGGGAGCTGGCGGTGCGGCAGGTGGTGCAGCTGTCCTTCACCTTCGACCACCGGGTGTGCGACGGCGGCACGGCGGGCGGCTTCCTGCGGTTCGTGGCCGACTGCGTGCAGGACCCGGCGGTGCTGCTCGCCGCGGTCTGACCGGCATACTCGCGGGCATGACGACGCGCTACGACGCGGTGGTGCCGGCCGGCGGCGCCGCCCGCCGGCTCGGCGGCACCGACAAGCCCGCGCTGGCGGTCGGCGGCCGCCCGCTGCTCGACCGGGTGCTCGCGGCCTGCGCGGCCGCGGGCGCCACGGTGGTGGTCGGCCCCCGGCGGCCGACCGCCCGGCCGGTGCGCTGGGTCCGGGAGGAACCGCCCGGCGGCGGACCGGTCCCGGCGCTGGCCGCCGGGCTCGCCGCGCTGGACGCCCCCGGGCCGGACACGCCGGGCGCGGACGTGGTCGTGGTGCTCGCCGCCGACCTGCCCTTCCTGACCCCGGCCGCGGTCGGCGCGCTGGCGGACACCGCGGCCGCCGCCGAGCGCGGGGCCGACGGGGTGCTGCTCACCGACGCCGACGGGCGGGACCAACCGCTCGCCGCCGCCTACCGGGTGGAGCCGCTGCGCCGCGAACTGGCGCTGCTCGCGGGGGAGTACGGCAGCCTCGGCGGGTTGCCGCTGCGGCTGCTCACCGGCGGGCTGGCGCTGCGCAGGATGGCCGACCCGACCGGCGACGCCTCCTTCGACTGCGACACCTGGGCGGACGTCGCGGCGGCCCGGGCCCGCCTGGAGCGCCGGCCCGAGGGGTGAGCCTGCGTGGCGCCCGCGCCGGGATCAGGGACGATGGGCCTGTGTTGGACGAATGGATCGCAGCAGCCAAGACCGAACTGGGCATCGACCTCGAGGTGGACACCGGCGTCCTGCTCGACCTCGCCCGCGACGCGGCCCACGGGGTGGCGCGGCCGGCGGCGCCGCTGACCACGTTCCTCGTCGGCTATGCCGCAGGCCGCGCGGGCGGCGGCCCGGACGAGGTGCGCGCGGCGGCGGAGAAGGCCGCGGCACTGGCCGTACGGTGGGCCGAACAGGCCGAACAGGCTGAACAAGCTGCCGCGGCGGAGCAGAACGGACCGAGGGCCGGCACCGAGGGCGCCCCGGAATGAGTTCGCCAGGCCCCGGCACCGGACCCGACGGCAACGGCTCCCCCGAAGCCCCGCCCGCCGCCGAGGACATGGACCCCAGCCTCGCGGAGCTGACCGCCGACCCTTCGGTGCGTGCGTACCTGGAGGGCCTCGGCCTCACCGACTACCTGCGCCGCCGCACCCACCCGGCCCCCGCCGCACCGGAGACCGGCGCCGACCCCGGCCCCGACTCCGACCCCGACTCCGACCCCGACAGCGCCCCGCACCTGCACGCCCCCGCCTCGACCGTCTTCCGGCGGTCGGGCACCGCCTGGCTCAGGGCGCGCCACACCGCGCTGACCGCCGCGCGCCGGCTGGACCCGGTGCATGTCCCGCTGAGCGACGAGGCGTTGGGCACCGCGCTCGCGCACGGCCTGGCGGCGCTCACGGACCTGCCGCCGTTCGACTCCTCGGCGATGGACGGCTGGGCGCTCGCCGGCCCCGGGCCCTGGCACCTGACCGGGCAGGTGCTCGCCGGCCAGGCGCCGCATGCCCACCTCGCCGACGGGCACGCGGTGCGGGTGGCGACCGGAGCCGAACTCCCCCCGGGTGCCGTGGCGGTGCTGCGCAACGAGCACGGCGCGGTCGAACTGCGGCCGGACGGCGAGTGGTTGCAGGTCGCCGCGGACCAGCCGGTGCCGGTGCCGGGCCAGGAGGTGCGCAGGCGCGGCCAGGAGTGCCGTGCGGGCCAGGAGTTGCTGCCCGCGGGGGCGACGGTGACACCCGCGGTGCTGGGGCTCGCCGCGGCCGCCGGGTACGACGACCTGGCGGTGGTGGCCCGGCCACGGGTCGAACTGCTCGTCCTCGGCGACGAGTTGCTGGCCGCGGGCCGGCCGGGCAAGGGCCTGGTCCGCGACGCGCTGGGCCCGATGCTGCCGCCGTGGCTGCGCGCGCTGGGCGCGGACGTGGTCGCCGTACGGACGCTGCCGGACGACGCGGAGGCGCTGCGCGCGGCGATCGCCGATGCCGTCGCGACCCGCGGCGCGCACCTGGTGGTCACCACCGGCGGCACCGCGAGCGGCCCGCGCGACCACGTGCACGGCGCGCTGGCCCGGCTCGGCGCGCGGCTGCGCGTGGACGGGGTGACCGTAAGGCCGGGGCACCCGATGCTGCTCGCCGAGTTCCCGTGCGGCCCGTACGGGACCCCGGGCCCGGGCGGCACCGCGGCGGCTGCGGACAGGGAGGACACCGGGGCCGAAGTCCCGCCCCGCAGAAGCCATTTCATCGGCCTGCCGGGCAACCCGCTCGCCGCGGCCGCCGGGGTGCTGACGCTCGTCGCGCCCCTTCTGCGTACGCTCGGCGGACACCCCGCCCCCGCGTCGTACACCGCGCCGCTCACCGAGGACGTCGGCGGGCACGCCAGCGACACCCGCCTGGTGCCGGTGGTGTTCGACGGCCGGGCGGCCGCGCGGCCGCTGCGCCACGCCGGTTCGGCGATGCTGCGCGGGCTGGCCGGCGCCCACGGGATGGCGGTGGTGCCGCCGGGCGGGGCGGCGGCGGGTCAGGAGGTCAAGGTGCTGGACATCGGGATGGCCGACACGGCTCGGGGGAGCGCGCGGTGAGGCTGCCCCGTGGTTCCCGCGGCGCGGACGGGACGGGCCCGGAGCCGTATCCGCCGTACCCCGAGGGCGACTTCGCGGGTCACGGCGGTGTCGAGGGCGGCAGTGGGGTCCGCACCGCTTACCGGGTGCTGCTCCCGCGTCCAGCGGCCGGGCCGCTCAAGCAGGTGATCCGCCGGCTGCTGCTCGCGCTGCTGGTGCTGGTGATCACCGTGGCCGTCGTCTACGTCGGCCGCGGCGGCTACCACGACGCCGCGGGCGGCTCGTTGTCGTTCCTGGACGCGCTCTACTACTCGACGGTGACGCTGTCCACGACCGGCTACGGCGACATCGTCCCGTACAGCACCGCGGCGCGGCTGACCAATACGCTGCTGGTGACGCCGCTGCGGGTGGTCTTCCTGATCATCCTGGTCGGGACCACCCTGGAGGTGCTGACCGAGCGCACCAGGGAGCAGTACCGGCTCAAGCGCTGGAGGAGCGCCTTGCACGACCATGTGGTGATCGTCGGGTTCGGGACGAAGGGGCGGTCCGCCGCGCAGACCCTGATCGGTCGGGGCGTGCCGCAGGGGCGGATCGTGGTGGTGGACCCGGTGCCGAAGGTGGCGCAGGCCGCGGCCGACGAGGGGTTCGTGACGGTCAGCGGCGACGCGACCCGCAACGAGGTGCTGCTGCGGGCGGAGGTCGGCCGGGCCCGGCAGATCGTGATCGCCGCGCAGCGCGACGACACCGCGGTGCTGGTCACGCTCACGGCGCGGCAGCTCAACGGCACGGCGCGGATCGTGGCGTCCGTGCGCGAGGAGGAGAACGCGCCGCTGCTGCGGCAGTCCGGGGCCGACGCGGTGATCACGAGTTCGAGTGCGGCGGGGCGGCTGCTCGGGATGTCGATGCTCAGTCCGAGTGCGGGCCGGGTGATGGACGACCTCATCACGTACGGCAGCGGGCTGGATCTCATCGAGCGGGCGGTGGAGCCGGCCGAAGTCGGCAGCGCGCCCAGGGAGTTGGCGGACCTGGTGGTGTCGGTCCGGCGCGGGGAGGAACTGCTCGGCCATGACGACCCGCAGTTGGGGGCGCTGCGGGCGGGGGACCGGCTGATCGCGATCCACCGGACGACCTGAGACCCGGCCGTGCCCGCGCGCCCGCCGCCGCCCTGCCGGGTCAGCGGCGGAGGACGTCGCCGGCGGTCGCGGGGAGGCGGGTGGCGTTGGTGGTGGCGGCGAGGGCGGGCAGGGCGAGTAGGGCGAAGGCGGCGCTGTAGGAGAGGGCGGGGGAGGTGTGGCCCAGGAGGTGGTGGGTCAGGGGGGAGCCGATGCGGAGGGCGACGGGGGCGGCGGCGACGCCGAGGCCCGCGGCGGTCTGGGTGGCGGTCGCGTTGAGGGTGTTGGCGTCGCGCATGCGGTCCGCGGGCACGTCGGCGAATGCGAGGGTGTTGTAGCCGGTCAGCCCGACGGAGCGGGCGGCGCCGCTGAGGGTGACGAGGGCGCCGATCAGCCACAGGGGCGTGCCCGAGGTGAGGAACGCGCAGCCGGCCATGGTGGCGGCCAGCACCACACCGGAGGCGGCCAGCATCGTGCGGTAGCCGAAGCGGCCGAAGAGGAAGCCGGTCGCGGGCTTGATGCCGATGTTGCCGACGAAGACGAAGAGGACCAGCGCGCCCGAGCGCACCGCACTCCACCCGAAGACCTCCTGGAAGAGCAGCGGCAGCAGGAACGGCACCGCGGCGACCGAGATCCAGAAGGCCGAGCCGCCCGAGACGGACGCGCGGAACGTGTGCGTGGTGAGCGTGCCGAGGTCGATCAGCGGGTGCGCGGCCCGCCGCAGGTGCCGCAGCGCGAGCGCGATCAGCAGCAGGGCGGCCGTGCCGAGACCGGCGGCGAGCGGCAGCGGCGTGCCGGAGTCCGCCAGCAGGTGCCCGGCGTACGTCAGCGCGCCCAGCCCCGCCGACGTCCAGACCAGCCCGAGCCAGTCCAGCGGGCCCGTCCCGGTGGCCGGGCCGCCCTCGATCAGCCGCCAGGCGGCGGCGAACGCGACCAGCCCGAGCGGGATGTTGATCAGGAACAGCCAGTGCCAGTTCGCGTACGTGGTGATCACACCGCCGAGCAGCGGCGCCGCCACCGGCGCGATCAGCGCGGGCCACACGATGTACGACACGATCCGCGGGATGTCGGGCTTGGCGGCCCCCGACAGGGCCACCAGCCGTCCGACGGGCACCATCATCGCGCCGCCCGCGCCCTGCAGGACGCGCAGCGCGACGAGTTCGCCGAGGTCGGACGCGGCGGCGCAGGCGAGCGAGGCGGCCGTGAAGAGCACGATCGCCGAGAGGAAGATCCGGCGCGCACCGAACCGCGCGGTGAGCCAGCCGCTCAGCGGCACCAGGACGGCGAGGGTGAGGACGTAGGCGGTGACGACCAGGCCGACCGCGGTGGCGGAGACGCCGAGGGACGCGCCGATCCGGGGCGCGGCGGTGGACACGATGGTGCCGTCGAGGTTCTCCATGAAGAAGCAGCCGGCCACGAGCAGGCCGACGGCGCGCTGCCGCGGGCTGATCCCGGTCCGGGCCCCCGGACCGATGTCCAGGTCCGCGCTTGCGCCCTGGTCCGTGCGCTGCTGTCCAGGTCCCGAGTGCTTCGGTGCGTTGATCACGTGTTCAGCGTGCAATCCGGCCACCGTTGATCACAAGGTCCTGGTTGTCATACGACCATTGCATGGCACGCAATGTTCGGTGCGAGACTGGCCGCATGCTCCTGCCGGACATGAACCTGCTGCCCGCCCTGGACGCGCTGCTCCGCGAGGGCAGCGTCACAGGCGCGGCGGCCGTGATGAACGTCTCCCCGTCCGCGATGAGCCGGACCCTGGCCCGGCTGCGCCGGGTGGTCGGCGACCCGCTGCTGGTGCCCTCGGGCCGCGGGATGGCGCTGACCCCGCGGGCCCGGGAACTGCGCCCGCAGGTGGCCGCCGCGCTCGGCCAGGCGCTGGCCGCGCTGCGCCCGCCTCCCCCGGTCGACCTCGCCGAGGTGCAGCGGGACTTCGTGATCCGGACGAACGACAGCGTGGCCGTGGTACTCGGCGCCGCGCTGCTCGCCAGGGTCGCCCGCGAGGCGCCGGGGGTGCGGCTGCGCATCCTGCCCGAGGGCGACGAGGACCCGGCTGACCTGCGCGACCGGGTGGACCTCGACCTCGGCGCCCTGCCCGAGACTCCGCCGGACGTGCGCACCGCCCACCTCGCCGAGCACCGGTACGTCGCCGCTGTACGGCCCGGGGGTGACTCCCCCGCGCGCGGCCCGGGAACCGCCCCGCTCTCCCCCGCCGGCTTCGTCGCCCTCCCCCACGTCACCGTCTCCCGGCACGGCCGCGCCCGCAGCGTCATCGACGACCGGCTCGCCGAACTCGGCCTGGAACGGCGGGTGCTGGCCACGGTGCCGACTTTCGGTGCGGCCTGCTTCCTCGCGCTGGAGACCGACGCGTACGCGATCGTGCCCTCCGGGTTCGCCGAACGCGCCGCCGCCGCACTGCGGTTGGCGGTGCACGAGATCCCGCTGCGCCTGCCCGCGGTGAGGTTCGACATGTCCTGGCACGTACGCCACGACGCCGACCCCGCGCACCGCTGGCTGCGCGACACCCTGGCCGTGCTGGCCGGCGACAGGCCCCGCGCGCTCGTGGGGGAGCGGCCCGCGGCGGAGTAGCCTGCCTTCGCATGTACGCGATGACGATTCCCCAGCCCGGCGGCCCGGACGCGTTGACCTGGGCGGACGTACCCGATCCGGTGGCCGGCACCGGTGAGGTCGTGGTCGAGGTCGCGGCCGCCGCGGTGAACCGCGCCGACCTCCTCCAGCGGCAGGGCCACTACGACCCGCCGCCCGGTGCCGCGCCCTACCCCGGGCTGGAGTGCTCCGGCCGGATCGTGTCCGCCGGCCCCGGCGTGTCCGGCTGGGCGGTCGGCGACGAGGTGTGCGCACTGCTCGCGGGCGGCGGCTACGCCGAGAAGGTGGCGGTGCCCGCCGGCCAACTGCTCCCCGTACCCAAGGGCGTCGACCTCGTGACGGCGGCCGCGCTGCCCGAAGTCACCGCCACCGTCTGGTCGAACGTGTTCATGGTGGCCCATCTGCGGCCCACCGAGACGCTGCTGGTGCACGGCGGGTCCAGCGGGATCGGCACCATGGCCATCCAGCTCGGGAAGGCGGTCGGCGCGCGGGTCGCGGTCACCGCGGGCAGCCCGGAGAAGCTCGACGCCTGCCGGGAGTTGGGCGCGGACCAGCTGATCGACTACCACCGGCAGGACTTCGTCGCCGAGCTCGGCCCCGACGGCGCGGACGTCGTCCTGGACCTGGTGGGCGCGAAGTACCTGGACCGCAACATCGACGCGCTCGCGCCCGGCGGCCGCCTGGTGGTGATCGGCATGCAGGGCGGCGTGAAGGCCGAGCTGAACCTCGCGAAGCTGATGGCCAAGCGGGGCGCCGTCGCCGCCACCACGCTCCGCGCCCGCCCGCCGGCCGAGAAGGCGTCGATCGTCGCCGCGGTCCGCCAGCACGTCTGGCCGCTGATCGAAGCGGGCACGGTGCGGCCCGTCGTCGACCGCGCGATCCCGCTCGCCCAGGCCGCCGACGCGCACCGGCTGATGGAGTCCAGCACCCACATCGGGAAGATCCTGCTGACGGTCTGAGAACGGCGAGCCGCGGACGTACCACCGCCCGCCCGTAATGCCGTATTCGCCACATCATGTGACGCTTGTCCTATACACGGCGGGTGCGGGAGGCGCGAACGTGCGGTGGGCGGCGGAGCACAGGCGGGGCCGGGTTCGGCAAGCGGCGGTGGGCACGGCGGTGCTGGGCGCCGCGCTGCTCGGTACGGCGGCGCCGACGTGGGCGGCCGAGGGCGCGCCGCACCCGGGCGCACATCAGCAGCACAGTCCGGGCCGCCCCGGCCCGGCCGCACCTCGACCGGCACCCTCGGCCCCCTCCGCCGCGGGTTCCGGTACGGGTACGGCCGCGGGTTCCGGGGCCGGCTCCGGTCCTGCGTCCGGTCCGCACGCCGGGTCCGCCGCTCCCGGCGGCCCCACCGTGCCGCCCGCCGCCCGTCCGCAGGCCCCCGTCCTGCCGCGCCCGCTGCCCCTGACCGGCACCGGCACCGGCACCGGCACCGGCCTGACGCTGCCGGGCTTCGCCGCCGGCGGCACCGCCGTACCGGACGCCACCGCTCCCCCGGCGCCCGCCGCGCCGCCCGCCCCCGCCGGCCCGGCCGCGCCCCACCCCGCGCAGACCCCGGCCCGTCCGGCCGCGCCCGCCACCGCCCCCGCACCACACCACCCCGGCCACGCCGCGCCCACCGCGAAGGCGAAGGCGAAGACAGAAGCAACGGCGAAGACGCGGACCGCGCCCGCCGCCGGAACCCCCCGCGCGCCCCGGCCCCCGCACACCCCGCTCCACCGCCCCACCACCGGCGGCGCGCCCCAGGCCCCGGCCGGCACCGGCGCCGGAGAGCCCGCCGCCACTCCGTTGCCGTCGTCCCAGGCGGGCGCGGCCCGGCCCGCCGCGGAGCAGGCCGACCAGGCCGACCAGGCGGTGCCGCTCGTCACCGCGAGCCGCCCGGTGCCGCGGGTGACGACGCTCGGCACCGGCCTGGTGCTGGTCGGGCTGGGGCTGGGGTTCCTCGGGGTGCGGCTGCGCCGCCCGTGACCGCCGCCCGTGACCGGCGTCCGGCCGCGGTGGACAACGGCTGCGGGCCGTGCGCAGTCCCGGGGTCGTGGCTCGCGGCGCCACTGCGGGACAATGGCCGTATGGAGATGCCGATGAACGAACGGTCGACGGAGAACGCGCAGAACCCGCAGGTCCTGGTCGTCGGGCCGGACGGGATGGCGCTCGGCGGCTCGCCGGGCGAGGGCGAGGAGCCCCGTGAGATCCCGGTGACGGAGATGGTCGAGCAGCCGGCGAAGGTGATGCGGATCGGCAGCATGATCAAGCAGCTCCTGGAGGAAGTGCGGGCGGCTCCTCTCGACGAGGCCAGCCGGGTCCGGCTGAAGGAGATCCACGCGGGCTCGGTCAAGGAGCTGGAGGCGGGGCTCGCCCCGGAGCTGGTCGAGGAGCTGGAGCGGCTGTCGCTGCCGTTCACCGACGACAGCGTGCCCAGCGAGGCGGAGCTGCGGATCGCGCAGGCGCAGCTCGTGGGCTGGCTCGAAGGGCTCTTCCACGGCATCCAGACCGCGCTGTTCGCCCAGCAGATGGCCGCGCGGGCCCAGTTGGAGCAGATGCGGCGCGCCCTGCCGCCCGGCGCAGGGGGCCTCGAGGAGGAGCAGCAGGGCGGTCCGGCGGGCCGTTCCGGCGGGCCCTACCTGTGAGCGCCGCCCGGCGGTGACACCGTGAGCGACAGCGAAAGGGGCCCTCTTCCCGCGGGAGGAGGGCCCCTTCGCCATGTGCAGGGGGTGCGGGGGTGCGCGGCCTGGCGGCCGGCGGTCAGTCGGAGCTCTTGCCCGTCGACACCCAGATGGTCACCGGGCCGTCGGTCTTCGGGTCGTAGTCGTCGTCGGCGGACGGCGACTGGCTCGTCACGGAGCCCTTGCCCCACAGCTGCTCGTTTGTGTGTTTGATGGTGTACTTCCAGCCCGCGGCCTTCATACAGGCGACGACCGAGTCGACGTAGTCGGTGTGGAAGTCCGGCATCGTGGCGACGTCGGGCTTGTCCGGGTTGATGAAGTCGTTGTGGGCGTCGGTGCACTCGTTGGTCTCGATGGTGCGGGTCTGGTCGCCCTGGACCACGTCGTCGCTCGCGGACGCGCTGGCCGTCGCCGACGTGCTGGTTTTGACGTCCGGCTGGGCGGTGTGGTCCGCGGTGGTGTCGCCGCCCCCGCCGCCGGTCATGGCGACGACCACGCCCACGATCACCGCGATCGCCACCACGGCCACCACGACGCCCACGACCAGCGGGGTGTTGGACGACCGGCCGCCGCCACGGCCCGGCCGGTTCGGCGCGCCCATGCCGGGGCCGCCGGGGACCCCCGGGCCGTTCATCGGGTGCTGCTGCGGCACCGGGGCCGGCGCGAGGTTGTACGCGGGGGTGGGCGGCGGGGTCTGGGCACCCTGCTGCGGGTAGCCGTACGCCGACGGCGGCGGGGTCGTCGGCCCGTAGCCCGGCTGCGGGGTCGGCGCGTACGGCGTCTGGACCTGCTGCGCCGGGGGCGGCACCTGACCGGGCTGGGCCGGGAAGACCGACGCGGCCACGCCCTCGCCGCGGTTGCCGCCCACCGGGTTGCCGGTGATCACCGGCATGGCCCCGCTCTGCGTGGCGCCCAGCACCCGTTCGATCTCGTCGTGCATCGCGTCGGCGGTCGGGAAGCGCTCGGCCGGGTTCTTGCGCAGCGCGCGGGCGATCAGCGCGTCGATGGCCGGGCCCAGCGCCTGGTTGACCGTGGAGGGGACCGGCGGGGTCTCCTGCACGTGCTGGTAGGCCATGGCCAGCGGCGAGTCCGCGTCGAACGGCAGCCGCCCGGTGAGCAGTTCGAAGAGCATGCAGCCGACCGAGTACAGGTCGGAGCGCTCGTCCACGCCGCGGCCGAGGGCCTGCTCGGGCGAGAGGTACTGCGGGGTGCCGACCACCATGCCGGTCTGCGTCATCGACGTCACACCGGACTGCATGGCCCGCGCGATGCCGAAGTCCATCACCTTGACCACACCGCGCCGGGTGACCATCACGTTGCCCGGCTTGATGTCGCGGTGCACCAGGCCCATCTCGTGGCTGACCGCCAGCGCGGCCAGCACATCGCCGGTGACCTTCAGCGCCTTGTCGGCGGGCATCGCGCCGAACTGGGCGATGTCCGCGGCCAGTACGTCGCCCAGCGGCTTGCCCTCGACGTACTCCATCACGATGTACGGCACCATCTGGCCGTCGATCATGTCCTCGCCGGAGTCGAAGACCGAGACGATGTTGGTGTGGTTGAGCTTGGCGACGGACTGGGCCTCGCGGCGGAAGCGCTCCCGGAACGACTGCTCGGTGCCGAGGTTGGTGTGGAGGGTCTTGACGGCCACGGGCCGGTCCAGCACCGTGTCGTGTGCCAGGTGTACGGACGCCATTCCGCCCTGCCCGAGCAGGTCGCGCAGTACATACCGCCCGCCGCCGACCGAGCGCCCCGTGAACCCGCCCTGTGTGGCGTCCCCGCTCATCAGTACTGCTACCCCCTGGAAGTGGACCGGGACAGACCAGTCCCCGAGCTTGCCCGCCAAGTCTCGCTTATCGCACCTGCACGTCAAGTTCGTTGACCATCTCGTCACCTGATACGCATCGTCCGCGCACAATGCGGTGACCTTTGTACGGCAGCCGGACGCGCACCGGATCACCCTGCGGAAAAGCGGTACGGTGGCGCACCAGGACAGCGACAGCAGCGACGCGTACGACAGGCCCGCAGCCACACGGCTCGCACGACATGGACGGACGACGAGGACTGATGGTCGACCCGAACGAGACGGCCGCCGGCATCGAACCGTCGGAGGCAGGCGGTCCCTGGGGCCCCGGAGCGGTGATCGGCGACGGCCGGTACCGGCTGACCGGACGGCTGGGGCGCGGCGGCATGGCCGAGGTCTTCGCGGCGGAGGACGTCCGGCTCGGCCGGATCGTCGCCGTCAAGCTGCTGCGCTCCGACCTCGCCGAGGACCAGGTGGCCCGGGCCCGCTTCACCCGCGAGGCCCAGTCGGTGGCCGGCCTCAACCACCACGCGGTCGTCGCGGTCTACGACTCCGGCGAGGACATCACCCGTACGGGTACCGTCCCCTACATCGTGATGGAGCTGGTCGAGGGCCACACCATCAAGGACCTACTCACCGGGCCCACCCCGCCGCCGGTCGACCAGGCGCTGCTGATCGTCTCCGGTGTGCTGGACGCGCTCGCCTACAGCCACCGCGCCGGCATCGTGCACCGCGACATCAAGCCCGCGAACGTCATCATCACCACCACCGGCGCGGTCAAGGTGATGGACTTCGGCATCGCCCGGGCGCTGCACGGGGCGGCCAGCACCATGACGCAGACCGGCATGGTGATGGGCACCCCGCAGTACCTCTCCCCCGAGCAGGCGCTCGGCAAGACCGTCGACCACCGCAGCGACCTGTACGCGACCGGCTGCCTGCTGTACGAACTGCTGACGCTGCGGCCGCCGTTCGTGGGCGAGACCCCGCTCTCGGTGGTCTACCAGCACGTGCAGGACGAGCCGCAGCTCCCGTCGCAGATCAGCGACCGGGTGCCGCCGGAGCTGGACGGCCTGGTGCTGCGCTCGCTCGCCAAGCAGCCCGAGGCCCGGTTCCAGAACGCCGAGGAGATGCGGGCGCTGGTCGGGTACGCCCACCACACCCTCCTCCAGCAGGGCGGCTGGACCGGCGGCCAGTGGAACACCGGCGCGGTCACCGCCGTCACACCCCGCCAGACCGGCACCGCGCCCACCGTGGTCGCCCAGAGCGGCGGCCACCCGCAGAACGGCTCCACCGCCGAGATCGGCCCGCTGCTCGGCGGGATCTCCGGGGTCGGCGGCGACGACGACGTGCACGGGTACGGCGAGAAGCCGCCGGCCGGCGGCAGCCCCTGGGTCAAGCCGGTGCTCTTTGTGATCGCCGCGGTGCTCGCCATCGCGCTCGGCGTCTACCTCGCGACCAGGGGCGGCGGCGGGGGCGGCGGCACCACCACCGACGACACCCCTCCGCCCAGCACCTCGCAGGCCGCCGACCAGCCGTCCGACGACAGCACGGACCAGCCGTCCGACGACTCCTCCGGCCAGGTCTCCGACGAGCCCACGGACTCCGGCGAGGCCAGCGGCTCCCCCACCGACCAGCCGACCACCTCCTCGCCGACGGCTCCCACCACAGCGCCCACCACGGCCCCCACCCACACGACGAAGCCGCCCACCACCGCCCCCACCACGAAGCCGCCCACCACCGCACCGACCACGGGTGGTACGTCCGCCGGCGGCGGCGACGCCGGCGGCACCGGCACCAGCACCGGTAGCAGCGAGGGCAGCAGCAGCGGGAGCAGCGCCGGCGCGGACGCCACCGGCGGGGACTCGTCCGGCGCCACCGGCTGACGGCCCCCCGCCGCGCTCACCCCGTGAACGCCTCGCACACGCGGGCGTACTCCTCGGTCCACCACACCGCCAGCGCGGACGCCGCCGGGAAGAGGGGATCGGAGCGGCGGTCGCGGTGCTGGTAGCGCCAGTTCAGCATCCAGAAGTCGTTGAGCCGCTCCCACCACACGCGGTGCACCGCCGCGGCCAGTTCGGCCGCGGCGATCCCCGCCGCCCGCCGGTACGCCCGGGCGTACCCCCGGATCTTCGCCAGGTCGAGCCGCCCGTCGGCGGGGTGCACGAAGAAGATGACGGCCGCCCGCACCGCCTCCTCGGCGCGCGGGTGGACGCCGAGCCGGTCCCAGTCGATGATCGCGGCGGGCTCCTCGCCGCGGTAGAGCACGTTGAGCGGGTGGAAGTCGCCGTGCACCCAGCCGCTGACCGTGCCGTCGGCGTCCGGCGGCCGCCGGTGCGCGTAGCGGCGCAGCAACTCGCGGCGTTCGAGCAGCCGGTGCTCGGCGAGCGCGTCGAACGCGTCGTACGGCCGGTGCCCGCGCACCAGTGCCAGCAGCTGGTCGATCTGCTCGTGGGTACGGTCGGGGTCGGCGCTGGGGTGCGGCCCGGCCGGGGGCGGCGGCTGGGTGTCGGCCAGCCCGGTGTGCACCATGCCGAGCAGCGCGCCGAGCCGGCGGGACTGGCAGGCGGAGAGTTCGGTGCCCTCGCGGTGGCGGCCCTCGACCCACGGGAAGAGCGCGTAGCCGTGGCCGTCGACCACCGTGACGGTGGCGCCGTCCCGGTCGTGCAGCGGCGCGGCCGCGGGCAGTCCGATCCGGACGAGCCTGCGCGTCGCGTGGTGCTGCCGGGCGATCACCGCGGGGGCCGCGGTGTCCGCGGCGACGTACTGTTTCAGAAAGAAGCGGCCGCTGTTCGTCGTGATCCGCCAGCCCCGGTTGAGTAACCCGCGCGGAACGCGTTCGCAGGTCAGCAGGGTTGCCGCACGGTCGTAGCGGCGTAACAGGGCGGTCAGTGCGGGCGGCCGCTGTGCCGTGCCCATCACGCGGCTCAGCGTAGATCAACTGGCGGCTCCGGCCGGCGCGAGTGGCGGCGGTGGCCTTGCGTCTGCTATGTCCGGCTGGTCGCGTTCGCGCCGGTGGCCGGAACCTGACGGCGCTCCGTGCCGTTCACCCCTTACGGAGTTTTCCCGATCGGGATACGGTGCCGGTGTCCCGGTCATGGCCTGCGGTAACGCGGACTACTAGGAAATCCAAGCAAAACCGCAGGTCAGAAAGTGTGCCCTCGGTGTACGCGAAGGCTTCCGGATATAGGTAACGTCTGCTTTGCAGGCCATTCGCCGGGGCGTTGTCACGCCTGGCCCGGTCATGCCGCACATACCCCGTGCGTCCCGCCGGACCTGGTCAGCCGCACTGGTTCTCCGGCAGATCCCGGGGGCCGGACAGACGGAGGAGCGAACGTGAGCGTGAAGAGCACCGCCGCGCGGAGCAGTAGCCGCGGCCGCGCGAAGCGCCGTGGGGGCGAGCCCGAGCTCGTACAACTACTGACCCCGGAAGGCGAACGCGTCGAGCACGACGCGTACTCCATCGACCTGACCCCGGACGAGCTGCGTGGCCTGTACCGGGACATGGTGCTGACCCGGCGGTTCGACGCCGAGGCGATCACCTTGCAGCGGCAGGGCGAGCTGGGGCTGTGGGCGTCGCTGCTCGGCCAGGAGGCCGCCCAGATCGGCTCCGGCCGGGCCACCCGCCCCGACGACTACATCTTCCCGACCTACCGCGAGCACGGTGTCGCCTGGACCCGGGACGTGGACCCGCTGAACCTGCTGGGCATGTTCCGCGGGGTCAACCACGGCGGGTGGGACCCGAACGAGAACAACTTCCACCTGTACACCATCGTCATCGGCTCGCAGGTGCTGCACGCGACCGGCTACGCGATGGGCGTCGCCAAGGACGG
Source organism: Actinacidiphila sp. bgisy145 (assembly GCF_057708125.1). Taxonomy (NCBI): domain Bacteria; kingdom Bacillati; phylum Actinomycetota; class Actinomycetes; order Kitasatosporales; family Streptomycetaceae; genus Actinacidiphila; species Actinacidiphila sp. bgisy145. Next base: position 343,682 of record NZ_JBYIRL010000002.1, read on the forward strand.
CGCGGACGCCGGGGTGATCGCGTACTTCGGCGACGGCGCCTCCAGCCAGGGCGACGTGGCCGAGGCCTTCACCTTCGCGGCGGTCTACAACGCGCCGGTGGTGTTCTTCTGCCAGAACAACCAGTGGGCGATCTCCGAGCCGACCGAGAAGCAGTCCCGCGTGCCGATCTACCAGCGCGCGGCCGGATTCGGCTTCCCGGGCGTCCGGGTGGACGGCAACGACGTGCTCGCGGTGCTCGCGGTGACCCGGGCCGCCCTGGACCACGCCCGCAGCGGGCAGGGCCCGATGCTCGTCGAGGCGTTCACCTACCGGATGGGCGCCCACACCACCACCGACGACCCGACGCGCTACCGCGCCGACGAGGAGCGCGAGGAGTGGGCGTCGAAGGACCCGATCGCCCGGCTGCGCACCTACCTCGACAAGCAGGACCTGGCCGACGAGGAGTTCTACGCGAGCGTCGAGGCCGAGAGCGACGTCCTGGCCAAGCGGGTCAGGGACGGGGTGCGCGGCATGCCCGACCCCGACAAGATGGCGGTCTTCGAGCACATCTACGCCGACGGGCACGCGCTGGTGGACGAGGAGCGCGCGCGGTTCGCCGAGTACCTGGACTCCTTCGAGGACGCCCCCGCAGCGGGCCACGGCGCCGGCAGCGCCGGAAAGGGGCACTGACATGACGCAGATGGCCATCGCGAAGGCGCTCAACGAGTCGCTGCGCACGTCACTGGAGAACGACCCGAAGGTCCTGGTGATGGGGGAGGACGTCGGCCGGCTCGGCGGCGTCTTCCGGATCACCGACGGCCTGTTCAAGGACTTCGGCGAGGGCCGGGTGATCGACACCCCGCTCGCCGAGTCCGGCATCGTGGGCACCGCGATCGGCCTGGCGCTGCGCGGCTACCGCCCGGTGGTGGAGATCCAGTTCGACGGGTTCGTCTTCCCGGCGTACGACCAGATCGTCACGCAGCTGGCGAAGATGCACGCCCGGGCGCTCGGCAAGATCAAGCTGCCGATCGTCATCCGCATCCCGTACGGCGGCGGCATCGGCGCGGTCGAGCACCACAGCGAGTCCCCGGAGACGCTCTTCGCGCACATCGCCGGGCTGAAGGTGGTCTCGCCGTCCAACGCGTCGGACGCGTACTGGATGATGCGGCAGGCCATCGAGTGCGACGACCCGGTGATCTTCTTCGAGCCCAAGCGCCGCTACTGGGACAAGGGCGAGGTGGCCGTCTCGGCCGTGCCCGCCGGGCTGCACAAGGCCGCGGTGGCCCAGGAGGGCACCGACGTCACCCTGGTGGCGTACGGGCCGATGGTGAAGGTGTGCCTGGAGGCGGCGGCCGCGGCGGCGAACGAGGGCCGCAGCGTGGAAGTGGTGGACCTGCGCTCGATCTCGCCGATCGACTTCGACACCGTGCAGGCGTCGGTGGAGAAGACCGGCCGGCTGGTCGTGGTGCACGAGGCGCCGGTCTTCTTCGGCTCCGGCGCGGAGATCGCGGCCCGGATCACCGAGCGCTGCTTCTACGCCATGGAGGCGCCGGTGCTGCGGGTGGGCGGTTTCCACGCGCCGTACCCGCCGGCCAGGCTGGAAGACGAGTACCTGCCCGGTCTTGACCGCGTACTCGACGCCGTCGACCGCGTGCTGGCGTACTGAGGAGAGGGTTGTGACGATCATGGCCGTACAGGCGCAGCGCTTTCGCGAGTTCAGGATGCCGGACGTCGGCGAGGGCCTGACCGAGGCGGAGATCCTCAAGTGGTACGTGGGCGTCGGGGACGCGGTCACCGACGGGCAGGTGATCTGCGAGGTCGAGACGGCGAAGGCGGCGGTGGAGCTGCCGATCCCGTTCGACGGGGTGGTCAGCGAGATCCGCTTCGACGAGGGCACCACGGTGGACGTGGGCACGCCGATCATCGTGGTGGACGCGGGCGGTGCCGACGGCGCCGACGGCGCGGATGGTGCTGACGGCGCGGGGGATGCCGGGGGCGCCGTGACGGACGGGGGCGAGGCGGCACCGGCCGCCGCCGAGGCCCCGGGCGAGGCCGCGCCGGAGCCGGCGGTGGAACGCAAGGCGGTGCTGGTCGGCTACGGGGTCGCGCCGTCGTCGACGACCCGGCGGCCGCGCAAGCAGCAGGCGGGCGCGCAGCAGCTCAACGGGCAGGCGGCGCCCGCGCCCGCATCCGCCCCTGCCCCCTCTCCAGCCGCCGCGCCCTCCGCGGCGGGGCCGGTGCCCGGCGCGCAGCGGCCGCTCGCCAAGCCGCCGGTGCGCAAGCTCGCCAAGGAACTGGGCGTCGACCTGGCCATGGTGGAGCCCACCGGGGCGCACGGCGAGGTGACCCGCGAGGACATCCGGGCCGCCGCCGCGCCGCCGGCCCGGCTGCCGCTGCCGGAGACCGCCGACACCGGAGAGGCCGCTGCGGCCTTCGGCATCGCCTCCTCCGGCGCCCGCGAGACCCGGGTGCCGATCAAGGGCGTCCGCAAGGCCACCGCCCAGGCGATGGTCGCCAGCGCCTTCACCGCGCCCCACGTCACCGAGTTCGTGACCTTCGACATCACGAAGACGATGAAGCTGGTGCAGGAGTTGAAGGCCGATCCGGCGTTCGCGGGCCTCAAGGTCAGCCCGCTGCTGCTGGTCGCCAAGGCGCTGCTGGTGGCGATCCGCCGCAACCCGGAGATCAACTCCGCCTGGGACGAGGCGAACCAGGAGATCGTCCGGAAGTCCTATGTGAACCTGGGCATCGCCGCGGCCACCCCGCGCGGTCTGGTGGTGCCGAACATCAAGGACGCCCACGACAAGACGCTGCCGGAACTGGCTTCCGCGCTGGGCGAGTTGGTCAGCACGGCGCGCGAGGGGAAGACCTCGCCCGCCGCGATGCAGGGCGGCACCGTCACCATCACCAACGTCGGTGTCTTCGGCGTCGACACCGGCACCCCGATCCTCAACCCGGGGGAGTCCGCGATCCTCGCGTTCGGGGCGGTCAAGCTCCAACCCTGGGTGCACAAGGGCAAGGTGAAGGCGCGGCACGTCACCACCCTGGCGCTCTCCTTCGACCACCGGCTGGTCGACGGCGAGCTGGGGTCGAAGGTGCTCGGCGACATCGCGGCGGTCCTCGAACAGCCCAAGCGGCTGATCACCTGGTCGTAGCGGTCGCCCGGCCGGTGGGCGCCGGCTGAACACCCTTTCGTGCGGCGGGCCCGGGCGTGTGGACGCCCCGGCCTGCCGCACGTGCGTGTCGCCCCCACTTTCCGCACCTTTTGTGCTGCCATCGACCGTATGGTCGTCTCTGTCTCCGTCGTCCTGCTGCTCCTGCTTCTGGCCGGAATGCAGATGCACAACCGCTCGCTCAAGCCGAGCCATGCCATCACCTGCACCCTCCTCGGCTTCTGCCTCGCCTCCTCCAGCCTCGCCCCCACGATCCAGTCCACCCTCGTGTCCACCGCCTCCCTCGTCGGCACCATCCACCCGTAAAGAAACGCCGCCGCGAAAACGCCTCGCAATTCCCACGCGTCTCCGTGTTTCCCGCGCAACCCGCCCTTCAAGATCACCGGTTCGAGTTCGCCCGCGGACAGGATCGACGTCACGTCCTCTTTTCCTTTCCGGGGGGCTTTTTTCGGCCATCGCGGTGATAGAAATCTCCCATTGAACGCCCGTGGTGAGCCGGCCGGGACGGTGCCGGAGCCGTGTGCGGCGGGGAATTCCTTGGGAGGGCGTGCGCCATGACGCACCACGCGCAACTCTGGTCCAGTTCGTGGTATCCGGCCACCGCGTATCTGATCGCTTTCATCGGCTCGGTGCTGGGGCTTTCGTGTGCCGGCCGGCTCCGGGTGGTCGGACCGGGCCGTGGAAAAGGCTGGTTGGCGGCCGGCGCGGTTTCACTGGGCAGCGGGATATGGGGCATGCACTTCGTGGCGATGCTCGGGTACGAGGTGGACGGCGCCGACCTGCGCTACGAGGTCGCCCTCACCGCGCTGAGCTGGCTGCTGGCGGTGGTCGTCGTCGGCGTCGGCATGCACGTCGCCGGCCGCCGCGACGCCTGGCACCACCTGCTCGGCGGCGGCGTCCTGGCCGGGCTCGGCGTCGCCGGTATGCACTACCTGGGCATGCGCGCGATCCGGCTGCCCGGTTCGCTCTCCTACGACCCCGCCGTGGTGGCCCTCTCGGTCGTCATCGCCGTCGTGGCGGCGACCGCCGCGCTGTGGGCGACCCTGCGGGTGCGCGGCCGCGTGGCCATCACCGGTGCGGCGCTGGTCATGGCGTTCGCGATCAGCGCGATGCACTACACCGGTATGGAGGCCGTCACGGCCACCACCGACGGCACCACCTCCACCGCCGGCGTCTCCTCCTCCGCCTTCGTCCTCCCCCTCATCGTCGGCCTCACCCTGATCATCCTGCTCGTCTCCTTCGCCGTCCTGATGAACACCCTGGACGACGTATCCACCCCCGACCGCTGGTAGCGTGCCAACTCTCTTGACATAGAGACGTCTCACGGGGGGATGTCATCGTGACCCGCTCTTCGCTGCCCGTCGCCGCGGTCACCGCGGCCGCGCTCCTGCTGGCCGCCTGCGGCGGCGGCTCCACCAGCTCGGACAAGGCCAACTCGTCGGACAGCCCGACGGGCAGTGCCTCGGCGACGGCGACCACCGCGTCCCCGACCCAGGCGGCAGGCCCGACAGCGCCGAAGTTCGACCTTCCGTCGGACATCAAGGTGAACTTCGACGGGTTCGACAGCAGCGACCCGACGAACAAGGCGGTGCTGCTGGACGCGACGTACGCGGCCACGTCGGTGGTGGAGATGGAGGCGCTGGGCAAGCTCGCGGAGACGCCGAACCTCAAGCGGTTCTTCACCGGCGATCATGGCGCGGCGCTGGCAGACCAGATGATCTCGTACGCGCGGACGGGCAAGGTCGCCACCGGCACCATCCGCTATTACGGGCCGAAGGTGACGGTCAACAAGGCGGCGGGCTCGGTGAACGTCTTCTTCTGTGAGGACCAGAGCAAGGCGTACGACAAGGACGCGAAGACCGGCAAGGTGACGGTGACCGAGCCGTCGCTGCGCAGCTACAACTCCTGGACGTACGTCATGAGCAAGGCGTCGTCCGGCGAGTGGCAGGTCGTCGACTACAGCTGGGTACACGGGGTGAAGAAGTGCCAGGCGGACTGAGCGGACGCACCGCGCGTCGCACGGTCGCACGTACTCGACGTCGGTGACGTCGTTGGACACCGGCACCTGACTCCAGGGCGCCGGGGTTGTGCCGGGCGGGTCACAGTTGTGGGAGGGGCGCTTCCGGTCGCTGGGGTGGCGCCGGTAGCGTCGAGGTGCCAACTCTGTTTACGTACAGGTATCTCACGGGGGATGTCATCGTGACCCGCTCTTCCCTGCCCGTCGCCGCGGTCACTGCGGCTGCGGCCGCGCTCCTGCTGGCTGCTTGTGGCGGTGGCTCCAACAGCTCGGACAAGATCAGCTCGTCGGACAGCCCGACGGGCAGTGCCTCGGCGACGGCGACCACCGCGTCTCCGACCCAGGCGGCAGGCCCGACAGCGCCGAAGTTCGACCTTCCGTCGGACATCAAGATCAATTTCGACGGGTTCGACAGCAGCGACCCGACGAAGAAGGCCGCACTCAAGGACGCCACCTACGCGGCGACGGCCGTGGTCGAGTTTACGGCGAGGGTCTACACCAAGGAACCGGCGTTCTTCAAACGGTTCTGGACCGGCGAGCACGGTGCGGAGTTCGCCGATTCGCTGATCGCGCAAGGCAAGGACGGCAGTGTCGTCACCGGGACCTTCAACTACTACAAGCCGGTGGTGAAGACCCTCTCGACCGGGAACCTGGCGGTCCAGTACTGCGAGGACCAGCGGAAGGCGTACGGCAAGGACGCCAAGACGGGCAAGGTCGACGTGACCACGCCGTCCTTGGAGGACTTCAACCTGTGGACGCTGACCATGACCAAGAGTTCCACAGGAGAATGGCAGGCATACGACCATACGTGGCAGAACGGAGCGAAGCAGTGCCAGATCGCCTGACAGTACGTCGACTGACCCGCGGCGCTGCCGTCACCCTCGTCTGCGTCTCCGTGCTGGCCGGCACCGCCGAGGGAGCGGTCGCCAAGACGGGCAAGGGCTACGGTGACACGAGTTCATCGAGCAGCACTGCCTCCGGTGGCGGCACCTCGTACCAGGTGCACGTGAGTTATACGCACCGCGGGAACGGGGAGGGGGACGGCTCGACGCCGGTGACCTCGTCGGACGCGAACTTCTCGCCGCCGGTGTGCTGGTACACGAGTTTCACGCCGGACGAGTTCAAGGACGAGATCGACCGTCGGTACATCGCGGCCGGCCAGGAGGGCGCGGGTACCGTCTACACGTACTACAACGAAGTCCAGTCGGACATGAACGACATCAAGTACCACAAGGGCGACGACGGTAGTTGGTGGGTGCTGACCTGGGACGACAACGCGCTCAACGAGCCGGGCGCGACCTGCCCGTACAGCACCGGGTGGATGTGGGAGCCGCCGGCGGACCCGCCCCAGGGCGCGATATCCCCGGAGGTGCTGGCCAAGGCGGCGTACGGCCAGTTGAAGCTGCCCACCAAGGGCGTCAAGCTGAGCCCGCAGCCGGGCAACCAGAAGGTGAACCTGCCGACGTACGTGGACTTCAAGGAGACCGACGCCCAGGTGTCGGTGACCGCGCAGCTGACCGAGCCGAACGGCGACGCGGTCGCGGCCACGGTGGTGGCGCAGCCGTACAGCCTGCACGTGGAGGCGGGCACGCAGTACGCGAGCCCGCAGAGCTGCGACTACCGGTTCAGCCAGTCGGGTACGGGCGCGTCGCTGGACACCTCCGGCGCGTCCTGCAACGTCACGTACACCAAGGCCAGTTCGGGGAACTACACGTTCACCGCGGCCATGACGTGGAAGGTGTGGTGGACGCCGACCGCCGACGTGCAGCCCGCGGGGACCGCGCTGCCCGACGGGATGTCGCAGTCCGAGCAGCCGGTGACGGTGGAGGAGATCCAGACCGTCAACCGCTGAGCGCACGGCAATGAGCCGGGGTCGGGAGACATCCCCGGCCCCGGCTCGACGTATGCCTGCCGCCTAAAGGGCTATCGTCTGCTTGTGTGTTGTATCTATGATGTGCGCATTATGGATACGAAGTCGCCGCCCGCCGCCGAGCGGGTCTACCTCCATGTGAAGAGCGGGGTGCTGGACCGCTCTTACGAGGGCGGGACGCTGCTGACCGAGGGCGACCTCGCCGAGGCGGTCGGGGTCTCGCGCACCCCGGTGCGGGAGGCCCTGCTGCGGCTGGAGGCCGAGGGCCTGCTCAAGCTGTATCCGAAGAAGGGCGCGCTGGTCCTGCCGGTCTCCGCGCAGGAGATCGCCGACGTGGTCGAGACCCGGCTGCTGGTCGAGCAGCACGCGGTCGCCAAGGTGGTGCCGGCCGTACCCGCCGGGCTGATCGGCCAGTTGGAGGACTCGCTCGCCGAGCAGCGCGCGCACGCCGCCGCCGGCGACCTGGCCGCCTTCGCCGTCGCCGACCGCACCTTCCACGCGGAGATCGTCCGCGCGGCGGGCAACCGCATCCTCGCGCACCTCTACGACCAGCTGCGGGACCGCCAGTTGCGGATGGGGGTCGCCACGATGCACGCCGAGCCGAGCCGGGTGGCGAAGAACATCGTCGAGCACACCGAGATCCTCCAGGCGCTGCGGGACGGCGACGAGCGGACCGCGGCGATAGTCGTCGACAGGCACGTGTCCTGGGTCAACACGCTGGCCCGGGGCGAGTCGTGACCGCGAAGCCGCTGCCGGGGGACCCACCGGGCGGCCGCCGGGCCGCCCTCGTGTGGGGAGTGGGCACCCTCGTCTACCTCGTCGCCGTCGTCCACCGCACCAGCCTCGGCGTCGCCGGGATCGACGCCGCCGCCCGCTTCCACATCGGCGCCTCCGAACTGTCGTCGTTCTCCATCCTCCAGGTGCTCGTCTACGCGGGCATGCAGATACCCGTCGGCCTGATGGTGGACTCGCTCGGCACGAAGAAGGTGCTGATGCTCGGCGCGGTCCTCTTCACCGCCGGGCAGGGCGCGTTCGCGCTCTCCCACTCCTACGGCACCGCGCTCGCCGCCCGCGCGGTGCTCGGCTGCGGCGACGCGATGACGTTCGTGAGCGTGCTGCGGCTGGGCTCGCGCTGGTTCCCCGCCCGGCGCGGGCCGATGGTGGCGCAGGGCGCCGCGCTCTTCGGCGTCGCGGGCAACCTGGTCTCCACGGTGGCGCTCTCGCGGCTGCTGCACTCCGCCGGCTGGACCCCGACCTTCCTCGGCACCGCGATCGGCGGCGCGTTCGTCCTGGTCCTGGTCGCGCTGCTGCTCCAGGACCACCCCGACGGCCACGCCCCCGCGCCCGTCGAGCACGTCGGGACCGCGTACGTGCGGCGGCAGATCGCCGACGCCTGGCGGGAGCCCGGCACCCGGCTGGGGATGTGGACGCACTTCACCACGCAGTTCTCCGGGATGGTGTTCCTGCTGCTGTGGGGGATGCCGTTCCTCGTCGAGGACCAGGGGCTGTCGCGGGGCAGCGCGGGCACGCTGCTGACGCTGGTGGTCGTCGCGAACATGGTGTTCGGCATGCTCTTCGGGCAGCTCATCGCCCGGCACCACGGCGTCCGGATGCCGCTGACGCTCGGGGTGATCGGCGCGACCGCCCTCGCCTGGGCGGCGGTGCTGGCGTGGCCCGGCGGGCACGACCCGCTGTGGCTGCTCGTCGTGCTGTGCGTGGTGCTCGGCGCGTGCGGGCCCGGCTCGATGATCGGCTTCGACTTCGCCCGCCCGGCTAACCCGCCCGAGCGGTTCGGCACCGCCTCCGGGATCGTCAACATCGGCGGGTTCACCGCGTCGATGGTGACCCTCCTGGCGATCGGGCTGCTCCTGGACGCCACCCACGACGACTACCGCGTGGCCTGGAGCAGCGTCTTCGTGCTCCAACTCCTCGGCACCACCCAGATCCTGCGGCTGCGGCGCCGCACCGCCCGGCTCGAACGCGAACGGGTCGCGGCCAGCCGCGTGGAGAGCGTCCACCGCAGTCATGCGCCGACGGGACCCCCCGGGTTGCCCGGTTCCGTCGGCTGAGGGACCACCTGCCGGTGGGCGTTCCCTCCGAGATGCCCCGTCCTGCGGGTGCCGGACCTTGCGGTGCACGGTGGCTTGTCGCGCCGTTCCCCGCGCCCCCTACAGCGGGGTGAAGGTGACCGGGAGCGCGGCGGGGCCGCGCTGCCAGAGGGAAGGGCGCCAGGGGAGTTCCGCCGAGGCCAGCGCCGGCGCCAGATCCGGGATGCGGTCGAGCAGGATCTCCAGGGCCGTGGTCGCGACGATCTCCGCCAGTTGGGGCGCGGGCGCCGGACAGCGGTGGGCGCCGTGGCTGAAGGACAGGTGCGCGTGGTTGCCGACGGCACCGCCGGGCAGCGCCGGGTGCACCCGGGGATCGGCGTTGGCGGCGGCGAGCCCGAGCACGAGGCAGTCGCCGCGCCGTATGGCGCGCCCGCCCAGCTGGGTGTCGCGGGTGGCCCAGCGCCCGATCACGTTCTGCACGGGCGGATCGCTCCACAGCACCTCCGCCAGCGCCTGCGCGATGCTCCGCCGCCCGCCGGACAGGGTGAGCGCGAACCGCTCGTCGGTCAGCAGCAGTCGCAGCGTGTTGCCGATCCAGTCGGCGGTGGGCCGCCGCCCGGCCGCCATGATCGTGAGCAGATCCTGCACGACCTCCTCGTCGGTGAGCCGGGCCGGGTGCGCCAGCAGCCGGGACGGCAGGTCGGCGCCGGGCGCGGGAGCGCGCCGCACCCGGGCGAGCACCGCCTCCAGCATGGTCCGCAACCGCGCGGCGGACGCGGCGGGCCCGGACGCGGACGGAGCACCGCCCGGGTGCGCCGGGCACTGCGCGGGCGGCGCGGCGGTGCCGTAGCCGTACTGGCCGGCCAGGTCCCGTTCCAGTGCCGCCGTCTCGTCCGGGCGCAGCCCGAACAGCCCGGCCATGACGTGCAGCGGCACCTGCTCGGCGTACTGCGCCACCAACTCCGCCCGCCCGGCGCCCGCGAAGGCGTCCACCGCGGCGTCCGCGGCCCGTTCGGCGCGCTGCCGCAGCTCGTACGGGTCCACCTCGCCGAGCACGTCCGCGACCGCGCCTGCGCGCCGCTGGTGCTCGGCGCCCTCGGTGAAGCGGACCGACGGGGTGTGCGCCACGTGCGGCAGCAGCGGCCACCCGGCGGGCACCCGGTCCCAGGCGTGCCAGCGGCGCGGGTCGCGTCCGAACAACTCCGGGTTTCCCGCGACGAGTTGGACTTCGTGGTAGCCGAGCACCAGCCACGCGGGCACCCCGCCGTCCAGCAGCACCGGCGCGACCGGCCCGTACGCCTCGCGCAGCGCCCGGTAGTACGCGCCCGGGTCGGCGTGGTCGAACGCGGGCGCCGCCGGGTGCGGCACGTGGGCGACCGGCCGGTGGTCCGGCGCGGAACCGGGACCGGGCGGGGACCCGGACACGGAGGTGGGCGCGGATACGGAGCTGGGCCCGGGAACAGGGCCGCTCGCGGGTACGGGGCCGGGCGGCCGTTCGCTCGTCGCGGCCGGCCCCCACGGCGGCACCGGCTGCGGCCCGGGTATCTCCGCGAGCCGCTGCCGCGCGGCCGCGCCCACCTGCGGCATCCGCCCCTGAGGCGCGAGCCCGCGCGGCGGCACCACCTCGTCCGCCCGGCCGCGCCGCTCCCGGGGCTCCTGCTGCTGCGGCTCCCACTCCTGAGGCGGCGTCATGGCGCGGGTGTCTTCCGTGGATCAGAGGTTGTGCAGCGCACGGAGGACCTTCCTCAGCATGTCGGACGGGGGCAGCAACTCCGCCGCGGTGGTGGGCGCGTGCGCGGTGATGTGCTGCCCGGTGAGGAGGTCGGCGAGCAGCACGCGCACCACGCCGACCGGCAGGGCCAGCCGGGAGGAGAGTTCGAGCACGGCGATGGGGCGGCGGCACAGCCGCAGGATGCGGACGTGCTCCGAGGGCATCCCGGGGAGCGGTTCGCCGCGGGCGGCGATGACGGTGGCGAGGTCGAAGCCCTTGGTGCCGGTGCCGCTCCGCCCGCCGGTGAGGGTGTAGAGCCGGTCCGGGGCGCCGCTGTCGACCGGCCCGCGTATCGGCCCGCTTCTCATGCCGGGAGCTTCCCGCGTACGCCCGCCGCCGGCAGGGTGCCCTGCGGGCCGCGGGCCGCCTCGACGATGTCGTTCATGCCGCGGCCGATCGCCCGGGCGTCCGCCGACTCCTCGCCGACGACGGCCAGATGGGCGCCCGCGCCGGCCTCGACGATGAACAGCGCGCCGCCGTGGAAGTCGGTCATGGACTGCCGTACGCCGCCGGTGCCGTCGCCGAACTCGACGGACGCGCCGTGCACCAGGCTCTGGATGCCCGAGGCGATCGCGGCGAGCTGGTCGGCGCGGTCCACGGACAGCTCGGGCGACCAGTGCAGCTTCAGGCCGTCGGCGGACAGCAGCAGCGCGTGGCGGGCGCCGGGCGTCAGGGCCACGAACCGTTCGAGCAGTAAGGAGACGTCTCCTCCGGCGCCTCCGGTGCCGTTCGTCGTCACTGGTCACCCTCCCCTTCGCTGTCGGCGCTGCCCCGGTCCCGCCCGGTCGCCGCGTCCCGGAAGGCGCCGAACCGGGCGCCCGCGTCGGCACCCGTGGCGGGCGCCGGGCCCGCCGTAGGCCACGGGGAGGAGTCGTACCCGGGCGCGGGCTCGGGCATGCCCCGGCCCCGGGTGCGCCGCGGCAGCGGCACGTGGACGGGGTCGGCCGGGCCGCCCGTGGCGCCGCCTTCCGGACCGGCGGCGGTACGGGGCCGTACGGGCCGTACGCCGCCGTCAGGGCCCGCGGGAGCGCCTCGACCGTCCGGTGCGGTGTGGGGGCCGGTGTGCCCGATCTCCTCGGGCCGTGCGGGCTCGGGGAAGCCGTCGTGGCCGGCGCCGACGTCGGTGCCGGTCCGGTCGCCGTACCGCCCGCCGGCCACCGCGGTGCCGTAGGAGGTCCCGGGCGCGGGCTCGTACCCGCGGCCTGGTCCGGGCCCGGCGGCCGGCTCGAGGCCCGGCCCGTACGCCTCGGTGGCCCGGGTGACGATCCGCGACGGGATCAGCACGACCACGCCGGTGCCGCCGCGCGAGGACGGCCGGAAGGAGATCCGCAGGCCGTGCTTGCGGGCCAGCCGCCCCACCACGGTCAGCCCGATCCGGGTGCCGGACAGGCCGGGCAGCAGGTCGCCCGCGGCCTCCGCCGGGTCGCCCGAGACCAGGCCCTCGATCCGGGCGAGGTCGCCCGCGGGCATCGCGAGCCCGGCGTCCTCGACGGTGACCACGACACCCGAGTGCGACTCCTGGACGTAGACGTGGACCTCCTCCGACGGCGGCGAGAAGTTGCAGGCGTTGTCCATGAGTTCGGCCAGGACGTGCATGACGCCCTCGGCGGCGTGCCCGGCGACGGCCGCGCCGGTCGTGGTGTGCAGCCGCACCCGGCGGTAGGCGTGGATACGGCCCATCGCGCCGCGCAGCACGCTCTCCATCGCGATCGGCCGGGTCCAGCGGCGCCCGGAGCGCGAGCCGGAGAGCACCGCGACGCTGTCCGCGAGCCGGCCGGTCTGGGCGGCGTAGTGGTCCAGCCGCAGCAGGTCGTCCAGCACGCTCTCGTCGTGCCGCTGCTCCATCTCGCGCAGGTCGGCCAGCATGGTGGTGGTCAGCGCCTGCACCCGGGCGGCGGCACTGGCGCACGCGGCCATCCCCGCGGCCCGGGCGCGCTCCCCGGCGCCCAGCTCGCGCACCGCCACCTCCAGCAGCCGCTGGTGGGTGCGCCCTTCGGGGCGCGGCAGCGCGGCCAGGACGGTGCCGGTGGAGCCGCCCTCGCGCAACTGCTCGACGGCGAGCGGGATCGTCACCTCCGCCAGCCGTACGGCCTCTTCCTCCAGCGCGGCGGCCCGTGCCGTCTGGGTGCGCAGTGCGCCGCGCAGCGACGCCTCGGTCTCGGCCCACGCCCGCCGCCGCGCCTCCGCGTCGCGCAACGACCGCCGGGACGACTCCAGTTCGGCGGCCGCCTGCCGGGTGGCCTCGGCGTGCAGGGCCACGGAGCGGGCGGTGTCCTCCCGTAACTCGGCCGCTTCGGCGCGCAGTCGGCGTACCGTGCGGCGGCGGGAGGCGGCCAGCGCGACCGCGGTGCCGAGCAGCAGCGCGGCCAGCGCGGCGGTCGCGGCCACCAACGGGCGGTCCTGGGCGTCGGCGCGGCGCACCGCCCACGCGCCGGCCGCCCCGGCGGCGACCACCGCGGCGAGCGGGAGTGGTGCGGCACGTCCGGCTGCGCGGAATCCGCCGCCGGAGCGCCGCGGCGGCTGAGACGGTAACGGTGAGCCTTGAGCTGACATCAGGCGATACCCCATGGCCGGACCGGAAGCCGACCGCCGTGCCGGGTCACGCTGACGTACGGGCGGCAACAGGATGAGTTCGCCTCACCCTACTCGCCGAACTCGTGTCCTATGCCCGAAACTTGAGGTATTGGTCGCCGGACTGTTACTGGATCATCACCGCGCGTGCAAGAATTCACTTTCGGCCACCGATTCGCCCTGGTTCAGGGGGAGTTCGCCGTCCCGTCCGATTATTCGGTGACCGCGAGCCTCGCCAGGATCGCCTGCGCCAGCTCCTCGTCGCCCTCGATCTTCAGCCGGTCCTCGGGCACCGCCGCCGCCTTCACCCGGCCGGTCAGCAGCCGCAGGAACGCCTCCCACTCGACCACGAAGGTGACCGCCGGGCCGAGCGAGACCGCGGAGTCGATGGTGCCGCGCCCCTCGGCGTTGACCCGGACGGTGCGCATGAACTCCAGCGGGCCGTGCACGTCGAAGACCACCGCGGAGCCGGGCTTGGCGCCCGCGTCGTGCGCGACCACCTTCGGCAGCGCGCGCAGCACGAACTCGCGGGAGAGCACCGCCGCCGCCGAGGCGAGGTTGCCGGGCTTGTCCAGGGCCCGGCGCAGGTCCTGTTCGTGCACCCACACGTCGAACACCCGTGACCACAGCAGCTCTTCGAGGGTGGTCTCGCCGCCGCCGATCGCGCGCACGTCGGCGTCGGGCTCGCGCGACTCGTTCCGCAGCTGCCGCGAGCGGCGGATGATGGTGTACTCCAGTTCGGAGGTCATCTCCGGCGCGGTGTGGTGGCGGCGGATGTCGACCGGGACCTCGGTGTAGCGGGCGCGGTCGCTGGTGATGTGCCGCAGGTCGCTCGGCAGGCTGTGGATCGGCCGCGGGTCGCCGAGGATCTCGCACTCGAAGCCGATGACGTGGGAGACCACGTCGCGCACGGACCAGTACGGGCAGTCGGTGGGCCGGTTCCACTCGGCTTCCGGCAGCGGCGAGACCAGTTCGTTGATGGACTCTATGGAGTGGGTCCAGGCGTCGATGTACGGCTGGATCTTGCGGTGGACGGTCACGGGACCCCTCGACGGTCGGTGCGCGGTCGTGGCGGTTTGGCGCCTAAGTTAGTCTTCGCGCGGGCGCCCACGCAGTGCTTTCGAGTGACGATGGTAGGCCCGACTTCGACGACCCAACGTAGGGGCGGTGTACGGATGCGCGCAACGCTTCTCCAGATCGACGTGGACCCCGCCGAGTTGCCGGCCGTCCGCCGGGCCCGGGTGGCGGCGCTGGTACGGGCGCAGGCCGGGGCGGATCTCGTGGTGCTGCCGGAACTGTGGACCGTGGGCGCCTTCGCCGCGGACCTGTTCGCGGCCGAGGCCGAGCAGGTGCCGGACGGGCCGACCGTCGAGGCGATGGGCGCGGCCGCGCGCGACGCCGGGGTGTGGCTGCACGCCGGCTCGGTCGTCGAGCGCGACCCGGACGGGCCGCTCTACAACACCTCGCTCGTCTTCGGACCCGACGGCGAGCTCCGCGGCGCCTACCGCAAGATCCACCGGTTCGGCTTCGACCGCGGCGAGGCCGCGCTGATGGCGCCCGGCGCGGAAGTCGTCACCGTGCGCCACCCCGATGCCGTACTCGGCCTCGCGACCTGTTACGACCTGCGCTTCCCGGAGCTGTTCCGGCTGCTGGTCGACGCCGGGACGGAGATCGTCGTGCTGCCCGCCGGCTGGCCCGCCCGCCGGCTCGCCCACTGGCGGGTCCTGGCCCAGGCGCGGGCGGTGGAGTGCCAGGCGTACGTCCTCGCCTGCGGCACCGCCGGCACGCACGCGGGGGTGCCGCAGGCCGGCCACAGCATGATCGTCGACCCCTGGGGCGAGATCCTGTGCGAGGCGGGCCCGGACGCGCAGACCCTCACCGCCGACCTGGACCCCTCGTCGGTGGCCGCCACCCGGGCGGACTTCCCGGTCCTGCGCGACCGCCGACTGTGACCAGCCGGAAACCGCCGCCTGTGATCAGTCGGAGTCGTGCTCCTTGGCGACGATGTGGTCCACGCACACCGCGATCGCCAGCAGCATGCCCGCGTCGGCGTCCTCCCGCTCCACGTCGACGGCGTAGGAGTCCCGCAGGGTGAACCAGCGGCGGGAGATCCGGGCGAGCCTCCCCCTGCCTTCGGCGGGGGCGCCCCCACCCTCGTACTCGATGTCGTACTCCTTGTCGATGAGGTCGCCGCGGATCTCCAGCTCCTCACCGGAGGCCAGCTCCGCGCGGAAGACCTCGCGCAGGAAGGCGAGCCGCTTCTTCTTGACGGTCACCAGGGTCTGCCCGCCGCGCTCGATCGTCATCGCGTCGCGCAGGCTCAGCAGCTTCTGGTGGATGACCGCCACCTCGTTGCCCTCGGCGTCCTGGATCTCCAGGGTGTCCCTGATCCGCAGCACCTTCCCGTCCACGTAGAAGGCGCGCCGCCCGTGCTCGTCCTCCACCCAGTAGTCGTCGCCGACCGCGAACATCTTCTCCCGCACCACGTATTTCATGGGGGGACATGTACCCGCTCCGGCCGGGAATGTGTTCACCGCCGCGATGCGGTTTGATGGGGATATGACTGCACGTGCACGTGTCCGGGCGCCCGAGCTGGTTGGCAAGGGCGGCTGGCTGAACACCGGAGACCGCCAACCCGCCCTCGCCGATCTGCGCGGATCGATCGTGATCCTCGACTTCTGGACGTTCTGCTGCGTGAACTGCCTGCACGTGCTGGACGAGCTGCGCGAGCTGGAGGAACGGCACCGCGACACCGTGGTGATCGTGGGCGTGCACTCGCCGAAGTTCGTGCACGAGGCGGAGCACCAGGCGGTGGTCGACGCGGTGGAGCGCTACGGCGTGCACCACCCGGTCCTCGACGACCCGGAGCTGGCCACCTGGCGGCAGTACGCGGTACGGGCCTGGCCGACGCTCGTCGTGATCGACCCGGAGGGCTACGTGGTCGCCCAGCACGCCGGGGAGGGACACGCGCACGCGCTGGAGAAGCTGGTCAACCGGCTGGAGCAGGAGCACGCCGCCAAGGGCACCCTGCGCCGCGGCGACGGACTGTACGTGCCGCCGGAGCCGGTCTCGACGGACCTGCGCTTCCCCGGCAAGATGCTGGCGCTGCCCGGCAGCGGCCACTACCTGGTGTCGGACTCCACCCGGCACGCGCTGGTCGAGCTGGCGGCCGACGGCGAGACCGTGGTGCGCCGGATCGGCACCGGCGAGCGGGGCTTGGCCGACGGCGACGAGCGGACCGCGCGGTTCAGCGAGCCGCAGGGCCTGGCGCTGCTGCCCGGGGGCGCGATCATCGTCGCCGACACCGTCAACCACGCGCTGCGCCGCCTCGACCTCGAGACCGGGCAGGTCACCACGGTCGCGGGCACCGGCCGCCAGTGGTGGCAGGGCTCGCGCAGCTCCGGACCCGCCCTGGAGGTGGACCTGTCCTCGCCGTGGGACGTGGCCTGGTACGACGACCGGGTGTGGATCGCGATGGCCGGCGTCCACCAGCTGTGGACGTACGACCCCGCCACCGAGCGGGTCGAGGTCGCGGCGGGCACCACCAACGAGGGCCTGGTCGACGGGCACGCCGGCGACGCCTGGTTCGCCCAGCCGTCGGGGCTGTCCGCGGCCGACGGCAAGCTGTGGATCGCCGACTCCGAGACGTCCGCGCTGCGCTGGGCCGAACGGGCCGCCGACGGCGACGGGTACGTGATCCGCACGGCGGTCGGCACCGGGCTCTTCGACTTCGGGCACCGCGACGGGCCGGCCGGGCAGGCGCTGCTCCAGCACCCGCTGGGCGTCACCGCGCTGCCGGACGGCTCGGTCGCGATCAGCGACACCTACAACAACGCGCTGCGCCGGTACGACCCGGCGACCGGCGAGGTGACCACCCTCGCGGGTGACCTGCGCGAACCCTCGGACGCGGCGGTGGTCGACGGCGACGTGGTGGTCGTGGAGTCCGCGGCACACCGGCTGACCCGGATCAGGCTGCCCGAGGAGGCGGCCCGCGTGCAGGGCGAGGCACACCGCACGCAGCGCGCCGCCACCGACGTGGCGGCGGGCCCGTTCCGGCTCGACGTGGTCTTCAGCGCGCCGCCCGGCCAGAAGCTCGACGACCGCTACGGCCCGGCCACCCGCCTGCTGGTCGAGTCGACCCCGCCCGGCCTGCTCAGGGCGGGCACCGGCAAGGGCACCGACCTCTTCCGCGACCTGGAACTGGACCCCGCGGTTCCCGAGGGCGTCCTGCACATCTCGGCGATGGCCGCGTCCTGCGACGACGACCCCGCCAACCCCTACCCCGCCTGCCACGTCCACCAGCAGGACTGGGGTGTCCCCGTCCGTCTCACCCCCGCCGGCGCGCCCCGCCTGGCCCTGGTGCTGGCCGGTATGGACGGCGAGGACGACGGGGACGACGGTCCGGCGGAAGCGGCTCAGTAGCGCCGCTCGGACGGGTAGTAGCGCTCCTCCACGACGGGCGGCACGTCGCCGTCCGCCGTGGGCGGGATGCGCCGGCGCTTGAAGATGCTCACGTACGCGGCGAGTCCGACGATGCCCACGGCCATCATGATCAGGCCGACCAGGTCGACGTTGACGCCTTTCATGTGCCAGTCGGTCGCGAACGTGATGATCCCGCCGATGGCGATGAGGACTATGCAGCCTCCGATTCCCACAGTGTCCGCCTCCCAGTCGAGTTGACGACATTGCGGTAACGGCTGTCGCCTACCCCGCCCTCTGCCGCACAATCAGCTCGCGGTACCGCCCGCTCGTCGAGGACCATGGCGGCATGGAATTCCGCCACCCCGCCAAACCGCGCCCGGGCGACCGGGTCGCGGTGCTCTCACCGTCCTCCGGCCTGCCGGCGGTGCTGCCGTTGCCGTACGAACTCGGCCTCACCCGGCTGCGCGAGCAGTTCGGGCTGGAGGTGGTGGAGTACCCCGCCACCCGGCGGATCGGCTCGACCCCCGCCGAGCGGGCCGCGGACCTGCACGCGGCGTTCGCCGACCCCGGCGTCAAGGCGGTGATCAGCACCATCGGCGGGGACGACCAGATCACCGTCCTTCCGCTGCTGGACACGGAGTTGCTGCGGGCGAACCCGAAGCCGTTCTTCGGCTACAGCGACTGCACCAACCTGCTGGTCCACCTGTGGAACCTGGGGATCGTCGGCTACCACGGCGGCAGCGTGATGGTGGAGTTCGGCCGGCCCGGCGCCCTGAACCCGCTCACCGAACGGTCGTTGCGCGCCGCGCTGCTCGGGTCGGGCCCGTACGAACTGGTGCCCGCCGCCGAGTTCACCGACGTGGGACGGCGGTGGGAGGACCCGGCGACCTTCACGGCGGAGCCCGCGATGGAGCCGGCCGGCGGCTGGACCTGGCACCGGCCCGACCGGGTGGTGCAGGGCCCGAGTTGGGGCGGCAACCTGGAGATCCTGTCCTGGCTGCTGATGGCCGACCGCGGTATCAAAGCGACCGAGGAGTACGAAGGGTGCGTGCTGTTCCTGGAGACCTCGGAGGAACTGCCTTCCGGCGAGGAGGTCTTCCGTATCCTGCGCAACATGGGCGAACGCGGTCTGCTCCAGCGGTTCCCCGCGCTGCTGATGGGCCGTGCCAAGAGCTGGTCCTTCGACCGGCCGCTGCCGCCGCAGGAGCGCGTCGCCCACCGCGAGCGGCAACAGGAGGCCGTGCTGCGGGCGTTCGGGCAGTACGCGCCCGACACGATGATCGTCTTCGACGTCGACCTCGGGCACACCGACCCGCAGCAGGTCATCCCGTACGGCGGCCAGGTCCGGGTGGACGGGCCCGCGCGGCGGATCACCGTGGAGTATTAGGTGGCGCGTCGGGTGGCGCAATTGCGGGAATTGTTTGTTTGATTTTCCCACTTTCCGCGGGGGTGGGTGACGGGGGTCGGAAAAACATTGCGTCCCTTATTTTCCTCGCTAAAGTGACCGTGCGCGCAGGCTTTTCACGGCCTGGGTGCACGCATTCCTTTCGCAGGCACGAGACCCGAGGGAACGGCATGAAATTCCAGCCCGACAAGACGCTCAAGGCGGCGCTCGCCGTCACGTTCGCCGCGACGATGGTCGCCGGATCTGCGGCGGCCGCCGTGGCGGCACCGACCAGCGCGGCCGTCAACCGCACCGACTGCGACAACCGGTCGGACTTCCTGCAGTTGTGGAAACAGCCCTCCGGTGAGGAACTCTGCTTCGCCAACGCCGGGGACCTGCCCGTCGCCGTCTACGACGTCTCGTACCTCAACTCCGGCAACAACGCGGGCTATGTCCGGGTGGACCGGGGCAGCAGCGCCGTGCAGGTCAACTTCCTGAAGGACCAGCGGAACATCGCGGTCAACGGCACCGTGACCTTCATCCACATCAACTGACCGGTGGGCCGGGGCGCGGCGGGGCCCCGCCCCGGCCTCAGGTGGCGGTGAGGTGGGCGAGTGCGGCGATGATGCGGTCGCCGGTGTCCGGCGGCCAGAAGTGGACGCGGGTGACGGCGCGCTGGTGGGCCAGGCCGTGCAGGCCCAGCCAGAGCGCGATCGCGTCCCCGCCCGGATCGGCGCTGGTGGACTGCCCGGTGGCGACGCACTCGCTGAGCGCGCCGATGAGCAGTTCCATGGTGTCCAGGCCGAGGTCGGCGAGGTCCGCCTCGGTCACGGAGCTGTCGCCGAGGCTCGGCATCCACAGGCCGCCGAACATCGTGCGGTAGCGCTCGGGGTGCTCGCGGGCGTAGCGCAGGTATCCCTCGCAGATCGCGAAGAGCCGGTCGCGGGGGTCGTCGCCGGCCTGCTCCGCGCAGATGCGCAGTTCGCGTCCCAGTTCGGCGAACTCGCCCTGGACGACGGCCAGCATGATCGCCGGCTGGTCCGGGAAGTGCGGGTAGATCGAGGGTGCGGCGATGCCGACCCGGCGGGCGACGGACCGCAGGGTGATGGCGCGCTCGTCGCCGGTCTCGTCCAGCAGCTCGGTCGCGGCGCTGACGATGTCGTCTCGCAGCCGGTTCCCCTCGCCGCGGCGGTTGCGGGCGCGGGTGGGCTTCGGTGCGGCCGTCTCGGCCGGGGTGGTCTCTTTCACGGCTGTGACCTTACACCTGAAAACTTACTGCCGCAGTGTCTTGCAGCCGTCTGCTTACGTGTGTAGCTTTACAAGCGTAAGGAAACGGGTCGAGCCTGAGGGAGCACGCCATGACCAGCACCGCCACCGTCCGCGCCACGGAGGTCGTCCTGCCCGCCGCGGTCGAGCCGAGCGGCCTGGAGGTCAGGACCCGGGACCTGCCGCAGCCGGCGGCCGGCCAGGTCGTCCTGCGGATGGACGCGACCGGCGTCTCCTTCGCCGAGCAGCAGATGCGCCGCGGCAAGTACTACGACCAGCCGGCATTCCCCTTCGTCCCCGGCTACGACGTGGTCGGTACCGTCACCGCGGCAGGGCCCGGGGTGGACGCCGGCATGGTCGGTCGGCGCTTCGCCGCGGTCACCAAGATCGGCAGCTGGGCCAGCCACCAGCTCATCGAGGCGGCCGACCTCGTACCCGTCCCCGACGGCATGGACGCCGCCGCGGCCGAGACGGTCGTCGTCAACGGCATCACCGCCTGGCAGATGCTGCACCGCATCGCCAAGGTCCGCGCCGGCGGCACCATAGTGGTCCTCGGCGCCAACGGCGGTGTCGGCTCCACCCTGGTGCAACTCGCCCGGCACGCCGGGATCTCCGTGATCGGCACCGCCTCCCCGCGCCACCACGACGCCGTCCGCGCCCTGGGCGCGACCCCGGTCGACTACCGCGACCCGGACCTGTACGCGCGCCTGCGCGCACTCGCCCCAGGCGGCGTGGACGCGGTCTTCGACCACGTCGGCGGCGCGGGCCTGGCCCGCTCCTGGTCGCTGCTGCGCAAGGGCGGCACCCTGGTCTCCTACGGCACGGCCGCCACCAAGGACGACGAGGGCAACTCCCAGCTGCCGGTGCTCCTGCTCCTCGCCCGCATCCTGGCCTGGAACGCCCTGCCCAACGGCAAGGGCGCGCACTTCTACAACTTCTGGGCCGGCCGCCGCCGCAAGGCCGCCTTCCGGCAGCGGCTCGCCGAGGACCTCACGCAGGTGCTGCGCCTGGTGGACGAGGGCGTCCTGACCCCGCAGATCGCCGCGCGCATCCCGCTGGCCGAGGCGTCCGCGGCGCTGGAGCTGGCCGAGTCCCGGACGGTCGCGGGCAAGGTCATCCTCGTTCCGTGAGGGCGCGGCCGCCGGCCCTCACGGCCCCGCCCCTGCCCTCACCCTGCCAGGAACTCCGCCAGCGCACTGGCCAGCAGGTGCGGGTCGTCCGCCCCGGCGAGCTCCCGCGCCGAGTGCATCGACAGCAGCGGCACCCCGACGTCCACCGTGGTGATCCCGTACCGGGCCGCGGTGATCGGCCCGATCGTCGTCCCGCAGGGGATCGTGTTGTTGGAGACGAAGTGCTGCAACGGCACCCCGGCCCGCTCGCACGCGGCGGCGAACGCCGCCCGGCCGACCCCGTCGGTGGCGTAGCGCTGGTTGACGTTGGTCTTGAGGATCGGCCCCCCGTTGGCCCGCGGGTGGTGGCTCGGGTCGTGCCGCTCGGCGTAGTTGGGGTGCACCGCGTGCCCGACGTCGGAGGACGCGCAGACCGTCGCGGCCAGCGCGCGCAGCACGTCCTCCTGGTCGCCGCCCCGCGCCAGCACGGACCGTTCGAAGATCCGGCCGAGCAGCGGGCCGCCGGCGCCGGTGTCGGACTGGCTGCCGGTCTCCTCGTGGTCGAAGGCGGCCAGCACCGGCACATGGGCCAGGTCGGGCCGGGCCGCGGCGGCGATCAGCGCGGCCGCCCCGGCGTGCGTGGACAGCAGGTTGTCCAGCCGCGGGCCGGCGAACAGCTCGCGGTCCCGCCCCAGGTACGACGGCTCCTGCACGTCGTGCGTCATGAGGTCGAAGCCGGCCACGTCGGCCTCGGCGACCCCCGCCTCCTCGGCGAGGAAGCCGATCAGGTCGCCCTCGGTCACCTCGCCCAGGCCCCACACGGGCTGGAGGTGCCGCTGCCGGTCCAGGCTGAGCGAGTCGTTCGCGGACCGGTCGAGGTGGATGGCGAGCTGCGGCACCCGCAGCAGCGGCCGGTCCACGTTCACCAGGCGGGTGGAGCCGTCGCGCAGTGACAGCCGCCCGGCGATGCCCAGGTCGCGGTCGAGCCAGCTGTTGAGCAGCGGGCCGCCGTAGATCTCCACGGCGATCTGCCGCCAGCCCTGCGCGCCGAGGTCGGGCTGCGGCTTGACCCGCAGGTTCGGCGAGTCGGTGTGCGCGCCGACCACGCGGAACGGGGTGTGCGGCGCGGCGCCCTCCGGCACGTACCAGGCGACGACGGCGCCGCCGCGTACGACGTACCGCCCGCCGGGACCGCTCGCGGCGTCCGCCCACCGCTCGTTCTCGTCGACCCGGGTGAAGCCCGCCGCGTCCAGCCGCTCGGCCACGGAGGCGGCCGCGTGGTAGGGGGTGGGCGCGGATCGTACGAACGCGGCCAGGTCGTCGGTGTGCCCGCGGTCGAACGCGGGACGCTGCTGAGTGGTCATGGCGGCCAGCTTAGTTACGGACGCTGTAGGCGGCCGGTCCGCGGTGGGGGTGTGGCCTGCGGCAACGGCGGCGTGCCGCCACCCCGGGGGGTGACGGCACGCGGCATTGACGAGGGGCCGACCGGACCGGTCAGAAGGCCTCTTCGGGTCAGAATGCCTCTTCGGGCAGGTCCATGACGTCCAGCGTGACCGCCTCGGCCAGGGTGCGCGCGGTGGCGACCTCCGGCAGGACGGTGGCCGCGAAGAACTTCGCCGCCGCGACCTTGCCGGTGTAGAAGGGCTTGTCCTTGCCGCTCGCCGCGGGCAGCTTCTCGGCGGCGACGGCCGCGCCGCGCAGCAGCAGGTAGCCGATGACGACGTCGCCGGAGGCGAGCAGCAGCCGGGTGGAGTTGAGCCCGACCTTGTAGATGGAGCGGACGTCCTGCTCGGTCGCGGCGAGGTCGGTGAGCATGGTGCCGACGATCGCCTCCAGGTCGGCCGCGGACTTCGCGAGCTGGTCGCGGGCCGCGGCCAGCTCCTCGCCGCCCGGCGCCTCGGCGAGGAACTTCTTGATCTCCTCGCTGAGCGCGGTGAGCGACTGCCCCTGGTCGCGGACGATCTTCCGGAAGAAGAAGTCCTGGCCCTGGATCGCGGTGGTGCCCTCGTAGAGGGTGTCGATCTTGGCGTCCCGGATGTACTGCTCGACCGGGTACTCCTGGAGGTAGCCGGAGCCGCCGAAGGTCTGGAGGGACTGGGCGAGCTGCTCGTAGGACCGCTCGGAGCCGTAGCCCTTGACGATCGGCAGCAGCAGGTCGTTGAGCCCGTGCAGCTGCTTGGCGTCCTCGCCGCGGGACTCGGCGGCCTGGATCGCGTCCTGGACGGTCGCGGTGTAGAGCACCAGGGCGCGCATGCCCTCCGCATACGCCTTCTGCGTCATCAGCGAGCGGCGCACGTCGGGGTGGTGGGTGATGGTGACCTTGGGCGCGGCCTTGTCGGTGAACTTGGCCAGGTCCGGGCCCTGGACGCGCTCCTTGGCGTACTCCAGCGCGTTGAGGTAGCCGGTGGACAGGGTGGCGATCGCCTTGGTGCCGACCATCATGCGGGCGAACTCGATGATCCGGAACATCTGGCGGATGCCGTCGTGCCGGTCGCCGATCAGCCAGCCCTTGGCGGGGTGCTTGTCGCCGAAGGTGAGCTCGCAGGTGTTGGACGCCTTCAGGCCCATCTTGTGCTCGACGTTGGTGGCGTACACGCCGTTGCGCTCGCCCAGCTCGCCGGTGGTGAAGTCGAACTCGTACTTCGGCACCATGAACAGCGACAGGCCCTTGGTGCCGGGGCCGGCGCCCTCGGGGCGGGCCAGGACGTAGTGCAGGATGTTCTCGCTCAGGTCGTGCTCACCGGAGGTGATGAAGCGCTTGACGCCCTCGATGTGCCAGCTGCCGTCCTCCTGCTTGACGGCCTTGGTGCGGCCGGCGCCCACGTCGGAGCCCGCGTCGGGCTCGGTGAGCACCATCGTGGAGCCCCAGCGCTTCTCGCTCGCGAAGGTGGCGATCGCCTTCTGCTCCTCGGTGCCCTCCTCGAAGAGGATGCGGGCGAAGGCGGGGCCGCTGGCGTACATCCACACGGCGGGGTTGGAGCCGAGCACCAGCTCGCCGAAGGCCCAGATCAGGGAGCGGGGGGCGGCCGTGCCGCCGATCTCCTCGGGCAGGCCGAGCCGCCAGTACTCCGCGTCCATGTAGGCCGCGTAGCTCTTCTTGAACGACTCGGGGACCGGCGCGGTGCTGGTCTCGGGGTCGAAGACGGGCGGGTTGCGGTCGGCGTCGGTGAACGAGTCCGCGAGGTCGTGCTCGGCGAGGCGGGCGACCTCGCCCAGGATGTCCTTCGCGGTGTCGACGTCCACCTCCGCGAACGGACCGGTGCCGTAGACCTGGTCGCGGCCCAGGACCTCGAAGAGGTTGAACTCGATGTCGCGGAGGTTCGGCTTGTAGTGGCCCATGACCAAGGCTCCGTATCGCAGTCAAGAAGAAGGCTTCACCGAAATGATGCTACCCGTCGGTAATAAGACGCAACCCCTACCGGGCCCGATGTGACGGCTTCCTCGTTGCCGGCCCGCGCGGGTCGATACCCTTGCACGTGTGTACGGCTACGAGCAGAGCGTGAATGGCGGGCCGGGCGGTCAGATGGGCGCCGGCCCGATGGGTCCGCCGATGGGTCCCCCCATGGGCGGCGCGCCGATGGGCGGCGGGCAGATGGGCGGTCCGGGGTACTCGGAGCCGTCCGCCGCCTACCCCGAGCCCTCGCCGCCGTCGCTCGCCGACGCGGTGCGCGCGTTCACCACCGGCGCGATGATGGCCGAGGACTTCCAGGCGATCTTCGCCACGTCCAAGGTGTACTGCCCGCGCGGCGAGAACCCCGGGTTCCTGGCGCTGCACGACACCCAGCAGCCGGTCATCCCGATGTTCACCTCGCTCAAGGAGCTGCGGCGGTACGCGGGCAAGGAGTCCAAGTACTTCGTCATCACCGGCGCCGAGGTGCTCGACCTGCTCCCCACCGGCTACGGCTTCGTCCTGGACATCGACGGCCAGCACCGGATGGTGTTCGACGCGAAGGCGGTCGAGCAGATGGTCGACTTCACGATGCGCCGGATGTACGGCTGATGCGCGGCTAGGGCGTACCGGACCACCGCTGTACGGGGCAGGTGTGCGCCGCGCGCGCTCCCCTGTCACTACCCTGTCGCTCCCTTGTGCACCCGCGAGGGAACAGGTGCGCCTTGCGAGATGTTCAGAGTTCAACTACTTTGAACTTCAGCATCCGCTAGGAGGACGTCATGCCCGCAGTGACCGTTGAGAACCCGTTGAGCCTGCCCCGGGTCAGCCCGGCACAGGGGAGCACGTCGAGGCCCGCGCTGACGGTGACCACCGCGCCGAGCGGGCTGGAGGGCGAGGGCTTCCCGGTCCGCCGCGCCTTCGCCGGCATCGACTACCGGCACCTGGACCCGTTCATCCTCATGGACCAGATGGGCGAGGTGGACTACGCGGCGGGGGAGCCCAAGGGCACCCCCTGGCACCCGCACCGCGGCTTCGAGACGGTGACGTACATCATGGACGGCACCTTCATCCACCGGGACAGCCACGGCGGGGGCGGCACCATCACCAACGGCGACACCCAGTGGATGACCGCCGGGTCCGGACTGCTGCACATCGAGACCCCGCCGGAGTCCCTGGTGCTCAGCGGCGGCCTCTTCCACGGCCTCCAGCTCTGGGTGAACCTCCCGAAGGCGGACAAGATGATGCCGCCGAAGTACCAGGACATCCGCGCGGGCGGCCTGAAGCTGCTCACCTCCGAGGACGGCAGCGCCCTGATCCGCCTGATCGCCGGCGACCTCGACGGGCACCGCGGCCCGGGCGCGACCCACACCCCGATCACGATGATCCACGTCTCCGTCAACCCCGGCGCCACGGTCACCCTGCCCTGGCGCGCGGACTTCAACGCCCTCGCCTACGGCCTGGCCGGCAACGGCTTCGCCGGCCCCGAGGCGCGCCCCTTCCACCTCGGCCAGGCGGTCCTCTTCGGCAAGGGCGACGCGCTGACCCTGCGCGCCCACGAGAAGCAGGACTCGCGCAGCGAGAACCTCGAGGTGGTGCTGCTCGGCGGCCTCCCCATCCGCGAGCCGATGATGCAGTACGGCCCCTTCGTCATGAACACCCACGCCGAACTCGCCCAGGCCTTCGACGACTTCCAGGCCGGCCGCCTCGGCTCCATCCCCACCGACTCCCCCCTGGGCACCTGACCCGCCCGGGCTCACGGCCCGGCGGGCAGCGGCGGCTGCCAACTGCCGTCGCGCAGCGCTTCGAGCAGGGCCCGGCTCACCGTCGTGAAGTGGTGGTACCCGTCCCGCGGTCGCCGAGCGCGGCCGCGGTCTGGGCGCGCAACTGTCGTGCGGCAAGGACCGTCGGGTGGTCGGGACCAAAACGCTGCTCGTACAACCCGATGACCTGGCGGATCTCCTCGTCGGCGCCGGTGGGGCGGCCCAGCACGAACAGCGCTCTTGCGCGGTTGTGGCGTGCGGTGAGCGTGACGGTGTGCTCCGGGCCCAGGTGGCGGACGCAGTCCTCGGCCAGTTCCAGAAGCGGTCCGCCGTCCTCCGCGGCGAGTTCGGGTCCGGTCAGCAGGGTCAGCATGCTGGCACGCGACCGGAGCGTCGCCGGATGCCCGGGCCCGAGCACCTGTCGGCGTGCCGCGATGGTCGACCGGAGCAGCCTGATCGCCTCGTCGCGCTTGCCGTGGTTGCCGAGGACGAGTTGCAGCGCGTGGCAGGAGTCGAGGGTGTCGGGATGGGTGGCACCGAGCAGCCGCTGCTGGGTGCCGCGGGTGCGGCGCAGCAGGGCCTCGGCCTCGTCGTAGCGGCCCAGCCGGAAGAGGGACCGTCCGGTCCGGGAACGGGCGGCGAGCACCCCGCGGTGCTCGGGGCCGAGCGTGCCTTCGGCCAGGGTCGCGGCGGCGCCCGCGGTCTCCCAGGCGGACAGGTAGTCGCCGGTCCGGTGCAGGGCGACGGCGAGGCGGGTGGCGACGGCCAGGACGTCCGCGGTGGTGGCCGCCGTACGTCCGGACCCCGCACTGCCGTGCTCAGGCGCTCCCGGCTGCCGGAGCAGCGCCAGCACATGCGGTGCGAGCAGCCGCAACCTCGGGTCGTACGGCCCGGCGTCCGGTTGCGCGGGCACACTGGCGTCGAGCAGGTGGACGGCGGTCGTGTCCAGTACCGGTACGTCCTCGGCCGGAGTCGCCGTGGCGACGCTGTCGAGCAGCACGCCGTGGCCGTGCACGCACCGCACTCCGAGGTCGACGAGCTGGGCCAGCGAGTGGTCGAGCAGTGCGGTCAGCGCGGCCTCGGCCCGGGCCGGCGGCAGGACCGCCCCGATCTCCGGGCGGCCCAGCACCGACAGCGGCAGTGGCTCGGGGGCGAGCCTGGCCAGCAGCCGCAGCAGGACCACCGCTTCCGGCAGTCCGTTCGCGTCGAAGGAGTCGAGGGTCAACTGCCAGGTGCGGCGGACAAGGTGGCGCGGGTCGTCGCCGGTCAAGCCATCAGCTCCTTGGTCGATGAGGTCCACACGCGCGCCTTCGTCAAGATGGCGGCCGTAGGTGTCCAACGTCCAGGGATCGATGACCTGTTGCGCGAGAAAGCCACCCGCGAGGGTGAGTGCGAGGGGCAGCCGCCCCAGTCGCTCGGCGATCCGGGCGGCCTGCTCCAGCGTCCCGCTGTGCGGCGCGAGGTCGCAGAGCACCTGCGCGGCGGCGTCCTGCGGCAGGACGCCGATGTGCTGAAGTTGTGCTCCCGGCCACCAGCGGGCCGCGGCACGGCGGGTGGTGACGACCACAATGCCGCCGGGGCTCTCCCGCAGCCAGCTGCCGTCGCGCAGGATCGCCGGGTCGTCGGCGTTGTCGAGCACCAGCAGCCAGGGCTCCGGTGACTGGTCGAGGCGGTCCCATACGAGGTCCGCGGCCGGGCGGTAACCATGGCGCGCGGCTTGGAGTTCCCCGTCGCCGGCACCTCGGTCCGCGGCGACCGCGAGCATGCCCGCGCGCAGGCTCGCCCGGTCAGCGGCGTTGACCCACAGACCGACCCGGTCGAACTCGCGGATCGCGATCCGGAACACGTCGTGGGCGACCGCGGTCTTGCCGCAGCCGCCCATGCCGTGCAGGACGTACACGGCGCCGCCGCGGCCGGTCGCGATGCCCTGCCGCAGCCGGGCCAGCACGTCGGAGCGGTCACGGAGGACGACGGGGGTGCGGCCGATCGCCGGGCGGCGTACGGAATCCGGCCAGCTTGCGCGGTCGCCGGCGAAGCGCGAGGTGCGGGCTTCGACCGGCTCGGAGCCGTGGTGGTGGTGTTCGGTGATGAACTGGTCGCCCGAGGACTGGTAGACCCGGGCGCTGTCCTCGGCGCTGCCGGTCATGCCGGGGCCCGGGTGGGGGGAGGCGTCGCGTTTCCCCGACGCCCGGTTCGGGTCGTCGCCACCCGGGCTGCCGGTCATGGGGTGGTCATCGCTCGGTGATGTGCTGGTCGCGTCCTGCCTGGTAGACGCGGCCGGAGCCGGAGGCCGTGGCGTGCTGGGCGAGCGCGGGGGCGGCGGGTGCCGGGGGTGGGGGGAAGTCGGCGAGCAGGGCGCGGAGTTCGGCGGCGGCCTCGGGGTGTGCGGCCACCAGGCGTCGGAAGTTGGCCTGCCACTGGGATCGGAGTTCGGCCAGGACGCGGTCGCCGTCGGGGGCGGCGGACAGTCCGGCTGCGGCGGCTTCCTGCTGGTCGGCGGTTAACTCCGCGTCCACGGCGGCGGCGTGCTCGGGCTGGCGGGCCTGCCACATGTGCAGCACGGCCCCGCGGACCGCCTGCCAGGTGTCCGTGGCCATCAGCGCGACCAGCGTGCCGCCGGCCTCCTGGGTGAGTGCTGTGATCTCCGGGTCCACTGCTCTCCTGGTTGTGTCGTTCACGGTTGTCCG
Source organism: Actinacidiphila sp. bgisy145 (assembly GCF_057708125.1). NCBI lineage: Bacteria > Bacillati > Actinomycetota > Actinomycetes > Kitasatosporales > Streptomycetaceae > Actinacidiphila > Actinacidiphila sp. bgisy145. Next base: position 373,131 of record NZ_JBYIRL010000002.1, read on the forward strand.
CGGTTGCGTGGCCGTACACCTGCCGCGCTTTCCCCCAAGAGGATGACATGAATCGCAGGTCGCGTAAGGCGAATCGGTTGCATGTACGAGATGGCCTGTTTCCTTCGGAATCGACCGCGCGACAATATTGCCCCTAATGGGTCGGTGCTACGGTGGGCGGATTCCCGAATGCGCAGGTGATCCGCAGGCCATCCGAGGGGGCAGCTGTGACGAGGCCGTGGGACGCCGATCCGAATACCGGATTTCGGCGCCGGTTGGGCAAGTCCCCCCAGGAACTGGGCGTCACCTCCGACAGCCCCGACTGCCCCGACCTCTGGGAGCTGGACAACGGCGACATCGCCGTCATCGGGCGCGACGTGACCGGTTCGCTCGGCACGCGCCTGCCGGAGGGCGTCTCGTTGGGGGCCGACGAGCGCCTCGTGGTGATCCCGCGCAGCATGCTCGTCGCGGCGAAGCCGGACATCCCGAGTGTTTGACTCCTTCGCGGCCGCACGGCCCGAGCGACTCGACCGCCCCGCGTACCACGAGGATTTCTACCGGGTTTTCTCCAGTGGAATCCGGCACATGAACAAACTGGAGCGCGGGCAGCATTTCAAGGAACGCGGATTCGCCAGCTGGGAGGCGTTCGCCGCTGGTGAGTGGGACACGGCGATCGAGTTGATCGAGGAGCGCCGCGCCGGCTACGCGCAGCAGATGAGGGAAGCGGAACGCCTCGGCGTCCTCCAGCGCCGCCTGCGCGTGGTGGAATTCCCGCTCACTCCCTACGTGCAATGGGAGTTGCACGTCCTGCGGGTGCGCACACAGGAAGGCGACCCCATCCGCGTACTGGACGCGGCCGCCATCGCCGACATCGAGAAGCAGCATCCCGTGCCCGAAGTGGTCGTCCTCGGGGACGTCGTCATGTTCGAGGTGCAGTACGACGCCGACGGCAACGCCGACGGTGCGAACCGCTTCACCGACCCCGCCCTCATCGCGGAGACCTCCGCCGGCTTCGACGCCCTCTACGCCCGCGCGCAGGAGTACGAACCCTTCTTCGCCCGCGAGGTGGCCCCGCTGCCACCGCCCGCCACGGCGCCGTAGCGTCCGGCCTCCGCCCTGGGCGTCACAGCCGGGTGGCCGTGGTGATGAGGGCGGCCAGGGGGCGGGAGGTGCTGTGCGGGGGCCAGGCGATGACCGTGGTGACCGTGGGGGCGTCGGTGAGCGGGACCGCGGTCAGGCCCTCGTGGAGGCCGGCCCGGGAGGCCTCGGGGAGGACGGCCGCGGCCCGGCCGAGGGAGATGAGCTGGAGCAGCTGGGTGTGGTCGTGCACCTCGGGCCCGGGCCCGTCGGGAAAGGTCCCGTCGAAGCGGGGCCAGCGCGGCAGCGGCAGCCCCGGCAGCTCGGCCATGTCCGCCACCCGCAACTCCCCCCGGGTCGCGAGCGGATGGCCCGACGGGAGGACCGCCACCTGGCCCTCGACCCGCAGCTCCTCCGTGTCGAACCCGGCCGTCGAGTCGAACGGAAGGTGCAGCAGCCCCACGTCCGCCCGCCCGTCGCGCAGCAGCCGCTCCTGCTCCCCGGGCCGGCACAGCACCACATCGACCGGCACCGCGCCCGGCTCGGCCGCGTACGCGTCCAGCAGCTTCGCCAGCAGGTCGTTGGCCGCACCCGCCTTCGTCACCAGGACGATGGCCGCGCTGCCGCCGCCACCCGCCGCCGCGGCCGCCCGCCGCGCCCGCCGGTCGGCCGCGTCCACCGCGTCGAGCGCCGCCCGCCCCTCCCGCAGCAGCACCGCACCGACCTCCGTCAGCGCGACCCCGCGGCTGCTCCGCTCCAGCAGCGGCGCGCCGAGCCGCCGCTCCATCTGCCGGATCGCCCGCGACAATGGCGGCTGCGCGATCCCCAGCCGCTGCGCCGCCCGCCCGAAGTGCAGCTCCTCCGCGACGGCGACGAAGTACCGCAGCTCCCGCGTCTCCATCCCGCCACGGTACCCGAGCCGCCCCCGCTACCGGCCGTAAAGCCCCCATGAACTGCACCGATACCCGCCGGGTATCGCCCCCCACCGACATGGTCCTGGCCCCGCGGCCGGACCCCGCCGCACGCTGGAGGCATGACCGCAGAGAAGAAGACGATCGCGCTGGTCACCGGCGCGAACAAGGGCATCGGCTACGAGATCGCGGCCGGCCTCGGCGCCCTCGGCTGGAGCGTCGGCGTCGGTGCCCGCGACGACGAGCGCCGCGAGACCGCGGTGCGCAAGCTCACGGCGGACGGCGTGGACGCGTTCGGCGTCCCCCTCGACGTGACCGACGACGAGAGCGCCGCCGCCGCGGCCCGCCTCATCGAGGAGCGCGCCGGCCGCCTCGACGTCCTCGTCAACAACGCGGGCGTCACCGGCTCCCTCCCGCAGACCCCCACCACCGTCGCCCTCGACACCGTGCGGACCGCCGTCGAGACGAACGTCATCGGCGTCATCCGCGTCACCAACGCGCTGCTCCCGCTGCTGCGCCGCTCGGCGTCGCCGCGGATCGTCAACATGTCCAGCACCGTGGGGTCGTTGACCCGCCAGACCACGCCCGGCGCCGAAACCGGCCCGATCTCCGTGGCGTACGCGGCGTCGAAGACGTTCCTCAACGGCGTGACCGTGCAGTACGCGAAGGAGCTGCGCGACACGAACATCCTGATCAACGCGGGCTGCCCGGGCTTCTGCGCGACCGACCTCAACGGCTTCCGCGGCGTCCGCACCCCCCGCCAGGGCGCGGCGATCGCGATCCGCCTCGCGTCGCTCCCCGACGACGGCCCGACCGGCGGTTTCTACGACGACGAGGGCGTGGTGCCCTGGTAGTCCGCACCGCACCGCACCGCACCCCGGGGCACCCGGGGCACCCGGGGCGTACGGGCGCCGGCCGTGCCAGGATGCTCCGCATGGCCGACCGCGCCCTCAGCTTCGGAGCCGGGGCGGAAGCGTACGAACGCTTCCGCCCCGGCTACCCCGCCGCGCTGGCCGACACCGTGACGGCGTACGCGGGCCACCCGCCGCGCACCGCCCTGGAGATCGGCGCCGGCACCGGCAAGGCCACCCGCCTCTTCGCCGCCCGCGGCACCGCCGTCACCGCGACCGAGCCCGACCCCGCGATGCTCGCCGAACTGCGCCGCCGGGTACCTGCTGAAGTCCGTACGGTCCAGGCCGCGTTCGAGCAGCTCAGCCCGCAGGCCCTACGGTCGGAGGACGGCGCCGGACCGCCCCCGTACGACCTGGTGTACGCCGCCGCGTCCCTGCACTGGACCGCCCCGGACGGCCGCTGGCCCCGCGTGGCCGCGCTCCTCCGCCCGGGCGGGGTCTTCGCCTGCTTCGGCGGCCCCGTCCAACTGGCCGACCCGGCCGTGGCGGAGGGGGTTCGCGCCGCCCGCGCTCCCTTCATGGACCGCGACGACATCCCCTCGCCCGACGGCACACCCCCGGACCGCCCCATGCAGTGGCCGGGCACCGAACTCCAGCGCTCCGACCGGTTCGCCGACGTCCAACAGACAGTGATCCAACGGAAGTTGACGATGACCGCCGACGACTACCTCGGCCACCTCGGCACGATCTCCGCCTACCTGATGCTGCCCGCCGCCGAGCGGCGCCACGCCCTCCGCGCGATCGCCGCCGTCCTGCCCGCCACCGTCGTGCTCACCGCCGACCTCCACATCCACCTCGCCCGCCGCCGACCCTGACCGGTCAGCCCGCGTCGAGTGGGAAGACCAGGTGGCCGTCCGCGCGCCTCGGGGTCCAACTCCCCCTCGGCGCTTGCCAACGGCGCCGATCCCGCCGCGCCCGAAGTCGCCGTAGCGCCTGCATCGCGGCCCCAGGGTCAGGAGCCGACCGCGGTGGTGGGCACGGTCCAGCCGGTGGTTCGAATCCACGCGGCCAGGTCCAGGGTGTCCGGCTCGATCGAGCGCACCACCGCGAGGTCCGAGGGGTGTTGCGCCGCCTTCGCGAACTCGCGGAACATCGCCTTGTCGAGGTCGGTGGGGAGCACGCTCAACGGGAGGGCCTCGTACCGTGCCGGGAGCCCGGCGCGCGCGCCGAACGCCGCGGCGATCTCGGGTCCCGTCAGCTCGTCGCCGACGAGCTCGACGGCCCCGCCGGGCGCCTCCGCGATGCCGAGCAGGAGCGCGGCGGAGACCCGGCCGATGTCCCTGATCGAGATCATCTTCAGGGCGACGTCCTCCGGCAGCGGCATCCTCACCACGATCTCCCCCTCCTCCAGGCTCGGTGCGATCACGCTCGCGAAGTTGTCCATGAAGGCGGTCGCGCGAACCATCGAGGCCCTGAGGCCGGACTTCCTCAGGTGCTCCTCGATCGCGTGCTTCGAGTCGTGGTGCGGCACCCCCGCCTCCCGGTCCGCTCCGAAGACCGAGTTGAACACGACGTGCGGGACGCCCGCCTCGACCGCCGCGTCGACGAGCGCGGTACCGATGCGGATCTCCGTCTCGACCTCTTCGAGGCTGTTCGCCTCCGGGGTCATGAAGGAGAACCCCTCGACCGTCGCCAGCGCGGCGGCCAGCGACGCCGGGTCGTCGGTCCGGACCGCCGCCAGCTCGACGCCGCGGGCGGCCAGCGCCTGGGCCCGTGCGGACCGCGGGTCGCGGACCAGCGCCCGCACCCGCGCCTTGTGGTCCAGCAGCGCGTCGACCACCGCCCCGCCCTGTTGCCCCGTCGCGCCGAAGACCGCGATCGTGCCGGTCGTCTGTGTGCTCATCGCTGACACCCTTCACTAGTTCATGCCGTGAACGAAACTAGTTCACGGCATGAACGTCGTCAAGGTGCGGATGCGACGGCCGAGCGGGGGGAGGGGTCACTCCGAGGTGTGCGAGGTGGGCGCAGACAGGTCCGAGGTGTCCACGATGGCGGTGGCCACGCGCTCGAAGTCGCGCTGGTCGTCGGCGTCGAGACTCTTCGCGATCTCCGGCAGGCGCTTGGCGACCTCGGCGTAGACGGCCTCAGCGAGCACCTTCCCCGTGGGCGTCACACTGAGCATGACGACCCGCCGATCCTGCGCCGAGTTCGCCCGGCTGACCAACTCGCGCCGCGCGGTGCGGTCCACCAGCTGGCTCAACGCGTTCTTGGTCATACCCAACGACGCGGCGAGGTCGGCCATCTGCCGCGGCCCGTCCCTGATCGCGCAGAGCAGCGTGGCCTGCAAGGGGGTCAGGTCGAAGCCGGCGCAGATCTCCGCGTACTTGCGTTGGATCACCACCGAGAGCCAGAAGAGCTTGTCGCCATAGTCCACGCCGGCCTCCCCGGTCCGATGCCGAACGATCAGCCTACCCTTCGCAGGCCGGCAGCTCCGGGTGCCTGCGGCGGTCAGACGGCGGGGAACTTGTCCGTGCGTACGGCCGTCACGAAGTCGGTCCAGGCGTCGCGGGTGAAGGTCAGCGCCGGTCCCTGCGGGTCCTTGGAGTCGCGTACGGGCACGAGTGCGGGGTGGCCGTCGGCTACTTCGATGCAGCTGTTGGGGTCTGAGCCGCCGCTGTAGGACGACTTGCGCCAGGTCGGGTACGTCATGTCACGTGCTCCTTCGACGGGTCGGGCGTCGTTCCGGGTGGTGGAGCTGTGAGAATGAGTGTGGGGCGCAAGCGGCTGGATTGGACAGCCACTTGCGCCCCTTTGGCCCGAATTGGTTCAGGCAGTCGGGAACTCATCCGCGCGTACGGCCGTCACGAACGAGGTCCACGCGGCATCGGTGAACGTCAGCGCCGGTCCCTGCGGGTCCTTGGAGTCGCGTACGGGCACGATGCCGGTGTAGCCGTCGGCCACCTCGATGCAGCTGTCCGGGTCCGACCCGTTGCTGTACGACGACTTGCGCCAAGCGGCAGCGCTTAGATCGACGGTGGTGTGATACATGATTTGTGGTCCTCCAGTGCGCTTCGCAGCAGGGTGAGGGACTCGGAGGGCGACAACGCCAAGTCCCGGAGACGATCGTAGGACAGCCGAAGTTGCTCTACGTCCTCGAACTCCTCGATGAGTTGCCCGCTCCAACTGCTCTCTACGTAAGCGACTGTTCGACCGGTCGGCATCCACAGCAGCTTCAGCGAGCTGGGAAGCAGGCGATAGAGGCCAGCCTTGAAGGGCACGAACTGGATCGCGATGTTGGGTTGTTGGGCCGCCTCGATCAGTTTCTCAAGCTGCTCGGTCCATGCTTCCGGATCACGAGTCGGCCGTCGCAGCACCGACTCGTCAATGAGACAGCGGTAATCGATCGGTGCGTCGCCACCGAGGATTTCCTGCCGCGCGATCCGGGCTTCCACTCCGTCCGCTCGACGCTCGGGGCTTGTAGTTTCGGCCGCGCGCAGCTGGTCCTCGGCATAGCCCCTGGTCTGGAGCAGCCCCGGAACCGTGCTCACGCAGAACTCCTGGATACTGCTGGCATCTGCCTCCACCTCCGCGAAGTTGCCGTAGCGGCTGCGCTTCGACTCCTCCTTGGCGAGCTTCCACAGCTTGACCAGGTGGGCCGTGCCGTAGACCTTGTCCAGCGCCTGGGCGGCCTCGATCGTGCCCAGGCGGCCGCCGGTTTCCAGGCGGTGGAGGTACGACTGCTCGTAGTTGCAGAGGTCACCCAGCTCGACGAGACTCCACCCGTGGAGCTGACGTAGCCGCGCGAGCTCTTCCGCGTACATCCTGCGAGCTGAAATAGTGCCTTCGATGAAGCTGTTCATCTGTAAAGAGAGCCCTTTCTCCTTGTCCTGAGGTCTGGTCAATCGGCGCACTGCGTACGCACTCGGGCGGCCAAGTGCGCAGTAGTGACGCCCTGACAGACGTGTTTTGGCTCGCCGCCTAGTCCTACGTGGACGGCAACGGCTCACATCTGCCGATCGTAGGCCGCGCAGTGCATTCTTGTTCACGGAACGTCAGAATGCGATCACGGAGACCGATCACATGGTGTACCCGGAAGGCACATGGGTGGTGGACACGATGACGGGGGACCTCGGCGAGGTGCTGCGGCAGACCGGTGGCCTGCTGTCCCTCCAGCGGCCCGGGCGGCGCGGACTGTGGTCGGCGGACCCCGGGAGCGTGCGGCCGGCCAGCGAGAGGGAGCTGCGGGCCGAGGCACTGGCGGTGGCCGATCTGGAGGGAGTGCGCACGTGATCCGCAAGTGGGGTCTGGTCCTGCTGATGGGCTGGACCGGGATCGTGGTGCTGGTCGGGTTGGCGGCGCTGTGCGGGCTGGAGATCGGCCTGGTCATCGCCGCTGACCCGTACGGTCCTTGACGTTTCCCTGTGAACGCCCGCCCCGGTCGGACCGAGTCCTTTCGGGTCCCCGTTTTCCCACCCCCGGGCGGGGACGGACTCTCGGTTTGGTCGCCGACGACCGGGGCGGGTCCCCTCTGAGGGCACCACTGCGCGGTAGAGCCGCGCAGTGCAGGCTCAGAGGAGCATGAGCATGAGCAGTGGCAAGAGCAACAGCGATCGCGGGAGCGATGGCGGGAGGAGGTGCGGGGCATGCCCGTGCGGCGCGCGCAGCGCTTCATCTGTGGTCGACGGACCCTGGTGCCGAACGAGTTGGTGCGTACGGTGCTGAGCCTGGTGGCGGCGGACGACGCGTACGCGTACACCCGGGAGGACATGTTCGCGACGCTGGTGTGCACGATCGAGGTGCACCGGGGGCCGGTTCACTACGGTGCGGCGCTCAACCTGCGCGGACCGGACGCCGGGACGCTGTGGGCACTGTGGCGGGACGGCGGCGAGCCGAACGCCGTGCTGGAGATACCGGACTGCCCGGCCGGGCGCGAAGTGGACAGCCCGTGCAGTGAGTTCGCGGGGCACGCGGGCGGGCACAGCTGGGAGCTGGACGATCCGCCGCGGGTCGCGACGGTGCTGCCGTTGCGGAAGGAGGCGTGGATGTAGGGCGGCTCCGCCGTGGAGCCGCAGATACGTCTCGAGCCCTGGACCGCCTTGCGCCGTAGGGCCGTTGAACTGTCGTCGAACCGTACCGCCGTAGAGAAGGAACGCCTCGCATGACCAGCAATTCGCCCGACCCGGCCGAGTTCCCGGTGTTACCCGGACTGCCGCGGCAGTGGACCATCACGACGTCCGACGGGCGTACCGTCACCGGCTACCTGCCGCCGTGGGCGGGCGACGACCCCAGCGAACACAACGTCCCCGCAGACCAGTTGGCGGACCGCCTCGCCGACATCCACCACACCGCCCGCTTCCCCGGGCAGCGGATCAACCTCTACAGCGCCCCCGGGCCCACCGGCCGCCCGACCTCCCAGGAGATCTTCTCCTGCACCATCGACTGCACCCCTTACGCCTTCCACCCCGATCCCCGCATGCCCGTCGCCAACGTCCACCTCTGTGAGGAGACGTGGATCACCGATCTGGACCCTGACGGGCTTCTCAATCTCGCGCATCTGCTCCGCGCCCAGGCGGACCGTCTCGACCACGAAATCCGTCCGGCGCTCGTTTCCGCGATCACCACCTGGCCCACGCCCTAAGGCTCCCTTTTCCGAGCTAATAAGCTCCCTTCACGAGCCCACGGCTCCTGCGGCTTGGCTCGCGGCCGGCCCCCGCAGGGGCACCGGGGCAACCCCGTAGAAGGGCCCCGGTGCGCGGTGGGGTGCGTACCGGGGCCGGTGGCTGCCGCGCAGGGGGTGGCGGCGGCCGTGCCGCGGGACCAACCGCGGCGGTTCGGGGGTGGGTCAGTTCGGGTGGGGTGCGGGTTCGGTGGTGCAGCCGCCTTTGCGGCAGCCGGGGGTGTCACAGGACATCGGGCTCCTCCTTCCTGGTGGACGGGGCGGCGGGTGCCGCCTCGATCGCGGCGCGCAGTTCCTCGGTGAGGGCGAGGGTCGCGCCGGCGCGGTGGTAGAGCGTGGAGACCAGCACGTGCAGGCGGCGCTTGCCCTCCCCGTCGAGCGGGCCGTCCAGGGCGCGGCGGATCTCGCCGAGCGTGACGGTCAGGGGCCTTCCTGCGATGATGTCGCAAGCCGCCTCCAACGACCCCACCCGCGGGGCGCTCAACTCCTCGTCAAGCAGCCGCCCGACAGCGGACCGCCGCATCGTGCACCCCTGCATGCCGCGCCCCTCACGTACGTAGCCGCACCCCGCGCCGCGGCTCGCACGGCGCGGGGCCTCTCCCCGCCCGCCCCACCACGACACCGGCGCGGTGAGGCGGGCGCAGTCCGACGGTAGGGGCCCCCTTTGCAGCGCCGCGAGCGATGTGCAGTTCTTTGCAGAGGTTCGGCCTGACATCGGCTTCGCAGCCCTACACACCTTGACCGAGGGCCACTTCACCGTCACCGTGAGGCAAACGACTGCACACGCCTCGGGATGGAGTACGTCGTGTCGCTACTGTTCGTCGGGATCGATCCCGACACCGGTAAGACCAACAGCCCGACCGTCTGGGTCGATCAGGAAAGGCGCGAGTTCGTCTTCCAAGGCTGGGACCTCGATGAGGCGACGCTTGCGGAAGCCGCGGGCTTCGAGGCCCCCGGCCACGCAGTCGGCATCCCCGACGGCGAGTCCGTGGTCCGTATTCCCGCAAGCATGGTGCACATGATCAGGGAGGCGTGCGATGTCCTCGACAGTCCCGACGTTCGATGAGCTGATCGCCACCTGCACCCGCTCGGCCGTGCATCTGGAGATGCGCGACAGCTACGGAGTCGATGACGAGGCCGCCGACTTCGAGCGCTGGCGGGCCACCAGGGAACGTGACGTCGACCCGGCTTCGGCGTACTGGGCGCCGTGGGTGGATCTGATCGGGCGGACGCGCGCCCGCGGCGTCACCGTGCGCCGGGCCCGCATCGTCAGTGAGCCCGTGACCGAGTACATCCGGTACGAGTACGCAGGCACGCCCGTGAACGTGGCCGCGGGCGAGCTGGTGCGCTGGCTGCCGCGCCGGCGGGCATCCGATCTGGCCCTGCCGGGGAACGACTTCTGGCTGTTCGACGAGGAGTGGGTCCACTGGAACCACTTCACGGGTGACGGCGCGTCCACCGGCGCGGAGATCGTGAACTCGCCCGAAGCGACCAAGCTCTGCGCCAGCGCGTTCGAGGCGGTCTGGGACCGGGCGGTTCCGCACGACCAGTACGAGATCTAGCGAGGCACGCCGGTAGCCAGCAGATGCCCACTTCCCCGTCGTCCTCCGCCCAAGCAGCCCGCACCGCGGTGGCACACCGCCTGCGTGATCTGCGGAAAGAGGCGGGCCTGACGATTGTGGAGCTGGCTACCGCGTGCGGCTGGCACTACTCAAAGACCTCTCGCATCGAAAACGGCCAGACCGGACCGTCGGCGAAGGACATTCGCCGGTGGTGCGCGGCCACCGAGGCGAGGGCTGCCGACGCAACGGACCTGATCGCCCAGTCCCTCAACGCCGAGGCCATGTACCGGGAATGGCGCCAGCAGATGCGGGTCGGCCTCAAGGCCGTGCAGGAGAGTCTGGCCGGCCTGTTCAGGGAAACGCGCCGGTTCCGCGTCTACTCCTCCACCGTTGTGCCAGGCCTGCTGCAAACCGAGGGGTACGCCAGGGGCGTGCTGGCCATCGCGTCATCCGTGCACGAGCTTCCGCTCGACGAGGTCGAGGATGCTGTGCAGGCTCGCCTTGGTCGATCGCGGATCATCCATGCGCCAGGCCGCCGCTTCGCGGTGGTGATCGAGGAGAGCGTCCTTCGTCACCGGTTGGCGGACGAGGACGCCATGGCAGCGCAGCTCGGCTTCCTGCTCGCCGCCGGGGCGTTGCCAGCGGTGTCGCTGGGGGTCATTCCGATGGCCACGCGGCGCCGCACGCAGTGGCCTGAAGAGACGTTCGCCGTCTACGACGACAAGCTGGTGACTGTTGAGCTGGTGTCCGCCGAGGTGACGGTGACTCAGCCGAGTGAGGTGGAGCAGTACCTCAAGAGCTTCGAGCGGCTGCGGTCCATGGCCGTGTACGGGGCGGAGGCGCGGACGCTGATCGTACGGGCTATTGACGCGCTGCGGTGAGAAGGGAGCCCCTCTCCGGAGCCCTGAGCGATGACGTGGGGAAACGGCCGGATCAACGCGGCCGTCACCGGGCACCGTACGGACGGTGCACTCGATCAGAGAGGCATGCGATGTCTTCGACAGTCCCGACGTTCGATGAGTTGATTGGCGGCTGCACCCGCTCGGCCGTGCATTTGGAGATGCGTGACCAGTACGCGGTGGGCGACGAGGCCGCCGACTTCGAGCGCTGGCGGGCCACCGGCGAACGTGACGTTGACCCGGCTTCCGAGTACTGGGCGCCGTGGGTGGATCTGATCGGGCGGGCACGCGCCCGCGGCGTCACCGTGCGCCGGGCCCGCATCGTGTCCGAGCCCGTGACCGAGTACATCCGGTACGAGCACGCGGGCACGCCTGTGAACGTGGCCGCGGGCGAGTTGGTGCGGTGGCTTCCCCGGCACCATGTCGCGGACCTGCTGGTGCCCGGCGCCGATCTGTGGATCTTCGACGGCGAGACCGTGTTGTTCAACCACTTCACCGGCGACGGGAACTGGGCCACGCCCGACATGGAGCTGACGTCCGACCCTGCCGTGGTCCGGCAGTCCGCCGATGCCTTCGAACGCGTCTGGCAGCGCGCAGTCCCGCACGACCAGTACACGATTCGCTGACCCGAGAGCCATCACTTCGGCCTGGTCTCCGGCTCCTTCGACCTCGCCCTCGACGCGAACGGCGACGCCCACTGGCTGGAGCTGAACCCCAACGGCCAGTGGGGCTGGCTCGCCACGGCAACCGGTCTCCCGATGGCCGCGGCCTTCGCCGCACTCCTCGCCTCCGGCTCCACCCCGCGGAGATAGCGGTGTGCGGGATCGTCCGGTCAGCCCGGTAGTCCGACCTTGCGGCGCAGCGCCACCGCCTGCGGGAGGTGGGCCGCCAGGTCCCGCAACCAGCCCGTGAAGGTCGTCCCGCTGTCGTGCGTGCCGTCCCGCCCGTTGTACACGAGGAAGTGGGGGTCCGGTGCCGCCAGGTCCTCGGGGCGGAAGCAGAAGAACTCGTAGCCCTGGTGGGTCTGGAAGACGTACGCCCGTTCGTACGGTGTGAAGTCCCGCCACTCGCCCTGGCCTTCGTCGGCCACGATCTCCCGCGCGGTGTCCTTGATGTCCAGCAACCAGTCGTAGTGCCACTCGCCGGTGTGGGTCAGCCAGTACGGGTACCTCCCGCCGTAGCGCAGGAACTCCCGGTACGCATCGGGGATGCGCGTCACCCCTTGCGCTTCCATGAGCACGGCGACCTCCTCCTCACTGCACCCGAGCACCTCCTCCCGCGCCGCCAGCCCCTCCCGGACCAGCGGTTCGACCAACTCCGCCATGAACCCCATGGCGTCCCCCTTTCGCGTTGCGTTGTCGCGCCGTCGTCCGCGAGGCGGCGTCGGGCGCAGCACCGTCGAGGATGGCAGAACGGTTCCCGGCCCCGGGGCTCAGGAGGGGCCCGGGCGGAGAGTGAGGAGAGGGGGCTCGGAGGTGGCCAGGAGGGGAAAGGGGAAGCGGTCGAGGTCGAGGCAGAGGGCGAGGTCGTCTGGGTGGGAACCTGCGCGGAGTCCCTGTGCGAGTTCGGTGGCAGCGCGGGAGGTGGCGGCGCGGTGGAGGAAGGGCGCCGGGTCAGTGGGGCCGTCGCCGGTGGCGCGCCGGGCGATGTACTGGGCGCAGGCCAAGTCCTCCTCGGCGCGCCCCTGTTCACCGGTGATCACGTAGGTGACGTCGGTGCAGCCGCGGGAGCGCAGAAGCCGGGCCGTCGCGTCGGCCACGACGAAGCTCGCGCAGAGGACGAGGGGCGCTTCCTTGACGGCGAGGGCGCCGACCGTGCCGGCGGTGGTCTTCTGGACGACTGTCCGCCCGGTGAGGTCGGCGGAGCGGAGGAGAGCGGGTGAGTTGACGGCGTCGAACCCGGGGGCTGGCGGGCCGTCCTTGAGCGCGATCCAGTCCGGGTGGCCTGACGTGAGGGCCAGGGCTTCGTCCAACGACTCTGCGAGGACGATCTTCTCGGCACCGCGGGCGAAGGCCCACGCGGCCACGGTGAAGGCGCGCGTGACATCGACCACGACCGCCACGGCCGGGATGTCCGTCAGCTCGTCGATGCCGAGGAAGCGGCTTTCCATGGCGCCCATGGTCGCGCACCGCGCCGCCGCCCGGCACCCGTCGGCCGCACTCCGGCACCGGCCGGCTGCCCACGGGCACCCCGCCGGTTCCGGGAGCCTGGTGTTGTGGCGTGGAGAGGCGGAAGGTGGGGGGATGGCTGCGGTGGGAGACGGACAGCGGGCGATGCGGGGGCTGCTGCGGACGTACTTCGTGCGGACGCTGCGGGTGCTGCCCGCGGGCGTCGGGTTGGCTTTCTGGCAACCGGAGTTGCCGCGGGCGCGGTTGCACGGGGGAGTGGTGCTGCCGTGGGAGGAGACGGAGGAGGGGGTGGAGTGGGAGTACTTCACCGTCGCGTACTGGGTGACGGGCACGGCGCCGGAGCAGGTCGCGGGGTGCATGGACGCGGTGCTGCGGGCATGGGACGCGTTCGGGTGGCAGACGCGGGCGGACCGGAGCAGCTCGCGGACGCGGGGAATCGACGCTCGCACGCGCGACGGGTACGAGCTGCACCTCCAGCGGAGCGCCAGCGGCTACCTGAGCCTGTCCGGTACGACGCCGCGGTTCCCGGCGGGTTCGCCCGCGGGGAAGCCGCTGCCGGAGGTGATCGAGCATCCGGCGACGGCGCAGGAGTTGCGGGGCGCGTGGGAGCAACTGATCGGCGACGGGATCGCGTTGCGGGCGGAGATCCTCGCACTGGCGGCGGCCCTCACCCCTGGACAGCGGCCCGACGTGGTGCTGCGTGACCCGTCCGTCGTCGACTGGCACGACCCGCTGAAGTACCGGTACAGCACCGCGGAACGCGTCGTCGTGCAGGGCGGGCTGGACGTGGCGGACGTCCTGGACCGGGCCGCCGCGTGGCTGGCGGGGCGGGGCTGGGCGACGGAGCGCGGCACGGAAGCGCTGCCGGTCCGGGGCGCGGACGCGGCACTCGTCTCCCATGTGGCGGGCACCCGTGGCGGCTCCGAGATCAGGGTCCGCGTGGAGGAAGGCCACTCCGGTGTGCTGTACCTCGGCCGGACCGCGGCGCGCCCCCTGTACGTGCCCGTGGCGTTCGTACCGCCGCCACCGGAGCGGACCGCGGAGACCGTCTCCCGCGGATACGTGCTGTGCCACGAGTGCGCCGGCCGGGGCTGGTGCCCGCTGTGCGAGGGGCGCGGCTGGATCATCGGCGAGCGGGGCCGCGGGACCTGCCCGGAGTGCGACCGCCGGCGCGACTGCCCGATCTGTTCGGGGCGCGGGCAGCTCGTGGCCGCGGAACTCGACACGTGGGAACGCCGGCTCTACCCGGAGCTGGGTGAACACCCCGTGGCGAAGGTGTGCGGACGGGAACCCCCGGTTGAGACGGGTGCGTCGCAGCAGGCGACACCGGGTGTGGGGGGACACGAGGGAGACAAGTGATGGCCGATCCGGCAACGATCGCCGCGCACAAGCAACTTGGCGTGCTGCGTACCACGTACCGGCCGTACCGGCGGCCCTCGTGGTCGGAGCGGAGCACCTCCGACAAGGCCACGACGCTCGCGCTCGCGGCGCTGCCCGTCGGGTTCGTGCTGCTCGTCCTGGTGGCGCTGGTGGTCTCGGTACCGGCCGTCGGCGGTGTCCTGCTCGTCGTCGTGGTGGTGATCGTGCTGCTTGGCGCATCCCGGCGGCGCAGGGTGGCCCAGCGGATGCAGGGGCGCGAACTGCACTTCTACGAGCACGGGTTGGTGAACGTCGGGGTCGGCAACGAGCCCCCCGCGGCGATCCGCTGGGACGAGGCTTCCGTCCTCCAGGACATCGTCCGCCACACCCGCAACGGCTCGACCAGCCACACGACGTACCTCTACACGCTCTCCGCGCCGGACGGCACGCACACCAAGATCTCCGGCATCGTCGGCGGCATCGGGGGGATGGAGCGCCCGCAGGAGTGGGGGCAGGCCCTCCAGAAGCAGGTCACCGCAGCCCAACTTCCCCGCTACACCCGTGCGTTGGAGCGCGGCGAGGCGCTGACCTTCGGGGACATCACGGTGAGCTGGGACGGCATCACGTCCCACCGCAACGCGGTCGGCTGGGCCCAACTCCAGGAGATCCGGGTCAAGGACGGATACGTGTCCCTGCGGGTGGCCGGCAAGTGGCGGTCGCTGAGCACCACGGCCGTCGCCGCCATCCCCAACTGCTTCGTCTTCCTCGCCCTCGCCGAGCGCATGCGCGCCGCCGCCCGTTCCTAGGACGGGCCCGGCGCGGGCGGAGGGAGCACGGCGGTCAGGTACGCCGTGATCGCGTCGCGGTTGCGCGTGAGGATCGCGATGCGCGCGGTCATACGGTCGCGCTCGGTCTCGAGCGTGGCCACGATCTCGGGTGTCGCGTCGGGGATGTGGATGACGCAGGGCTCGTTGAGACACGGCAGCAACTGCTTGATGATGCGGGTGGGCAGCCCGGCGTCGAGCAGCCCGCGGATGTGGAGGACCGTGTCCACGAGGGCCTCCGGGTAGTCGCGGTAGCCGTTGGCGCAGCGCGGCACCCGGATCAGGCCCTGCTCCTCGTAGTAGCGCAGCAGGCGGCGCGAGGTGTCGGTGCGGGCGGAGAGTTCGCCGATACGCATGTGGGGCGCCTCACAAGGACCGGTCGGGCAGGCCGAGTTGACCTTCACACTGATGTGAGGGTTTGAGCATAACCGGCATGACGACGACGCGAACGCGCATCGGCACCTCCCCGCCGCCCACCCTCCCGCTGCCCGCACTGCTCTCGCTCGCCACGGCGGTCTTCATCACCTGCCTCACCGAGGTGCTGCCCGCCGGGCTGCTGCCGGCGATGGCGCGGGACCTCGGGGTCGGTGAGTCCGCGGCCGGCCAGTCGGTGACGGTCTACGCGGTCGGTACGGCCGTCACCGCGATCCCGCTCACCGCGGCGACCTCGGGGTGGCCGCGCAAACGGCTGCTGCTCGTGTCGATGGCCGGGTTCTGCGCCGCGAACACGGTGACCGCGCTGTCCGGGAGCTACCCGCTGACGATGGCGGCGCGGTTCGTCGCCGGGGTCGCGGCCGGGCTGGCGTGGGCGCTGCTCGCCGGGTACGCGCGGAGGCTGGCCCCGGCCGGGCTGGAGGGGCGGGCGATCGCCGTCGCCATGGCCGGGATTCCGGTGGCGCTGTCGGTCGGGGTGCCGGCGGCGACGTATCTGGGCAAGGCGGCGGACTGGCGGACGGCGTTCCTGGTGATGTCGGGGATCACGGTGCTGCTGCTCGGGTGGATCACGGCGGTGGTGCCGGAACGCCCTGGCGATTCACGTCAGTTGGGCGGGCCGGCCGCCCGGGAGGAGGGTGCGGGCGCCTTCCCGCTTCCGGCGGACCGCTCCCCGCTGCCCACGGACCCCACCCCGCTTCCCACGGCACCCCACCCCCTGCTCGGCGCCGCCCGCGTCCCGGGCGTTGCCCCCGTCCTCCTCGTCACCGCCGCCTTCGTCCTCGCGCACACCCTCCTCTACACGTACGTCGCCGCCTTCCTCGACGATGTCGGGCTCGGCGGCCGTACCGACCTGGTGCTCCTCGTCTTCGGGGCGGCGTCCCTGCTCAGCGTGTGGGCGGTCGGCGCGCGCATCCACCGCGCGCTGCGCGCCCTCACCCTCGGCGGGGTGCTGCTCGTGGGGACGGCCGCGGCGGTCCTGGGCGCCGGCGCGCACGTACCCGCCCTCGTCTACGGCGCCGCCGCCCTATGGGGGCTCGGCTGGGGCGGAGCGCCCTCGCTGCTCCAGACCGCCGTGGGCGAGGCGGGCGGCGAACAGGCCGACGCCGCGCAGGTGCTCCTGGTCACCCTGTGGAACGTGGCGACCGCCGCCGGCGGCATCCTCGGCGGCCTCCTCCTCGACCTCCTCGGCACCCGCGCCCTGCCCTGGACCGTCCTGGTGCTGCTCGTCCCCGCCTTCGCCACGGCCGCCGCCGCCCGCAACCACGGCTTTCCGCAACGGCGTTGACCGGGCCGGCGCCCGCGGTCACCGGCCCCGCGTCATGCCTCCGGCGTCAGGGCCCGGAACGCCGTCAGCGACTCATCGATGACGTCGGACAGCTCGCGCGGCGCGTCGGCCTCGTCCACCCAGCGCTCGAAGGACACCCGGAAGACGCCGACGCCCGCCTCCGCGCTGAGGCTCGCGGTGGGCTCGGGCACCCCGCGCTCCCGGAGGGTGCCGGCGAGGGCCGCGGAGAGCGTGGCCAGCTTGACCAGTTCGCGTTCGCGCAGGTCGCCGTGAGCGGAGACGATCGCGTGGCGGCGCCGGGCGTGGGCGTGCGCACCGCGGAACATCTCGTGGGCCGCCGCTTGGATGCCGGCCACGACCGCGTCGAACGGCGCGGTGCCCTCGGGGGTGGCGGTGAGCGCGTCGACGACGGTGTTCTGGAGGATCGGCGAGCCGGCGAAGAGGACCTCGCGCTTGTCGGCGTAGTGCCGGAAGAAGGTCCGCTCGGTGAGGCCCGCGCGCTTGGCGATCTCCGCCACGGTGGTCTGCTCGTAGCCGCGCTCGTCGAACAGCTCCATCGCCGCCTTCCCGAGGCGACCGCGCGCGTCCGGCTCCCACCTGCTCATACTCCGATCGTACGCGGAAGCGGGGGAGCCGCGCCGGGAAGGGCGAACCCGGGTTGAACGGCCGGCGAACAGTCCGCGCGCGGCACAACGGTCCGCCGGGCCCCGGTGTCCCACAGGTGTCAGTCAAGCCAGCGCCATTCCGCGAGGACCCTGCTCATGAAGATTCGCCGTACCCTGTCGGCCGCCGCGGCCACCGCGATCGTCCCGGCCGTGCTGCTGGGCGCCGCCACCGCGGCGCACGCCGACGCCGCGAACCCGGCGGCCACCTCCACCTCCACCTCCACGTCCACGACCGCGCCGACCTCGACGGACGCTCCGACGTCCACCTCGTCGTCCGCCCCGACCACGACCACCTCGCCCACCTCCACGGCGACCGCGTCCGCCACGCCCTCCGCCACCAGCTCGCTGAAGTCGTGCAGCAGCGGACCCTCGTCCGAGATCGCGTTCACCTTGAAGGGCGTGCCGTCCCGCATCGTGGCGGGCGACGGCTGGCACACCTTCACGCTGACCGCGACCGGCAAGAGCGACCGGGCGCTCGGCGCGATCGACGCGGCGGTCACCGCCGACAACGGCGAGGACAGCTACAACGCCGACCTGTACAAGACCTCCTACCTGGAGTTCTGGGACCCGTCCGCCGCGAAGTGGCTAAGCCTGAAGGACGAGGGCAAGGACGACATCCGCGAGACCGGCCTCGTCTACGGCTCCACCACCCTGAAGACCGCGCACGCCTCGTCCACCATGAAGTTCCGGATACGGCTCACCGCCGACTCCACCCCCGGGGACGCCTGGGTCGACGGCGGCGGCAGCTTCGTGGACACCGCGAAGAACTGCACCCGGGGCAGCACCACCGACAGCACCTTCGTCGTGGTGGCGGCCGGTACGAAGAGCGGCTCCGGCGGTACGGCCGCCTCCTCGTCGGCGGGCTCCTCCACGACCCCGGACGGCGGCACCCTCGCGGAGACGGGTTCCTCGTCCGCGACCCCGGTGATCGCGGGGGTCGGCGGCGCCGCGGTGCTCGCCGGCGCGGCCGCGGTCGGCGTCGCACGGCGCCGCAGGAAGGGCTCCGCGGCCGCCTGAGGCCGAAGCCGTACGCGTGCCCGCCCGGGCGGAGGAAGGGCCCGGGCGGGCGGGAACGGGTGGGACCGGGCGCTACCGGGCGGCGCCGGGCGGCCGCGGAGCGCCTACTCGGCCTTGTCGGTCTTCTTCGCCGCCGCCTTCTTCGCGGTACCCCTCTTCTTGGCGGCGGCGGCCTTCTGCGCCGGTACGGCCTTGGCATCGGCGGCCCCCGCCGCCCCCGCCGCCCCCGCCGCCGTGTGCGCCTTCGCCGGGACCTTCGCGGTCACCTGCGTACGGGTCCACATCGCGATCAGCACCGACGCGAGGCTCATCACGGTCGACTGCTGGTCCGCGCTCCAGTGCAGCCCGAAACCGATCGCCAGCGACATACCCGCCTGGACGAGTCCGAGTATCGCCGCGTTGACACCGTCGTGGACGGTCAGCGCGACCAGCAGCCCCACGACCGCGGCCGCGAACGCGTTCACCACCGCCTGCTGCTTGTCGCTGAGATCCAGCCCGAACGCCGTGCTGAGCTTGACGATCACCGCCACGAGCGACAGCCACAGCGCGGGCTCTCTCCCGAGGATCTTCATCTACTGCTCCGTTCAAAGGAGTTGGAGACACCCACCCGACCACACAAACCCCGGGCCGCATCCCCTACCCCCACCCGCCCCACCCGAAGCACACCCAACGGCTGGGCCCTCAGGTGGTTTGCGGGCTGTGGCTGGTTGATACGCAGTCGGTGTCGGCCTGAATGACGATGGTGGAGTCGTCCTTCACTCCAAGAGCCACGGTCCAGTTGGAGTTGGGCAGCGTTGCGCCGGCGCGCCCCTCCTCCGGAGGGTCCACGGTGTAGCCCAGCTTCTTGAAGTGCGCTTTGGCTGCCGCCAAGGCGGCTTCGGTCCTGGACTGGGGCACACCCACATTCAGCGTGTAGACGTACTCGTACCGGTGTTGGCCAGGCGTCTCCTCAGGACACGACAACCACGCGTTGCGGGCGACCGAGGTAGAGGCGACATCTGCCGCCCCGCGCACCGCGTCGAGCGTCTGCTGCGCGAGGGACCGCGCCTTCTTCTCCACCGCGTCGGGCGATTCCCTGCCGTGGCTCACGCTGCCTCCGCATCCCGCCGCCGCCATGGCCAGGACGGCGATGACGGCAGCGGCGCTCTTCCTCGTTCGTTCGGTCGCCCTCATGGTTCCCATCACTGCAACACGTCACTTAAAGAAGTCGGTGACTGTGTGAACGGCGTTCTCTCCGCTGTCCTTGAGGTCGCTGCCCACATCCTTGATCTCGTGGCCCGCACTGTCCAGGTCCCCGGTCAGGAGATCCGTTCCGCTGCCGATCAGGTCGTTCTCCGCTTCTCCGAAGGAGTGCAGGGCGTCGCCCGTGTCCTCGATCGGGGCGCCCCAGTACCCGCCCACGTGATGGCCGAGGTTCTGGAGGATCGAGCCGTACGCGTCCGGTATGCCGGTCACCGGGTTCGTCAGGTCCGCGACGTTCGGAAGGACACTGGTCTTGTCCTCTTGGGGCATCGTCGTCACCTTGTCGGTCCGGCCGATCACGATGTTCGTCATGTTGTCCAAGGAAGGACCGGCGTTCCAGTACTGGCTGTGGGCGTTCTGCACGTCGGTGCCGTCACCGGAGTCGAACGTGCGGCCGCCGAACGCCGAGGATGTCGGATCGTTGCCGAAGCGGTCGGTGTGGTTGTCGAACCACTTCTCCGGGTTCAGGGAAGCGGACAGCTCCGGAATCGGGTCGAACTTGGCTTTGCTGGCCCACACATGGCTCGGGTCAAGGCCCAACTGGGCCGCCTTGTCGACGGTCACGCCCGGGGAGCCGACAAAAATGACGTCATCCGCCTTCATATGGTCATGTGCGAACGCGTCGCCTACAAGAGTGGTTCCGTAGCTGTGGCCGATCATCGTGACGTGGCTCGCACCGGTGTGGTTCGTGGCGAGCGAGTTGACGAACGCGGCCAGCTTCGGCGCGCCTGCGTCGGCGAAACTTTGGGATGCTGGACCAGGTAGGGACCAGCCGGGTGCGTCATAGCCGAGCCAGAAGATCGACGCGGTGGAGTTTGATTTGTCGCCCTTTGCGGATTTGTAGAGGGTCAACGCCCGGTTCAGGCCCGACGAGCCACCGCCGTCCAGCGTTGTACCGGTTCCGGGGACGTACACCGCGGTGTTCTGAGCCTTGTCGGGGTTGCCGAAAGACACCGCGACGTGGCCGTTGCCGGTGTTGTCGTAGCCCAGCAGGAACATGGGCGGTTTGGTGACGTCCGACAGGTAGGTCCACAGGTCCTTCAGCCGCTGCGGACAGTCCGGCTTCTGTACTTCGGCCTTGAGCCTCAGGCGGTTCAACTTGTCGGACACATCGGCGGGCAGACCCTGGAAGGCCGTGATGTCGTCCGGTGCCGCGTCGGAGTACGCCTTGAGGAAGCTGGGGTCGTCCAAGTGCTTGCGCAGGTCGTTCTTCACCAGGTTGATCGACGCCTTGTCCTTCGCCGCGACGGCTTGCTGGTACAGGGCGTAGTCGGCTGCCCCGACGGAGAACGGCTCGGGGATGTCGACTGTCGTCGCGTTGGGATGGGCCTTGCTCGCTGCGACCGCGAGTGCGTGGCGCCTGCGGAGGTCGGGCAACTGATCCTGGGTCCATGCCGCGATCGCACTCAACTTGTGCAGAGCTGAGGTGTCCAGGCCGTACTTTCCGAACTCGGATAGAAGCGACCTGCACGACCCGGCCAGGGTGCTCGCGCCGCTGTCCATCTTCTTGATCGTCGTGTTCAGCGCGACCGGGTCTATCGCCGAGATCTTCCCCATACCGCTGGTCCCCCCCCGGGGCTCGATCGGCCGGGCTACCAGCCGTGTTGGTGGTCCTGCTGCATCTGCCGAGCCTGGTTCTCGGAGACCTGGAGCGGCTCTGCCTTGAGCGCCTCTTCCACGGTGGTGCGCAGCCCGTCGGTGAGTGTGTGAATCCTGCGATTGCGGCCGGTGAGCTCGGACTTGAACGTGTCCGCAGCCGACGTCCCTATCCAGACCTTGTCGCTGCCCACATCCGATGCCGGTTTGTCGAGGGCTGAACGCATCGCCTGAAGCGTCGTGTCCATATTGGTCAGCAGAGTCTGAAGCCAAGCGCGCCGCGGATTGTCAACCATCTGTTCGGGCAACGTATCCCCCCTCCCCTGGGTAGTCGTACGCTCACGCTAATCGTATGAGACTGCTGAGTGCAACGGTGGTCTTCGGGCGCGAGGGGTGAGGCGCGGCCGCGCCGTCAGGGGCGGGATTCGAAGAGGTCGAACCAGATGGACTTGCCGTCGCCGCGGGGTTCGACGCCCCAGGCGTCGGCGAGTTCCTCGATGAGGAAGAGGCCGCGGCCGGAGGACGCGAGTTCGCCGGGGGAGCGGGGGTGGGGCATGTCGTCGGAGCGGTCGGCGACCTCGACGCGGAGGCGGCGGGTGCCGGGCATGCCGATGACCTCGGCGGCGAGCACCGCGTCGTCGTCGGTGTGGACCAGGACGTTGGTGACCAGCTCGGAGACGAGCAGCACCGCGGACTCGAACTGGTCGGGCGAGGCCCAGTCGTGGAGGAGCGAGCGGATGTCCTCGCGCGCGGCGCGGATCTGCCCGGGGTCGGACTGCGCGACGGTCAGCACGGTGCGCCGTATCGGCACCGCGCACGTCGGCCCGTCGGGGTCGCGGCGCAGCAGCAGGAGGGCGATGTCGTCCTCGCGGCGGTCGGCGAGCGGCCCGGTGGTGTGGTGGGAGGCGGGGCCGTGCACGGCCCGCACCAGGGAGTCGGCGAGCTGCTCCAGATTCTCGGCCGGCCCGGCCTCGAAGACCTCGCGCAGCCGCAGCCACCCGGTGTCCAGGTCGTGTCCGCCGGTCTCGATCAGCCCGTCGGTGCACAGCAGCAGCACCTCGCCCGGGGCCAGCACGAGCCGGCTGGTCGGGTAGTCCGTGTCGGGCTCGACGCCCAGCGGCAGGCCCCCCGCCACGTTGCGCACCATCGTGGTGCCGTCGCCGAGCCGGATCGCGGGCTCGGGGTGCCCGGCGCGGGCCATCTCCACGCTGCCGTCGGCCGGGTCGACCTCCAGGTACAGGCAGGTCGCGAACCGTACGTCCGCGGTGCCGCCGGGCCGCTCCGGGGTGGCGTCGGCGGACAGCCCGGCCAGGAACCGGGAGGTCCGGGAGAGCACGGCGTCCGGGCTGTGGCCCTCCGCGGCGTAGGCGCGCAGCGCGATCCGCAGCTGGCCCATGATCCCCGCGGCCTGTACGTCGTGCCCCTGCACGTCCCCGATGACCAGGGCGGTCCGGCCGGACGGCAGGCCGATCACGTCGTACCAGTCGCCGCCGACCTGGAGGCCCCCGCCGGTCGGGACGTACCGCGCGGCGAGGGCCATCCCGTCGATCTCGGGCTCGCGGGCGGGCAGCATGCTGCGCTGGAGCCCGTCGGACAGTGCCCGCTCGGACTCGTGCAGGCTCGCGCGGGACAGCGCCTGCGCGAGCATCCGGGCCACGGTGGTCAGCACCGACCGCTCGTCGGGGGTGAAGTCCACCCGGTCACGGAACGCGGCCATCCAGGCACCGATGGTGGACCCGGCCACGGTCAGCGGCAGGTACGCCCACGACGAGCGGCCGTACGGCCGGACGAGCGGCCAGGTCGACGGATAGCGCTCCTGGTACGACTCGGGGCTGGGCAGGTAGACCGCCTTGCCGGTGCGCACCGCGGTGACGGCGGGATACTCCGTGGTCAGCGGCATGTCCAGGACCGACGGGTCGATGATCTCCTGCCCGTGGTGGCCGATGAGGGCGAGCCGGTCGCCGGTGATCCCGAAGACGGCCAGGCCGTCGGGGGAGAACCCGGGCATGGACAAGGTGGCCGCGACCCGCAGCACCTCGGCGGTGGAGTCGGCCTCGGCGAGCGCCCGCCCGGCGTCCAGCAGGAACGCCTCGCGGGCCCGCCGCCAGCCGCCGCGCCCCTCCCGGGTGGCGGCGAGCGCGGCCGGCCCCAGCCGGGGGTCCGGCCCGTCGAGCGGCACGTCGTACGGCGCTTCGTATCCCCCGACGGGCTCACGGATCTCGTGCAGGCTGCCGCTGAGCAACGGGCCCTGCGGCCGCAGCCGGGCCCGCACGGTGCGCTCCACCCGGCCGCCCTCCTTGACCACGCGCAGCAGCGCCTCCGCCACGGTGCCCTCGGCGGCGGCCAGCGAGACCGCACCGGCCAGCGCGACGTAGTCCGCCGGGTGCAGCCGGGCCCGCACCTCCGACGACCGGTGGGTGGCGGCTCCGCCGGACAGTCCGAGCAGGCGGGCCGCACGGCCGTCGACCGCGACGGTGCCGGTCGATTCGTCCCACTGCCACAGCCCGTAGCCCGCGGCGGCGAGGACGTCCTCTGTGCGCATTTTCCCAGTTTATGGTGATCCGGAGATTATGGGCGAATAGATACCTGTGGATAGCGGGGGCAGGGGCGCCGGTAGGCTGAGCCCCACGCCTGATGTCACATCTGTCTCCACATCCCACGCCTAGGACGAAGCTGATGCACCGGTACCGGTCCCACACCTGCGGCGAGCTGCGCGCCACCGACGTCGACACCGACGTCCGCCTGTCCGGCTGGCTGCACAACCGCCGCGATCTGGGCGGCATCCTCTTCGTGGACCTGCGCGACCACTACGGCTTCACCCAGCTCGTGGTGCACCCCGGCTCCCCGGTCTACGACCGGCTCAGCGGCCAGTCGAAGGAGTCCGTGCTGCGGGTCGACGGCCGCGTGCTGGCCCGCTCGGCGGAGAACGTCAACCCCGAGCTGCCCACCGGCGAGATCGAGGTCGAGGTGACCTCCCTGGAGGTGCTCGGCGCCGCCGACCCGCTGCCGTTCCCGGTCTTCCCCGAGGACAACGCCAACGAGGAGATGCGGCTCACCAACCGCTTCCTCGACCTGCGCCGCCAGCGCATGCACCGCAACCTGATGCTGCGCACCCAGGTGATCTCCTTCCTGCGCCGCGAGATGACCGCGCTCGGCTTCAACGAGATGGCCACGCCCATCCTGTCGGCCACCTCGCCCGAGGGCGCCCGTGACTTCCTGGTGCCCTCCCGGGTGCACGCCGGGAAGTTCTACGCGCTGCCGCAGGCGCCGCAGCAGTTCAAGCAGCTGCTGATGATCTCCGGCTTCGACCGCTACTTCCAGATCGCGCCCTGCTTCCGCGACGAGGACTCCCGCGCGGACCGCTCGCCCGGCGAGTTCTACCAGCTCGACGTCGAGATGAGCTTCGTGGAGCAGGAGGACGTGTTCGGCGTCATCGAGAAGGTGATGACCGACCTGTTCACCGAGCTAGGCGGCGGCCGCACCGTCACCTCGCCCTTCCCGCGCATCCCGTTCCGCGAGTCGATGCTCAAGTACGGCAACGACAAGCCCGACCTGCGCACCTCGCTCGAACTCGTCGACGTCTCCGGCATCTTCGCCGACTCCGACTTCAAGGCGTTCGCCGGCAAGCACGTCCGCGCGCTGGCCGTGCCCGACACCGCCGAGCAGCCGCGGAAGTTCTTCGACTCCCTCGGCGAGTACGCGGTCTCGCTCGGCGCGCAGGGCCTGGCGTGGGTGCGGGTCGGCGACGCGAACAAGCTCACCGGGCCGATCGCGAAGTTCCTCACCGAGGACGACACCGCCGCGCTGCTCACCGCAGTCGGCGCGAAGCCCGGCACCGCGATCTTCTTCGGCGCCGGGCAGTTCGACGAGGTCTCGAAGATCATGGGCCCGGTGCGGGTCGAAGCGGCCCGCCGCGCCGGGCAGTTCGACGAGAACGTCTTCCGGTTCTGCTGGATCGTGGACTTCCCGATGTTCGAGCGCAACGAGGACACCGGGGCGATCGAGTTCTCGCACAACCCGTTCTCCATGCCGCAGGGCGGCCTGGAGGCACTGCGCACCAAGGACCCGCTGGACATCCTCGCCTGGCAGTACGACATCGTCTGCAACGGCATCGAGCTGTCCTCCGGCGCCATCCGGAACCACGAACCCGACGTGATGTACGCGGCGTTCGAGATCGCCGGGTACTCCCGGGAGACGGTGGAGGCGGAGTTCGGCGGGATGCTGCGGGCGTTCCACTACGGCGCGCCCCCGCACGGCGGGATCGCGCCCGGCGTCGACCGCATGGTCATGCTGCTCGCGGACGAGCCGAACATCCGGGAGACCATCGCCTTCCCGCTCAACCAGAACGCGCAGGACCTGCTGATGGGGGCGCCGTCCGAGGTCCCCGACACCCGCCTGCGCGAGCTGCACCTCCAACTGCGCAAGCCGCAGCAGCACAAGAGCTGACAGACGCTCCTCAAAAGGGGCTCGGGGAACCGCCGGCGCGGTTCCCCGGGCCCCTTTTGGGCGCCCTTCCCGCGTGAGGCAACCCTTCGAGGGGGCATGCGTGTTGGAGGGGTGTGGAGAGGAAACACCTTGAGCGAACCCGGGTTCGAGGAGTGGGTGGCGGCGAGGGGCCCTCGGCTCCTCCGGGTCGCCTGGCTGCTCACGGGCGACGCCCACCTCGCGGAGGACCTGCTCCAGACGGTGCTCGCCCGCACCTGGCCGAAGTGGCACCGGATCGCGGGCGAGAACCCGGAGGCGTACGTCCGCAAGGCGCTGGTGCACACGCACGCGTCGTGGTGGCGGCGCAGATGGCGGGGCGAGGTGCCGCACGGCGAGCTGCCGGAGCGCGCGGCGGACGGCGACCCGTACGAGAGCGTGGAGTTGGAACAGGCGCTGGGCCTGGCGGTGCGGGCGCTGCCCGTACGGCAGCGGGCCGTGGTCGTGCTCAGGTACTTCGAGGACCTGACGGTGACGGAGACCGCCGAGGCGCTGGGCTGCTCGGAGGGCACCGTCAAGAGCCAGGCGTCCAAGGCGCTGCGCTCACTGCGCGCGCGCCTGCCGTCCGCGGTGTCCGTACGGGGTGGGGGAGTGGGCGGCGATGACCGATGAGGAACGCGAACTGAGCGCCCTGCTGGAGCGGGTGGTGCCGCAACTACCGGCGCCCGTCCAGCGGTTGGAGGGGGTACGGGAGCGGATGCGGCGGCGCGGGAGGCGCCGGGCGGCGGTCGGCGCGTCGGTGGTCGCGGTGGCCGTGGTCGCGGCGGCCGGGCTGCTGCTGCCGTCACCGGGGGGCGGCGCCGCCCGCCCGGCGGCGTCCGGGCAGCGCGCCCAGGCCGCCGGCCAGGGGACCGCGGGCGCCCGGGCGACCGCCGGCCGCGCCACGACGGCCGCGCCCGGCCCGACCGGCACCACGCTGGCCCCGCCGCCGGGCGACCGGGTGTACGCCTACGGCGACCTGGCCGGGCTGCGGCTGACGATGCCCGCGGACTGGTACACCCTCAAGGCAGGCACGCTGTCCGAGTACGCCGCCACCCAGCAGCTCGCCGTGCCGACGAGCGGCTGCGACCACGCCCGCGACGACTTCTGCACACCCCTGGCGCGGAGATTGGACCGCGGCGGCACGCTGCTCCAGTTCCGCCTGAAGCACGACGCGGTCGCGCTGGACGAGATCCGCCGGACCGACCACGTCGTCCAGGCGGCACCGGTGGTGACCGCGTGCCGCACCGTCGGCGGGACCACCGAACTCACCACCACGCTGCCCGGGCCCCAGGGCTCCGACGTGGTGGTCACCCTGACCGCGTGTCTGGCGGCGCCGAGCGCCGCGCAGCTGACCGAGACCCGCGACGTACTGACGTCGGCCGACCTCGCATGAGGCGGCCGCCGAGGAAAGGCCGAGACCCGATCATGTCCGTCCCCCGCAAGGACGCTTCCCCCAAGGACGCTGCCCGCAGGACCGCCCGCCGTACCGGGCCCGACCGCGGGCGGGCCGTGCTGGCCGCCGTGGCCCTCGGCGCGGCCGGCGCCCTGCTCGCCGGGTGCGCCGCCGCGAGCGGCACCGGGGCGCGGCCGTCCCGGCTGGCGGAGCAGGGCGCGGTCGCGTCCCCCGTGGGCGCCGCGGCCGGGCGGGACGCGCCGCGCACCGTGCCGACGACGCCCGCCCCGACGACCCCCGCCCCGGCCACGCTGCCCGGGGTCGGCCCGAAGACCCTCGCCGAGGTCCCGGCGGACGCCCGGCAGGTGGTGCTCGTCACCGGCGACGGCCACGACAAGTCGACGTCCAAGGTGCGGCTCTTCGAGCGCGACCCGGACGCCGGCTGGACCGCGGCCGGCCCGGTCTGGTCCGCGCACAACGCGCTGCACGGCTGGAGCACCGACCACCAGGCGGGCGACCTGCGCTCGCCGATCGGCGTGTTCACCCTCACCGACGCCGGCGGCCGCCTCGCCGACCCCGGCACCCGGTTCCCCTACGACCACGAACGGTCCGGCTTCAGCTCGCCGGGCACCGGCTTCGACGGCGAGTCGCTCGCGGACGCCTTCGACTACGTGATCGCCATCAACTACAACCGCAAGCCCGGCACCAGCCCGCTGGACTGGACCCGCCCGCTCGGCAGCTCCCGCGGCGGCGGCATCTGGCTGCACGTCGACCACGGCGGCCCCACCCACGGCTGCGTCTCGCTGCCGGAGTCGGTGATGAAGACCCTGCTGCGCACCCTGGACCCCGCGCAGCACCCGGTGGTGGTGATGGGCGACGCGAAGGCGCTGTCCGCCTGAGCGGGCAACGCACTGGAAAGGCCCGCGGGCACCCCTGGCGACAGGGTGTCCGCGGGCCCTTGGGCGTTCGCCGGACCGCGCTACGCGGCCGCGTCCGGGTCACCGCCGAAGCGCTCGGTGTACCCGGCCAGGTCCTCGTCGGTGATCTTCGCGAAGAGCACCGGCGGCACGGTGAACGGGGTGCCGACCGGCAGCGTCGTCAGGGCGCCCGCCTGCTCGGGGGTGACCCAGGTCGCGGTGTCGTCCGGCAGGTCGAACGCGGCGCGCATGGCCCGCGCCGAGGCGGGGATGAAGGGCTCGGAGACGACCGCGTAGAGGTGGATGAGGTTCATCGCGGTGCGCAGGGTGAGCGCCGCGCCCTCCGGCGAGGTCTTGATCTCCAGCCAGGGCGCCTTCTCCTCCAGGTAGGAGTTGCCCGCGCTCCACAGCGCCCGCAGCGACTGGGCGGCCTTGCGGAACTGGAGTGTCTCCATGTGGCCTTCGTACTCGGCCAGCAGCGTGGTGATCTGCTCGCCGAGCTTCGCCTCCGCCGCGCCCGGGGCGCCGCCCTCCGGCACCGCGTCGCCGAACCGCTTGCGGGAGAAGGACAGCACCCGGTTGACGAAGTTGCCGAGGGTGTCGGCGAGGTCCTTGTTCACCGAGGAGGTGAACAGCTCCCAGGTGAAGGAGGTGTCGTCGGACTCCGGCGCGTTGGCCATCAGGAAGTAGCGCCAGTAGTCGGCCGGCAGGATCTCCAGCGCGGCGTCGGTGAAGATGCCGCGGCGCTGCGAGGTGGAGAACTTGCCGCCGTAGTAGTTGAGCCAGTTGAACGCCTTGACGTAGTCCACGCGCTTCCACGGCTCGCGGGTGCCCAGCTGGGTGGCCGGGAACATCACGGTGTGGAAGGGGACGTTGTCCTTGGCCATGAACTCGGTGTAGCGCACCGGGTTGTCGCCGCCGTCCGCGTCGTACCACCACGAGAGCCAGTCGCGGGTCTCGCCCTCGCCCGCGGCGTCGGCCCACTCCTTGGTGGAACCGATGTACTCGATGGGTGCGTCGAACCAGACGTAGAAGACCTTGCCCTCCGCCGCCAGCTCCGGCCAGGTGTCGGCGGGCACAGGGACCCCCCACTCGAGGTCGCGCGTGATCGAGCGGTCCTGGAGCCCTTCGGTGAGCCACTTGCGGGCGATCGAGGACGCCAGGGTCGGCCACTCCCCGCTGCTGGCGTCGATCCACGCCTCGACCTCACCGGCCAGCTTGGACTGGAGGAGGAAGAGGTGCTGGGTGTCGCGGACCTCCAGGGCGCTGCTCCCGCTGATCGCCGAGCGCGGTTCGATCAGGTCGGTCGGGTCGAGCACGCGGGTGCAGTTCTCGCACTGGTCGCCGCGCGCCTTGTCGTAGCCGCAGTGCGGGCAGGTGCCCACGATGTAGCGGTCGGGCAGGAAGCGGCCGTCGTCCAGCGAGTAGACCTGGCTGACGGTGCGTTCCTCGATGAACCCGTTCTCGTTGAGAGTGCGGGCGAAGCGCTGGGTGATGTCGCGGTTCTGCGCGGAGGAGCTGCGGCCGAAGTGGTCGAAGGACAGCTCGAAGCCGTCGTAGATGGCCTTCTGCGCGTCGTGCGCCTGGGCGCAGAAGACGTCGACGGGCAGTCCGGCTTCCTTGGCGGCGAGTTCGGCGGGGGTGCCGTGCTCGTCGGTGGCGCAGATGTACAGCACCTCGTGGCCGCGGTCGCGCAGGTACCTCGCGTACACGTCCGCCGGGAGCATGGACCCCACCATGTTGCCCAGGTGCTTGATCCCGTTGATATAGGGCAGGGCTGAGGTGATGAGGTGACGAGCCATTGCAGGCTGCTCCCAATTCGTTGCGTGGAGTGAGTTGTTCGGCTACGGAACGTCAATAGCGTATCTGACCCGAACAGGTGGTTACCGACTGTAGGCAAGCTGGTGTTCTGGGCCGGTGGCTTGGCCCCGAACATGACTGTAAGTAAGCGCACGTGCACTTGCACGTGCACATGCACGTGACTTGCCCACGAGTTATGATTCGAGTACCAGACGAGGTACAGGTGTAGGAGTCGCTGATGCGCCGGACGCACAACGGAATGGCTGCGGAGGATCTCTCGGAAGCGGTCTGGCAGAAGAGTCGGCACAGCAATGCCAATGGGACCTGCGTGGAGTTCGCCGCTCTGCCGGACGGCGAGGTGGCGGTGCGCAACTCCCGCTTCCCTGACGGGCCGGCGCTGATCTACACCCGGGCCGAGATCGAATCCATGATCATCGGCGTGAAGGCCGGGGAGTTCGACCACTTGATGCCGTAGCGGAAGCCGGTTGACGCCCTGGCGGAAGCCGGGCCGAGCTGCTATCGGCCCCGACCTCCGCCGCCGGAGGGCTGCTTCACCGCATGTTCACTGCATGCGGCTGCCGGGCACGAGGAACAGCGCCCAGACCACCTTTCCCGCACCGCCGAGCGGATGCCAGCCCCAGCTCTCGCTGAAGGACTCCACCAGGTGCAGTCCGCGGCCGGTCTCCGCCACGTAGTCCGGGTCCTTCGCGATCGGCGCGACCCCGCTGGGGTCGCGCACCGCGCACACCACCCGGGAACTCCGGCGCACCAGGCTCAGCTGCACCGGCGCACCGGGGGTGCCCAGCGGCACCGCGTACCGCAGCGCGTTGGTGACCAGCTCCGAGGCGACCAGTTCCATCGAGTCCCGCAGCAGCGGCATGTCCCAGTGCTTGAGGGTGGCGCGGGCGAAGCCCCGCGCCTCGCGCACGGACTCGGGGGCAGCCGAGAGCCCGCAGCTGGCCCCGTCACCGGCGGCGAGTCGCTCGGGCGCGAGTACGCCTTGCCATAACGGTTCCAGCACAGCTGCTGCCTCTGCCCTCATGCGAGCCCCCGAGGTATCTGCACGGACACCATGCTCATGGATCAGCACCCGGCGATGCAAGGGCGTCTGCACGTGCATCTGCAAGGAATTTATGCACGTGACGATGGAGAGTGACGGGATGGGTACTGCCCGCAGCACATAAGTGGCAGACTGCTGATGAGCTAAGGGCGGAGCGTGACCTATGAGCGCAGGGCAGCCGGGAGGCGGGTCCATCGTGCGACGAATGCTGCTCGGGGCGCAGTTGCGACGGCTGCGGGAGTCCCAGGGCATCACCCGGGAGGACGCGGGCTACTCGATCCGCGCCTCCGAGTCGAAGATCAGCCGGATGGAACTGGGACGGGTCAGTTTCAAGGAGCGGGACGTCGCCGACCTGCTGACCATGTACGGAGTGACCGAGGAGGCCGAGCGGTTGGCGATGCTGGGGCTGGTCCGGGAGGCCAACGCGGCCGGCTGGTGGCACGGGTACGGCGAGGTGATGCCGACCTGGTTCCAGACCTACGTCGGACTCGAGGAGTCGGCGGCGCTGATCCGCACCTTCGAGGTGCAGTTCGTGCACGGGCTGCTCCAGACCGAGGACTACATCAGGTCCGTGATCCGCGTCGGCTACCCCGGCGCGGCCGAGTCCTGGGTGGAAAGACGAGTCGGCCTACGCCTGGAACGGCAGAAGCTCCTCGTGTCGGAGCGGGCACCCCACTTCGTATGCGTGATGGACGAGGGCGCGCTGCGCCGGTCGTTCGGCGGTCCGAAGGTCATGCGGGATCAGGTCGGCCACATCCTCGAAGCGGCGGAGGCGTCCAACGTCGACGTGCGTATCCTGCCGTTCGCGTCCGGCGGGCACGCGGCGGGCGGCGGCGCCTTCACGCTGCTGAGCTTCCCCGAGTCCGACCTGCCCGACCTGGTCTACCTGGAGCAGCTCACCGGCGCGCTCTACGTCGACAAGCACGACGAGGTCGTGGAGTACACCAAGGCGATGGACGCGCTGGACCGGATCGCGCTGGACCCGGCCCGGTCGGTGGACTGGCTGCGCGCGTTCCAGCGCGAGGTGTGACGGCCCGAGGGCCCTCCCCGCGCGGTGAGTTGACACAGCGTCACCGTGCGGGGGACGGACCCGCGCGAACCGGCCCCTTCGGAAACCCCGGCACGTACAGTGGCAAAGCCGGGGGGCACTGTCGGGCCGCCGCGTGACGCGGGGCCCGCCGAACCGAGGGTGTGGGGATGGGCGTTCGTGGGCACGGGCCCGGGCGGAGCCGAAAACGCTGGGCCGTCGCGATCGCGGTGGCCTTTGTGCTGCTGGTCGTCGGCGGCGCCGGTGCGATCTACCTCAAGCTCGACGCGAACATCTCCACCTTCGACGCCGCCGGGCTGAGCAAGGACCGGCCCGGGGCCGAACAGGCCGACGCCGACGGCGACACCGCGCAGAACATCCTGCTGATCGGGTCCGACACCCGCGCCGGCGGCAACTCCGCGCTCGGCGGGAAGGGCAGCTCCGGCGACATCGGCCGCTCGGACACCACGATCCTGCTGCACGTCTACCCCGACCACCAGCACGCGGTGGGCGTCTCCGTCCCGCGCGACTCCCTGGTGGACATCCCGCCCTGCCTGCTGCCGAACGGCACCTGGACGGCGGAGCAGCCCAGCGCCATGTTCAACTCGGCCTTCTCGGTGGGCGACACCGCCGCCGGCAACCCCGCGTGCACCCAGAACACCGTGGAGAAACTCACCGGGATGCGGGTGGACCACACCGTCGTGGTCGACTTCGAGGGCTTCGCGGCGATGACCTCGGCGGTGCACGGCGTCGACGTCTGCGTGCCGGACGACATCTACTCCGGCGACCTCAACCCCGGCCTCGGGTACCGGGGGAAGCTGGTCCTGCACAAGGGGATGCGGAAGCTGTCCGGCCGGGACGCGCTGGACTACGTACGGATGCGGCACGGCATCGGGGACGGCTCCGACGTCGGGCGGATGCTGCGCCAGCAGGCGTTCCTGTCCGCGCTGATCGCCAAGGTCAAGGGCGAGGGGATGAACCCGGCGACGCTGCTGCCGCTGGCGAACGCCGCGACCAAGTCGCTCACCGTCGATCCGGGGCTCGGCACCGCCGCCAAGCTGATGTCCTTCGGGCTGTCGCTCAAGCACGTCGACCTGAAGAACATCCAGTTCGTCACCGCGCCCTGGCGGTACGCGGGGGCGCGGATAGACCTCGTCCACCCGGACGTGGACGAGCTGTTCGCGGCACTGCGGGCGAACCGTACGCTCGACGGCACGCACACCTCCGGGCAGACCGCCCCGACGACGGCCCCGGCGCCGGCCCCCGCGGTCGACGGCTCCGGCATCGCGGTCGCGGTCTACAACGGCACCACCACGAACGGACTGGCCGCCAGCGCGTCGGCCGAACTGGCGAAGTCCCACTTCACCGTGACCGGTACGGCCACCGCCCGTGCCCAGGACCACGCCACCACCCTCATCCAGTACGGCGCCGCCCACACCGTCCAGGCGCAATCCCTCAGCCGGCTCTTCCCCGGAGCCCGGTTGGAGCCGCTCGGCATCAGCGGGATCAACCTCGTCGTCGGCGCCGACTTCGCCAGGACCGCGACGGCGACCGCGACCCCGGCACCGGCGGCACCGGCCGCGCCCCCGACCGCCCCCAACCGCACCGCCGCCACCGACCCCTGCGCCCACCTCTCCTACGGCTGAACCCCCGCCCGGCTGATCCCTGGCGCCCGCCGTCGGCAGGTGCCGGGGGTGCTCGGTCAGTCGGCGATGCGGGCCTCGGCGGTGAGGCGGTCGATGCGGCCGCTGACGAGCAGCTCGCCGGGGACCGCGTTGCGGGCGCCGAACTCGGCGGCGCGGTCGGGGCCCATGTAGCGCCCGCCGATGCGGGTGCCCCAGTTCTGGAGGGCCATCAGGTCCTCCGAGAGTTCGGCGGTGCACTCGAAGAGGGCGAAGGAGTAGGGCGGTTCCTGGTCGTCGACGCAGAGCGCGAAGTGCGGGTCGCGCCGCAGGGCGCGGCCCTTGAGCGAGTCGCGCCCGGTCATGAAGACCACGCGGATGTCGGCCGGGTCGGTGTCGTCGAGCACGAACCACACGGGGGTGACGTGCGGCCGCCCGTTCCTGCGCTGGACGGCCAGTTTTCCGGTGCGAGTGCCGGTCGTGGCGAACTCGCGCCACTCCGCCTCGGTCATGTGCGCCATGGCGGCAGGGTAACGCCGCGGGGCCGCCCGGGCCGGTCAGCTCGCCGTCGTCGCGGCGGAGCCGCTGCCGCGGACCTCGAGGCCGGCCAGCAGGTCGGCGGTGGCGGCGGTGATCGCGGCGACCGCGGTGTCGAAGACCTCCTGGTTGTGCGCCGCGGGGGCGCGGAACCCGGAGACCTTCCGTACGTACTGAAGGGCGGCGGCGCGGATGTCCTCGTCGTGCACCTCGGGGGCCATCGGCGGACGCAGGGTCTTGATGCTTCTGCACATGCCTCCAGTGTGCCGCGCGGGTACGACACCGGGGCGGTGGTGCCGGCCGCCGCGGCCGGTCTGCCGCACGCCGGGCCGGGCCGGTACGCTCGCGGGCGTAGAGATCCGATCTCTACGCCCGCGACGCGCGTTCGAGGAGCCGTACATGCTGCGATACCAGCTCACCCACCCGACGATTCTTGCGGCGCTGGCCTCGGCCGGGCACGGCTCGCGGGTGCTCGTCAGCGACGGCCACTACCCGCACACCACCGGCGCCCACCCGGCCGCCGCGCGCGTCTACCTCAACCTCGCGCCGGACCGGATGCTCGTCACCGAGGTGCTCGCCGCGCTCGCGGACGCGGCGCCGTTCGAGGCCGCCACCGTGATGACCCCGCCGCCCGGGCAGCCCGAACCGGAGGTCTTCGCCGAGTTCCGCGCCGCCCTGCCCGGTGTGCCGCTCGACGGCCTCGACCGGCACGCCTTCTACGACGCCGCCCGCGGCCCCGACACCGCCTTGGTGATCGCCACCGGCGACCGCCGCACCTACGCCAACCTGCTCCTGACGATCGGCGTCCGCGGAGACTGATCTGCCGCCCGGGCCCGCCCGGCTACCGCGCCGGGGGCAGGTAGGCGCGGAAGGTGCGGGCGCCGCGCGGGGTCGGCAGCGGCACCGACCGCCAGGCGCGGGCGAAGGCCGGCGGACGCCCGCCACCGGTGACCAGGTAGGCGACCGGCTGCTGCCGGGTGCGGGCCAGCAGCCCGGCCGTGTCGATACTGCGGTCCGGCCCGTCCAACTGGCGTGAGGTGCAGCCGGTGTAGAAGGAGATCGGCACCGCGGAGACGCCGCTGAGCGTGCAGGGCGCGGTGACGCCGTGCGCGTGCAGCCCGTCCGCGACGGCGCGGTACTCCTGCGTGGTGCGGTGGTTGTTGCGGGTCGCGGTGTGCAGCACACCGCCCTGGATGGCGAGATGGCCGCACAGCCCGACGGCGACCACCGCGACCGCCACCGGCCGCAGCCTCAACCGGCTTCCTTCCGCGGCGAGTTCGGCCCGGGTGGCCGCCCACCACAGGAACTCCGCCACCGGCAGCGCCAGCAGCGCGTACGTCGGCAGCAGGAACCGCGGCGCCGCGTACGAGATCGTGAACAGGTACGGCAGCGCCATCGACACCGCGGTCAGCCCGGCGAGCCACACCGCCGAGCGCCGCAGCCGGGGCACCACCGCCGCGCCGCCCACCGCCAGGAACGGCAGCGCGAACCACCACAGCGACGTGTCCTTGTGCCGCCACCGCACCGTGCAGGGGCGGCACAGCGCCCGGCCGCTCAGCGACCTGACCTGGTCGTCCACCGCGAAGTGCAGCCCCATCCCGCCCTCGACCGCGCTGGAGCTGTGCAGCCGCTCGGACAGACCGCCGTAGCGGACGTACGCCTCGACCACCCACTCCGCGCAGCCCAGCACCACCCCCGCGACGAGCACCGCCAGCACCGCCGGCCGCCGCCAGCGCGGCACCGCCAGCGCCACCGCGGCCAGCGGCAGTGCCAGCCAGCCCGCGTCCGGCGGGCGCATCAGCCCGACCACGGTCACGCCCGCGGCCAGCCCGACCAGCGCGGCCCGGTCGCGGGGGTCGCGCACGGCCCGCACGAAGCAGCCCACCGCGGCGAGCGCGCCGAACGCGCTCCACAGGTTCGGCATCACCTGCGGCCCGTAGAACAGGGTGATCCACAGCCCGGCGAACAGCGCCCCGGCCAGGGCGAGCACCCGCTCGGGCAGCACCCGCCGCCACAGGTGCAGCGCGACGTACAGTCCGATGCCGGACAGCGCCGCCATCCACAGCCGCAGCGCGAGAGGGGAGTCGGTGAAGTGGGCGACGGGCGCGGCCAGGAAGGAGATGCCGCGGGCCCGCGGGGCGCTGAAGGTGGCCGCCGGAATCCGGCCGCTGACCTGGCTGGTATAGACCGTCTCGTCCCAGCCGAGCCCGGAGCCCGGCAGCACCAGGAGCAGTTGCGCGGCGACGTACACCGCGCAGACCGCCGCGATCCACCGGCTCCACCCGGCTCTCGGGCGCGGCGCCGGCGAGCGGGGCGCGGTGCCCGGCGGGCGTGCCGTGTCCGGCGCCTGCGGCGGTTCCCGGCGTGCGGCGCGGAGCGGTTCGGGCATCGGCGACCTTTCCAGCGGCGGGCGTGGCGCGGAACCCCCGGATTTGCGAGCGTAAGTGTGCAGAACGCCGAAACCGCAGTTGAACGCGCGTGTGCACAGAAAGAGCCGCCACCTGGACGGAAGGTTGCGTGCCGATATCCATCCGTGACCCGCGCCGCCCGCGGCGGAGTTCCGGCCCGGCGGGCGGGCGCGCAGGTCAGCGGGCCGAGGGCAGCCGGATGCGGAAGGTGGCGCCCTTGCCGGGCGCGGTGTCGAGTTCGACGGTGCCGCGGTGGGCGGCGACCAGCGCGGCGGCGATGGCGAGGCCGAGCCCGGCGCCGCCGCCGGTGGCGCGGGAGCGGGAGGCGTCCACCCGGTAGAAGCGCTCGAAGACGCGGGCGGCCTGCTCACGGGTCAGCCCAGGACCGGCGTCGGCGACCTCCAGGACGCCGTGGCCGTCCGCGGCGCCGACGCCGATGCGGACCGGGGTGCCCGGCGGGGTGTGGGCGACGGCGTTGCCGACGAGGTTCGCCACGACCTGTCGCAGCCGCGCCTCGTCGCCGAGCACCGGCGCCGGGCCGGGCGCGGTGTCCGAGCCGCCGGGGCCGGTGAGGGCGACCTGCCGGGTCGGGTCGAGCGCGGTGGTGTCGTGCAGCGCGTCCACCGCGAGGGTGCGCAGGTCCATCGGCGCGAGCTGGAGCGGCCGCTGCTCGTCCATCCGCACCAGCGTGAGCAGGTCCTCCACCAGCCCGCCGAGGCGTACGGCCTCGCTCTCGATCCGGGCCATGGTCCGCTTCACGTCGGCGTCGTCGGCGAGCGCGCCCATCCGGTACAGCTCGGCGAAGCCGCGGATGCCGGCCAGCGGGGTGCGCAGTTCGTGGCTGGCGTCGGCGACGAAGCGGCGCATCTGCTGCTCGGACGCGGCGCGGGCGGCGAACGCGGACTCGATCTGCGCGAGCATGCCGTTGAGCGCGGACGACAGCCGCCCGACCTCGGTGCCCGGCGACGCGACCGGCATCCGGTGCGACAGCGGGCGGCCCGCGGCGATCTCGGCCGCGGTCGCCTCGATCCGCTTCAGGGGCCGCAGCCCGGCCCGCACCGCGAACCAGCCCGCGATGCCGAGCAGCGCCACCACGACCCCGCCGATGAGCAGGAAGGCGGTGCTGAGCCGGCTGGTGGTGGAGGCGACGTCGTCGAGGGAGGAGGCCACCACGACCCCGGCGGGCGTGTCGCTGCCGCCTGCGGCGGCGACCGGCACGATCAGCACCCGCCAGCTGCCGCCGCCGTGGTCGCTGCGGACGTCGAAGGGGTGGTCGTAGCGGGCGCTGAGCCGGGCGGCGTTCATCGTGGGCCACAGCGGCTGGGGGTCGCCTGCGGCGACCGGTTGCCGGATCTGCTGGACCACGCGGCCGTCGGCGGTGGCGAAGGCGACGACGAACTGGCTGGGCAGCCAGGGGCGGTTGGCGCCGGTGCCGTCGGTGGTGCCGGTGCTGCTGTCGGTGCTGCTGTCGGCGGCGGCCGACCCGGTGCCGGTGCCTGTACCCGTGCCGGTACCCGTGCCCGCGCCCGTGCTCGACTCCGTGCTGCCGTAGCCGGGGGCGCCGCGGCCGTCGGTGCCCGGGGCCGGGTAGCGCTGCGGCGGCACCCCCTCCGAGCCGAGGCGCCGCGCGAGGGGCCGGCCGTAGCGCTCGAGTTGCTGGTCCACCCGTTGCAGCAACTGCCCGCGCACCGAACCGAGCACGACCGTGTCGCTGACCGTCAGGCCCAGCAGCACCAGCACCAGCGCGAGCAGCACCAGCCGGGAGCGCAGCGGCACCGCCGCCCAGCGCAGTCCCGCCGCCCGGCGGGCCCATCCCGTCCCCGGCGATCCCATGCCCGGGCGGCCGTTCAGCCCTTGGCCGGCGCGGGGCGGCGCAGCACGTAGCCGACGCCCCGCACCGTGTGGATCAGCTTCGGCCCGCCGCCCGCCGCCGCGTCCACCTTGCGCCGCACGTAGGAGATGTACGACTCCACGATGCTCAGGTCGCCGCCGAAGTCGTACGCCCACACGTGGTCGAGGATCTGTGGCTTGGACACCACCCGGTCGGCGTTGGCCATCAGGTAGGCGAGCAGCTTGAACTCGGTGGGGGACAGCGAGATCGGGCGGCCGCCGCGCAGCACCTGGTGGCCGACCGGGTCGAGTTCGAGGTCGCCCGCGACCAGCCGCCCGTCGTCGGTGGGGCCGCCGGTGCGGCGCAGTATCGCCCTGATCCGGGCGATCAGCTCCTCCAGGCTGAACGGCTTGGTGACGTAGTCGTCGCCGCCCGCGGTCAACCCGCTGATCTTGTCGTCGACGCCGTCCTTCGCGGTGAGGAAGAGCACCGGCAGCCGGTCGGGGCCGCCGGCCCGCGGGAGCGGCCCGCTCTCCTCGCGCAGCCGCCGGACCACGGTGAAGCCGTCCATGTCCGGCAGCATCACGTCGAGGACCACCAGGTCGGGCCGTTCGCGCGTGACGGCGGCGAGCGCGTCGGCGCCGGTCGCCGCGGAGGCCACCTTGAAGCCGACGAACCGCAGGGACGCGGAGAGCAGTTCCCTGATGTTCGGTTCGTCGTCCACGACCAGCAGGCTGGCCTCGGGTGCCTCCATGGGAATCCTCCCGGCCCGGTGGGGATACGACGCAGCACGGTACGGGCCGATGCTGTGAGCCGTGCGGGCGGTGTCGGTGCGGGCGCTGCCGTGTCTAGTTGCCGCTTCCGGTGCCGGTGCCGCCGGCGTTGCCGCCGCCGAATCCCCCGAAGCCGCCGAACCCGCCGAAGCCGCTGGTGCTGCCGCCCTCGGTGACGGTGGTCGCGGTCACGTCGCCGTTGCTGCCGGTGGTGCCGAGGACGGTCACGCTCTGCCCCGCCTTGAGGTCGGAGACCTTCCCGTCCTTGGTCTCGCTGACCTTGGTGGAGTCGCCGGTGGTGACCTTCACGACGTTGCCCTGGGCGTCGGTGACGTAGAGGGTCTTGCCGTCCACGAGCTTGACCGTGCCGACCGTCACGTTCGTGCCCGCGCCGGTGCCGCCGCCCGCGGTCGTGCCGGTGCCCGCGGTGCCGCCGAAGCGGTTGCCGGTGCCGCCGGCGGCCCCGGTGCGGCCGCTCGCGGCGGTGCCGCCGCCCGCTGCCGTGAAGCCGGAACGCCCGGCCCCGGTACCGCCGTTGAGATGGTGCTTCTCCACGACGGCGCCGACGGAGAACGCGGCCGCGGCCACGATGCACGCGGACAGCGTGAGGGTCAGCCACGGCAGTTTGCGGCGCGGCGGGGCGGCCAGCTCGGCGGAGACGTCGCGGGCGTCCGGCGGCGAGGCGAGGATCTCCTCCGGGCTCTCGCCGGTGCCGCCGGCGTCCGGCCCGGCAGCGGTCGCGGCCCCCGTCCCCGCTGCCGGGTCCGCGCCGGCCGGGTCGCCCGCCGGGTACGGGCTCTCCATGATCTCGATCCCCCCGGTGGCCTCGGCGTTCGCCTTGACCAGCCCGGTGCGGCGTCGCGCCATCTCGGCCCCTCTTCCTGATCCGGTGTTCCGGTCGTCTTTCCTGGTGGACATCACTCGTGCCGCAGGGCCTCGATGGGCCGCAGGCCCGCCGCCCGGTTGGCCGGGTAGCTGCCGAAGAACAGCCCGATGGCCACCGCGATCGCGAAGGCGCCCCACACCGACTCGGGGATGACCACGGGTTTGATGCCCACGATGGTGAACCGCGAGCCGATCAGCCCGCCGAGCACCCCGAGCCCGCCGCCGATCAGCGACAGCAGCGTGGACTCGGCGAGGAACTGCCCGAGGATGACGCCCTTGGGCGCCCCGATCGCCTTGCGGATACCGATCTCCCGGGTCCGCTCGGTGACGGTGACCAGCATGATGTTGGTGATGCCGATCCCGCCGACCAGCAGCGAGATCGCCGCGACCGCGCCGAGCAGCACCGTGAACGTCTTGTTGGTGTCGGACTGGGTGCTCAGCAGCGACGCCTGGGTGCTGACCCGGAAGTCGAGCGCGTTGGCGTCGGTGATGCCGTGCGTGCCCATCAGGATGGTGGTGATCTCGTTCTGCGCGGGCGTGGTCGCGTCGGCGGACTTCGCCTCGACCAGGATCTGGCTGATCGCCCCGAAGCCGGTGAAGGCGTTCTGCACGGTCGGCAGCGGCGCGATCACCGTGTCGTCCGGGTCCTGGAAGCCGGTGCCGCCCTTGGTGGCCAGCTCGCCGA
Organism: Actinacidiphila sp. bgisy145; assembly: GCF_057708125.1. Lineage (NCBI taxonomy): Bacteria > Bacillati > Actinomycetota > Actinomycetes > Kitasatosporales > Streptomycetaceae > Actinacidiphila > Actinacidiphila sp. bgisy145. Next base: position 414,041 of record NZ_JBYIRL010000002.1, read on the forward strand.
CCACCGTGAACGGGGTGCCGCCGATGACCAGCTTCTTGCCGATCGGGGAGGCGGTGCCGAACAGGTCCGTGGCGGTGGTGGAGCCGATCACGGCCACCTTGCGGGAGTTGAGCACATCGTCGGCGCTGAAGTAGTCGCCCTTGTCGACCTTGCTGTTGGACGCCTCGAAGTAGGCCGGGTAGGTGCCCACGACCTGGCCGACGGTGTGCGAGGTGCCGTCGTAGACCGCGGACTGCGAGGTGGTGACCTCCGGGGCCACGGACTCGATGTCGGGGGCGTCGGCGGTGTTCGCCAGCGCCCGCGCGTCGTCCACGCTCAGCGGCTTGGTGCTGGTCGCGCCGGAGCCCGAGGAGCTGAAGCCGCCGCCGGAGCTGACGGTCAGCGCGTTGGTGCCGAGCTTCTCGATGGAGTCCTTGACCGACTGCGAGGAGCCGTTGCCGACCGCGAGCAGGATGATGACGGCGGCCACACCGATCAGCACGCCGAGCATCGTCAGCGCGGAGCGCACCTTGTTCGCGGCGAGCCCGCCGACGGCGAACCGCAGGATCTCGAACGGGTTCACCGGGCCGCACCCCCGCTCAGCGCGTGCGGGGCCAGGGCGGCGAACCGCGCCGGATCGCTCAGCGCGGGCGGCGGACCGTCCACCGCCGCCTGCCGTACGTCGTCCACGATCTGGCCGTCCACCAGCCGGATCACCCGCTTCGCGTGCCGGGCCACCTCGTCCTCGTGGGTGATCAGCACGACGGTGCGGCCGGAGGCGTTGAGCCGGTCGATGATGGCGAGCACATCCTCGGTGCTGTGGCTGTCCAGGTTGCCGGTCGGCTCGTCGGCGAGCAGCATCGCCGGCGCCGTGACCAGGGCGCGGGCCACGGCCACGCGCTGCTGCTGGCCGCCGGACAGTTCGTTGGGGCGGTGGTCGACCCGGTCGGCGAGGCCCACCAGGGACAGCGCGGCCAGCGCTCGGCGGCGCCGCTCGGCGGCCTTCACCCCGGCGTAGGCCAGCGGGAGTTCGACCTGCGCGAGCGCGGGGGTGCGCGGCACCAGGTTGAACGACTGGAAGACGAAGCCGATCTTGCGGTTGCGGACCAGCGAGAGCTGGTGCTCGTCCAGGCCGCCGACGTCGATGCCGTCCAGCAGGTAGCGGCCGGAGGTCGGCACGTCGAGGCAGCCGAGGATGTTCATCAGGGTGGACTTGCCGGAGCCGGAGCTGCCCATCACCGCGACCATGTCGCCCTGTTCGACGAGCAGGTCCACGCCGGGGGAGTGGCCGGTGTCCGGGTCGGCGGGGCCGCCGAGCGCGCGGACGGCGGCGTCGCCGTGGCCGTACGTCTTCAGCAGCGCGCGGACGTCGATGACCGGGGCCGGGCCCCAGGGGCCGTCACCGTCCGGGTGGTCGCTGCCCGGGTGGTCGCTGTCGGGGCCGGGGCCGGCCTCCGCGCGGCGCGGCCCGGACACCGCTCGGGCCAGGGAGCCGAGCCGCCTGCCCAGGGCCGGGCTCATCCGCGGCCACCTCCGCCGCTGAAGCTGCCGGTGCGGAAGCCGCCGCCGGTACCGCCGCCGGCGGCACCGAACCGGTTGGCGCCGCCGCCGGCGCCGGTTCCGCCGGGGAACGCGCCGCTGGGGAAGCCGCCGTTGCCCGAGGAGGCGACCTGCGGGATCTGCACCTGCTGGCCTTCCTTCAGGCCGCTGGTGATCTGGTCGGTGGAGTCGCCCTCGACACCCACCGTCACCTGGGTGCGGGTGGTGGAGCCGTCGGAGTTGACCACCAGGACCGTGCGGTTGGCGCCGGTGCCGGAGACCGCCGCGGTCGGCACGCTCAGCGCGTTCGTCGCCTGGCCGGTGGTCACCTGGATGCTGGCGCTCAGGCCGGTGCGCAGGTCGGAGGTGTCGCTGGTGATGGTGAGCGTCGCCGCGTACTGCACCGCGCTGCCGCTGGAACCGGAGCCGCCGGAGCTGGAGCCGCTGCTGACCGGCAGCGAACTGATCGACAGCACCTTGGCGTCGAGCACGGTGCCGGACTCGGCGTTGAGCGTCACCGTCGCGGCCTGGCCGGCCTTGATCTTCAGGGAGTCGGCCTCGGAGAAGTCCGCCTTCACCTGCATGCCCGAGGGGTTGGTGAGGACCACGAAGCCGGTCGGCGTGGAGCCCGAGGAACTGGACGTCGAGCCGGACGAGCTGGACCCGGAGGAGCCCGAGCCCGACGAGCCGGAGCCCGTACCGCTGCCGGAACTGCCGCTGACGGTGTCGCCCTTCGCACCGTCCACCGAGGCGACGGTGCCGCTGACGCTGGCCTTCAGCACGCAGCCGTCCACCGCGCGCTGGGCGGCGTCCACGGCGTTCTGCGCCTCGGTCACCTGCGCCTGGGCGGAGGCGAGTTGGGCGGCGTCGACGGTCGGGGTGGCGGTCGGGGTCACCGTGGTGCCGCGGCTGCTGCCCGAACCGGACGAGCCCGTACCGGAGTTCGAGGTGTCCGTGGTGCTCTCGCCGGCCTCGACCTTCGTCAGGTTCGCCTGGGCGGCGGTCAGCGACGCCTCGTCCTGCTGGAGGGTCTCCTTCGCCGAGGTCGGGTCGACCTTCGCCAGCACCTGGCCCTTCTTCACCTTGTCGCCCGGCTTGACGTCGACCTCGGTGAGGGTGCCGCCGGTGGTGAAGTCCAGCCCCGCGTCGCTGGGGGAGGAGAGCGTGCCGGAGCCGGACACGGTGGCCGACACCGTGGCCGTGGTCACGGTCGCGGTCCGCGCGCCGGACGACCCGGAGGAGTTGCCGCTGCCGTCGTCGTGCACCGCCGCGTAGGCGCCACCGGCGCCCGCGAGGACCACCACGCCGAGCACCGAGTTGATCAGGACGGCCCTGCGCCGCCGTGGGAGCACCTTCATGGCGCGCATCTTGGACGCGGACGCCATTGAACTCCTGGGAGATTCCTGAGAGTTCGCTGGGAAGCCGGGCGCCTGCGCCCGCCCCCGGGGCGGCGGTAAAACGGATGTACGGCCACCTAAGGTACGAAAACGCGGCCGCCCGCCGCTTGCCGCGTCCTGCCGCTCACCGGGAACTCACAGCCCGATCCCCGACAGTCCCCACCTGTATGCGGTTCGGTTCCCTCGTGCGCGCGCGGGAGCCGAGTGCGTACGCCGGCCGGACAGTTGGCGCCGGACGGCAACGTGCCGCGACACCCGGCCGCCGGACCCCGGTCCGGTGCCGGCCGGGTCGCGGCCTTCCCCGAGGAGAGCTGCGGACATGAACGGGACCACCATCCGGTCGCCCCAGGCGCGCATCGCGGTGCGGGCCGGGGCATTCGTCGCCGTACTCGCCTCGGGCGCCCTGGCGCTCACCGCGTGCTCCTCCGGCGGCTCCTCGTCCTCGGCCGCCACGAACGCGGCCAGTGCGTCCGCGTCCGGCGGCGCCGGCGGGCAGGACATGAACGCCTACCGGCAGTGCCTGGCGCAGCACGGCGTCAACCTGCCCACCTTCAACCGCCCTTCCGGCGGCGCCCGCCCCAGCGGCCGCCCCTCCGGCGCCGGCCGGCCCTCCGGATCGGCCCGCCCGAGCGGCGGGTACGGCGGCGGCTTCGGGGGCTTCGGCGGCGGGATCGGCGGTGCCTCGCCCGACGCGGCCACCCAGAAGGCGCTCAAGGCGTGCGCCTCCAAGGCACCCTCCGGCCGCGGCGGCCCGAACGGCACCAACAGCGCCGACGCCAGCGCGATCCAGGCGTTCACCAGCTGCCTCAAGGACCACGGCGTCACCCTCCCCACGGCCTCCGCCGGCACGGGCGGCGGCGGCTTCGGCGCCCTCCGCAACCTCGACACCGCCGACCCCAAGACCGCGAAGGCCTACACCACCTGCAAGCCCCTCCTCCCCCAGCGCCCCACCTCCACCGCATCCCCCTCCACCACCTGACCCAAGGGCGCCCCACCCCTCCGGGGCGCCCTCCCCCGGCGGCCCGTGGTGCGATAGTTTCCGGACGTAGAGCCGTCAGGGGGGTACATGTCCGGGATCGCGCGACCACGCCGAACGCCGCGCCGCCGCCTGTGGCTGCCGATCTGTGCGGGCGGCGTCGCGGCGCTCATGGCGACACTGACGGCGTGCGGGAGCTCGCCGTCCGGCCCGAAGGCGAAGGACTCGGCAGCGAAGATGTCGACGGACGCGCGGTGGCTGGCGGCGAAGTTCCGTACGTACTACAAGGCCACGACGCCGTTCACGGTGACGCGCGACGCTACTGCGGCGGGGTCGTGCGGGCACAACAAGGCCCGCTACTCCTTCGCCGGGCACCAGACGTTCCGTATCGGTCCCGTGTCCACCTATTTGGACCTCACCACGGTGGTCGACTCGTGGCTCAAGGACCGAGGATACTCAATCGATTTCGACAAGAAGACGACCTACGAGTTCGATACGCGAAATTCCCAGAACCTGGTGAACAAGAAGGCCCGCATCCACTTGACCGTACGCGCGACCGCGTCCAGCGAGAAGGCCACCACCGAGCTGTGGACCATCACCGCGAACACGGATTGCCTGCGGACTGGTTGAGCCGGGCCGCGAGGGTGCCAGCCCCCCGCGGCGTCGCGCGGCTCCTACTCGCTGCCGTCCACCTCGTGAGCGTACTGGTCGGTCTCAGCGCTGGTTATCGTGCTGCTGGCGAGGGACTGCTTCTGCTCCAGTGAGTCCGGGTGCTCGGCGTCCCCTTGCTGCTCGTTGACCCAGTCGTTGAACTCGCCGAGTTGGTTGTTCTTGGACAGATCTTCGAAAGACTTGAGTTGGCCGTCGGATCCCTTCAGGTCAGCGGGCAGAGGCGTGGTGGTTTTCCAGCCGCCCGCCAGCAAAGTGGACGTCATGGTGTAGTGGGTCTGCATGATCCGCTCGTAGTTCTTGTCCTTGAGATCTTCGGTGCGCGGTTCGCCCTGGTCGACGTAGGCCGCGCCGCCGAATTCCTTGAGGCTGAACATGCCGACCCGCCAGGCAAGGGCCGGTCCGTAGCTGAGTTCCGGCTCGCCGGCGATCTCGGAGCCGAAGATGAGGGAGCGCTTCAGCGCCTCACGGTTCGCCTCGTCGGAGGCGTCCATGTCACCTCGAACCTTCCTTTCGGCGTTGTACTGCTCCCGTCCGATGTTGCCGAACGCTTGGGCTGCGAGGTTGTACGTATTCGGGTCCTGCTTACCGCTGTTGACGGCGGTCGCGTCCGTGTGCGCGGCCTTGACCAGGATGTCGTGCTGGAGCTTCCCCATCACCTCGTCGTACGGCTCGGAGTAGGAGTCATCCCCAGCGAACGTCTTGAGGAACTTGTAGGTGTCCTGACCGTTGAGCAGGAATGACGGATTTGTTCCCACCACAGGTTGGTAGCCGGCTGGGATGCCCAGCATCGAGTCCGGGACGTCGTGGCTCATGGCGTTGCCGCTGGAGATCAGTTCCTGCGGGTACGACGCGGCCAGACGGCCCAGGTCCTGCTTGGACAAGCCGTTGAAGTACTTGTCGATCTCGTCGGCGTTGTTGCCGGCCGCGAGCATCGCGCAGTACGCGAAGGTGCTCTGGTAGTCGTCGTGCTTCTCGGGATCAACGTGCCAGCCTTTGGAGTCGGTGTGTCCGGTGACGCCCGCGCCGGCGTCGATGGCCCTGCCCAGGTTGGTCTGGACGTCGGAGTCCCACTGGCCGTACTTGAACAGCTTGTCGAGGTTGCCCTCGAGGTCGGGGTTCTTCGGGTCGCCCATCTGCGCGATGGCGGTGTACGAGGCGCTGCCGTTGCGTCCGAGGGCGCCCAGCGCCATGGCCACGGTGTCCTGCGGAAGCCCGAGTTGCTTGGCATTGGTCATGGAGCCGCGGAAATCCTGGTCCGGGTCCTTGGCCACCTCGTCCAGGACGGCGGCGCGGGTCGCACTGGCCAGGAATTTCGAGTCGAAGTCCCCGTACTGCATCATCGCCATCCGGTCCCAGCCGACCCCGTAGTCACCTTGGGGGACCTTGGTGGTGTACAGCTTTTCCACTTGGTCGAAACCAGGCGCCGGGTAAGGCGCCCGGCTGGCCGCGCCCAGTGCCTTGCTGTAGATCTCGAGGTCCTTGGGCGCGGTGCCACTGCCGGTGGCAGTCAGCATGCTGGGCAGGCTTTCCGCGAGGTTCGGCGGCTTGAGGGCGGCGTAGAAGGCGGAGCAGTAATCCGGGTCGTCTTCGTGGGCTTTGAGCTGCTCGGCGATGGAGTGGTACTGCTTCCCGCCCTCGCCGTCCAGTTCCTTGATCGCGGTGAGCTGCTTGGCGAGGTCCTGCGCCTCTTTGCGGGCCTCCGCGCTGCTGATCACCGGTTCGGGCACCTGCACGACGTGCGTCATGTCGCCGCCGTGTTCCATCCCGAGGGCCAGGCTGTAGCGCCGCTTGAGTCCGGGCACCTGGTCGTCCATCCACAGCGCGATGTTGTTGATGCTGTTGAGCGGCCCGGTGTCGAGGCCGTGCTCGCCGAACCGGTAGAAGTACGAGCTGTACGCGCTGTGCAGGTTCTCCTTGTCGGTGCTGAACGACGCGATCATCCCCTTGAGAGCTTGGGGATCGATCCCTGAGAAGTCCGTCATGTCTTCCCCCCCTGGGGTTCCTTGCGGGCACCGGGTGTGTGCTGCGCGTGGAGTGGAAAAGGCGGCTCGGGCCGTCGGTCCGCGTGCACTTGCACGCTACGAACCTGTCCGAAGCGACCGCTGAGAGGCACACGTGCCGAGATCCGCTGCGAACGGTGCGAAGCCTGCGCCGGTCCCGGTGCGGCTCAGACGTAGACGCGCTGGCTCTGGTTCAGGTGCCACTGCCGTGCCTCGCTCTGGGTGACCTCGGCCGGAGTCCTGGCGATCTCCGCGTCGACGATCGGCAGGAGCTTGTCGACCATGGTCTTCACCTGGCTCCGCTGGTGTGCCACATGCTGTTCCCAGGCTCTCGCGGCTTTGCCGGTCCACACCTTCTTGCCGCCCATGTCTCCGGCCGTGGTGCTCAGTGCGTCGCGGTAGGTCTCGACGTCACGTGCGAGATCGTTACGTAGGCTCTTGAGCGCGACGAGGGCCGGGTTGGCCACTTTCGACTGGCTCGAATCACCCATGTTCTCCCCCTACTTGATTGGCTCCTACACCGTAGCGAGCGCGCCGCCGCCCCGCAGCACCGTGACGGGCGGGGCGGCGGGGTGGCGTGGGGGCGATGAGGAGGCCGTGGCAGTCACCAGGCGAAGGACTCCGGGGCGGGGCCGGGGCCTGGGAAGAGGGTGTCGAGGGCGGTGAGGAGGGACGGGGGGAGGGTCAGGTCGGCGGCGCGCAGGGCCGAGGCGAGGTGGTCGGGGGTGCGCGGGCCGACGATCGGGCCGGTGACGCCCGGGCGGGTGAGCAGCCAGGCGAGGGCGACCTCGCCCGGGTCGAGGGCGTGCTCGGCGCACAGCTCCTCGTACGCCTGGACCTGCGCGCGCACCGCGGGGTCGGTCAGGCGGGCGGAGCGGCCGGTGCCGGTGCGCGAGCCGCCGCCCTCGCGCTCCTTGCGCAGTGCGCCGCCCAGGAGCCCCTGGTGCAGCGGTGACCACGGGATGACCCCGAGGCCGTACGCCTGCGCGGCCGGGATCACATCGGTCTCGGCGCTGCGCTCGAAGAGGTTGTAGAGGCACTGCTCGCTGACCAGGCCGAGCGAACCGCGCCTGGCGGCGGCCTCGTTGGCCTGGGCGATGTGCCAGCCGGCGAAGTTGCTGGAGGCGGCGTAGAGGATCTTGCCCTGCTGGACGAGGACGTCGATCGCCTGCCAGATCTCCTCCCACGGCGTCGCCCGGTCGACGTGGTGGAACTGGTAGATGTCGATGTGATCGGTGCCCAGCCGCTCGAGGCTGGCCTCGACGGCGCGGCGGATGCCCAGCGCGGACAGCCGGTCGTGGTTCGGCCAGGCCCGGTCGAAGATCGAGGAACCGTCGTTCGCGGCGTTCAGGTAGCACTTGGTGGCCAGCACCACCTTGTCGCGGCGGCCCCCGCCCCGGGCCAGCCAGCTGCCGACGATCTCCTCGGTGTAGCCCTTGCGGTCGTCGACGCCGTAGACGTTCGCGGTGTCGAAGAAGTTGACCCCCGCGTCCAGCGCCGCGTCCATCAGTTCATGGCTGCCCTGTTCCGTCACCTCCGCACCGAAGTTCATCGTTCCGAGTACGACCCGGCTCACCCTGAGCCCGGTCCGACCGAGCTGCACGTATTCCATGGCGCCAGGGAACACCTTGGAGCGCGCTCGAGGGCAAGCCCGGCGGGCCGTACCCCCGGCGCCTCACCCGCGGTCGCCGCGGTGCGCCCACACCAGCGCGCCGGCCGCCGCCGCGGAGACGGCCGCGGCGGCGATCGCGGCGGACCGCGACCGTACGGCGGCCGAGCCGCTGCCCGCCGCCGTACGGGCCCGCGCCCGGGCCCGGTCCCGCGCCTCCTCGAGCCGCCCCATCGTGCCCTGCGCCTTCGCCCGCGCCCGCGCGGGCACGTCCACCTTGGCGGCCAGCTCCTCCACGGTCTGGCCCAGCGCCTCGCGCGTCTCGGCGATCTGCTGTTCGAGCTCGGCGAGCTGCGGATCGGTTCGCGGTGTCATCGCTTGGCCCTCTCCTTGAGGATCACCAGGTCCTGGTGAACGCTGTCCACGGTCTCGTCCGGCACCGGCGGCACCGCCCGTTTCACCTGGCTGCGGCCGATCAGCGCCGCGATCCCCGCGATCAGCAGCAGCCCGCCGGCCACGATCAGCGCGGCGGCCCACAGCGGCAGCGGCATCGCCACCGCGGCGATCGCGGCCGTGATCATCGCGGCGATCGCGAAGAACGCCAGCAGCCCGGCAGCGCCGAAGAGCCCGCCGCCGACCCCGGCCTGCTTGCCCTTGCGGGTCAGCTCGGCCTGCGCCAGCTTCAGCTCCTGCCTGACCAGGTCGGAGAGCTGCTCGGTGCCCTCCTTGACCAGCGTGCCCACCGACCGGGCGGACCCGTTCACGTGCGCCACGGCCCTCACCTCCTTGGCTCCTGGGGTTGCCCTGCTCGGGTTGCCCGTATCCGGGACCGGAAACCTCCTTCGGTCCGGCATCGGGCGTAGGCTCATATAAGGAGATGAATCGGTACGATCCGAGGGCCGATCGAGGTGGGCACATGGCGCTGTACGACTCAGAAACGGCACACCGCAGGGCTCTGGTGCTGAGTGAGGTGGCCGCCGAGGGCGCGACCGGGCTCTCCCGCGTCCTGCGCCGGGCCACGGCCGGCGACGAGGACGCGGCCATGATCACCGTCTCCGCGCTCGTCCGCTCGGTCCGGCCGCTCACCGCGCTCGACACCCACCAGTTCCTGCGCCGGGCGCACATCAGCGAGAGCGACCTGGCCGGCGACCTCACCCCCGGCCAGCGCGTCGCCCTGGTCTCCCTCGTGGACCGCTTCTCCCACCTCCACCCGCCGATCCTCTAACTCTGCGCGTACGCGACGAGCCGCGCGCGGGCCGCGGCCAGCGACGCGTCGGCGGCGTCCTGCTGCCCGGCCAGGTGCGGCAGCACCCCGGCGAGGGTCCACTCCGCGGTGACCACGTGGACGTTCTCCGGCGCCACCCCCTGCCGCGCGAAGTACGCCCGCAGGTAAGGCGTCTGGAAGTCCTGCGCCGCCCCCGGAGTGCCGGGACGGTAGCCGCCGCCCCGCGTCGCGACCACCACCACCCGGGTCCCGCCCAGTCGGCACCCGGCGGTGCCCGCGCGGCCGAACGCCCCGGGGAAGCTCACCCGGTCGATCCACGCCTTGAGCAGTGCGGACACCGCGTAGTTGTACATCGGCGCACCGACCAGCACGGTGTCGGCCGCCAGCAACTCGTCGACCAGCGGCCGGGTCAGCGCCCAGGCGCGCTGCTCGGCCGCCCCCTCGACCAGCGCGGGCACCCTGTCCGGCGGCGGGAAACCCTGCCGCTCGACCCGGCGCCCCAGCGCGCAGTAGGCGCCGTCCAGCGGCGGCACCGGGTCGGCCGCGAGGTCGCGGTACCGGTACGCGTACCGCCGTCCGGCCTCCCGCTGCCGGGCCTGCCAGGTCCGTGCGAACAGCGCGGTCAGCCCCCTGCTGACCGCACCACTGGAACCGTCGACCCCGGAATCAGTCCCGGAATCGGCACTCGAGTCGAGGTGGAGCAAGGACGCCATCGCATCTCCCGGTCACTTCCGCCGTGTCACGCTCGTCAGGGGTGGTGACGGATCGCGGCGCGGAAAGGGGACCGGTGACCGGGCACGACGGCGTACGAGCCGAACACGCGATGACCGCGGGGCCGAAGGCGGGGCGGAAAGCGGACCCGGTGGCGGACCCGGCGCCGGCCGAACGCTTCGAGGCCGACCGCCCCCTGCTGTACGCGGTGGCCTTCCGGATGCTCGGCTCCGCGGTCGAGGCCGAGGATGCCGTACAGGAGGCATGGCTCCGGCTGGCCCGCACCGACATCGCCGGCGTGGCGAACCTGACCGGCTGGCTGCGCACGGTGGTCTCCAGGATCTGCCTCGACATGCTGCGCGCCCGCGCCGCGCGCCGGGAGGACCTCACCGACCAGGGCGCCTTCGACGAGGTGACGGGCACCGGGCCGGGCAGCGGCGGGCGCCCGGAGGAGGAGGCGCTGCTCGCGGACTCCGTCGGCCGCGCACTCCTAGTGGTGCTCGCCGCCCTGGACCCCGACGAGCGGGTCACCTTCGTGCTGCACGACCTGTTCGCGGTGCCCTTCGACCAGATCGCGCCCCTGGTGAGCCGCACCCCGGCCACCACCAAGAAACTGGCCAGCCGCGCCCGCCGCAAGGTGCGGGGCACCGCGGACGTACCCGCCGGTGAACTCGCCCGCCGGCACCGGGCGGTCACCGCGTTCCTGGCGGCGATGCGGGCCGGCGACCTCGACGCGATCCTCGCGGTGCTCGCCCCCGACGTGGTGCGCCGCGCCGACCCGGCGGCCCTGGCGCCCGGGATGGCCGCCGAGGTGCGCGGAGCCCGCCGCGTCGCCGAGGGCACCGCCCTCCTCGCCCGCCGCGCGCGGTACGCGGCCCCCGCCCTGGTCGACGGGCGGGTGGGGATCGTGGTGGCGCCGTACGGCCGGCTCGCGCTGGTGCTGACGGTGTCGTTCGCCGCGAACGGCCTGATCAGCGGGTACGACGTGATCGCCGACCCGGCCCGGCTGCGCCGCCTGCGGCTCGCCGTGCTGGACCCGGTACTGCCGTACGGCGGCGCGGCGGCGGGCTCGTAGGCTCGGGGTATGGAACAGCGCGTACTGGGCCGGACCGGCCGTGAAGTGTCCGTCGTGGGGCTGGGGACGTGGCAGCTGGGCGCCGACTGGGGGGAGGTGCGGGAGGAGGACGCGATCGCCGTGCTGGACGCGGCGGTGGCCTCCGGGGTGACCTTCTTCGACACCGCGGACGTCTACGGCGACGGGCGCAGCGAGCAGCTCATCGGCCGCTACCTGGCCGCGCACCCGGAGCTGGACGTGTTCGTCGCCACGAAGATGGGGCGCCGCGCCGACCAGCTCCCGGAGAACTACAACCTCGCGAACTTCCGTGCGTGGAACGACCGTTCGCGCGCGAACCTCCAGGTCGACACGCTCGACCTGGTGCAGTTGCACTGCCCGCCCGGCTCCGTCTACGCCACCGACGCCGTCTTCGACGCACTCGACACCCTCGTGGCCGAGAAGCGCGTCGCGCACTACGCGGTCAGCGTCGAGACGTGTGCCGAGGCGCTGGCGGCGATCGCCCGGCCGGGCGTGGCGAGCGTGCAGATCGTCCTCAACGCGTTCCGGCTCAAGCCGCTGGAGGAGGTGCTGCCGGCCGCCGCCGAGGCCGGGGTCGGGATCGTCGCCCGGGTGCCGCTGGCCTCGGGCCTGCTCAGCGGCCGGTACACCCGCGAGACGGTGTTCGCCGCGAACGACCACCGCACGTACAACCGGCACGGGGAGGCCTTCGACCAGGGCGAGACCTTCTCCGGGGTGGACTACGAGACCGGGCTCGCCGCGGCGGCGGAGTTCGCGGAGCTGGCGCCCGCCGGGACGACCCCCGCGCAGACCGCTCTGCGCTGGGTCATCCAGCAGCCCGGGGTCACCTCGGTCATCCCGGGGGCCCGGACCGTCGAGCAGGCCCGGGCGAACGCGGCCGCCGCCGAGCTGCCGGCCCTGCCGCAGGACGTACTGGACCGCGTGGCCGACCTGTACGGAAGGAGGCTGCGCGACCAGGTCCATCCGAAGTGGTGAACCTGCCGGGGGAGGGGACATGCAGGGGCGGGTGGGGTGATTCGGGCCCGGCGCCGGGGCATAGCGGCGAGGGCTGCCATGTTGTTATGTGGTTCGGCGATTGCCGACACAGCTTCATCGGCCATACTGCTTGCCGTGGAGCAGCAGCGCATAGGTTCGATCACCCCGTCCGTGCCCGCAGCCGGGCTTGACCCGGCGTTCGTCCCCGGGCTGACCCCGCCGCGCTCCGACGCGGACGGGCCGGCCGAGGCGTCGCAGGAGCCGCAGGCGGCACCCGAGGCGGAGTCCGCGCCCGAGGCCGAGGAAGCGGCGGCGCCGGAAGAGGCTGCTGCGGAGACGGACCCGGCGGAGGCTCCGGAGACGGAGACGGCCGCGGCGGACGCCGAAGCGGACGCCGAGGACACCGAGGCCGCGGACACCGAGGACGCCGAGGACGCCGACGCCGTGTCCGGGCCCGAGTTGGAGGCGACGGACCGCCGCGGCGGGGTCGTCGCGAACCGGCTCGGCGTGCGTTTCCGCCTCGACGAGGAGGAAGCGGAGTTCACCTGGGACGAGATCGCCGCGGTCGAGATGGACACCCCGCGGTTCGGCAAGCGTTTCACGGTGACCGTGTACACGCCGGAGCGGCGCTGGTACGAGGCGCAGGTCGAGGCGACGTCCCGGGCCCGGCTCAAGGAGTGGGCCGCCAAACTCGACGAGGTCCTGGACGCCTACTTCGAGGCCGACGAGCCCGAGCCGGAGGAGCCCGAGGAGGCTGACGAGGCCGCGGCGCCGGAAGAGGCCGAGGAGACCGCCGCCGAGGAGACCGCCTCGGAGGAGCCCGAGGGCGCGAAGAAGGCGGACGACAAGGCCGAGGCCACGGCGGACACCGACGCTGAGGACAAGGCCGAGGTCAAGGCCGAGGTCAAGGCCGAGGACAAGGCCGACGCGGAAGAAGCAGAGCCCGCCGAGAAGTCCTGACACCCGGAGGTCCCGGTGCCCACGGCACCGGGACCGCTTCGGCTCAGGCCCAGCCGTACAGCTCGCGGAGCCGGTTCACCACCAGGTTGAACCGCCCCCGGTCCAGCGCGCACGCCTCCCGCCGCATCCCCTGGTCGTGCACCCGCAGCACCCGGTCGAGCACGACCCACGAGTCGCGCCCCTCCCGGTCCCACGGTCCGGCCCCTATGGCGAGCCAGTCCCCGCCGTCGTGCCGCTTGCTCGTCAGCTGCACGGCCAGCAGGGTGCCGCCCGCCTCGCGCGCGACCACCAGCACCGGCCGGTCCTTGCCGCGCCCGTCCCGTTCCTCGTAGGGGACCCAGGTCCACACGATCTCCCCGGGGTCGGGGTCCCCGTCATGCTCCGGCGCGTACTCGGTACGCACCCGGCCCACTTCCCGCGGATCGGCCTCCGTCGTCGCGTACGGCCCACTGGCCCCCGGGAACTCCGCCTGGCTCTCACTGAACGTCGTCACCCGCCCGACCGTATCCCACCCGCGCCGGGCGGCCGGGCAGTGTGCTCAGCGGATGATCCGCGCGGCCCGGGCGGCGCTCAGCCACTTCGGGAACTCCGCCATCAGCAGGTCGTACAGCTCAGCGTCGTCGCGGTTGCGGGGCTCGCGTCCGGCCGCGAAGAACCCCGCGTTGTCGATGGTGCGGCCCTTGAGGGTGTCGAGCCCCTGGAGGAACTTCAGCCCGCGCGGACTGCCGAAGCCGACGAACTGCCAGAAGATCGGCAGGGTGCAGCTCTGCTGGAGCAGCCGCTTGGTCTCGCCGCGGTCGAAGGGCTCCCCGTCGGTCTGGAAGACGACGAACGCCGGGTCGGTGGCGCCGCACTGCTGGTAGTGGTCGATCACCGCCCGCATCGCGGGTGAGTAGCAGGTGCCGCCCCACGGCAGCTTCTTCTGGAGCTGGTCGATCCGCCCGCTGTGGTTGTCGAGCGAGATCTCGGAGACGAGGTTCACCTGGCTGCCGAAGACGACCACCGGCACCACGCCGTCGTCGTCGAGGTTCGCCGACAGCCCGAGGACCTGCTCGGCGAGGTGCTGCATGGTCCCGCTGCGGTAGTACGACTTCATGCTCGCGGAGTGGTCGAGCACGAGGTAGACCGCGGCCCGCTGCCCGGTGATGCCCTTCTTCTGAAGGGAGATCCCGGCCTGCTTGTAGAGGTTGACCAGCGCGGGTGCGGCCTGCTGGACCTTCTCCAGGCTGATCGCGGGCGCCGGGGCACCGGCGGGCGGTACGGGCTGGGCGGGCGCGGCCGGGTGGGCGGCCGGTGGCGCCGGCGGTACGGGCGGGGCCCACGCGGGCGGCGGCGGCACGGACCCGTGACCGGTCGGCGGTGCCGGGGGTGCCTGCGGTGCCTGCGGCGCGGGCGGCATGCTCGGCGGCGGCCCGAACCCCTGCGCGGGGGACGGCATCTGGAGGGTGGGCGGTGCGAGGACGGCGTCGGGCACCGTCGGCGGCGCGGGCGGCGCCGCAGCCGCGGGCTCGTCGTCCACCGACACCCCGAAGTCCCGGGCCAGCCCGGCGAGTCCGTCGGCGTAGCCCTGCCCGACCGCCCGCACCTTCCACGCCCCGGCCCGGCGGTAGAACTCGGCCAGCACCACGACGGTCTCGCCGAGCCGGCACGGCGGCGGCTCGAACGCGACGACCCGCGCCCCCGAGGTGACGGCCAGCCCCAGCCCGCTGGCGCTGCCGAAGACGGTGCCGGGCGCGTCGGCGTCCACGCTCACCACAACGGCGACCGTCTGCACGGCGGCCGGCACGCGGGCGAGTTCGACGGTGACGGCCCGGCCCTGCACGCTCACCCCGTCCTGCACCGGGTGGTTGTAGAAGACCAGGTCGCTGTCGGCGCGCACCTTGCGCTGCTCGGTGAGCAGCACCGCCGACACGTCGACGGGGGTGCCGGTCGCGGTCACCTCCGCGCGAGCCGCGTCGCCGTCCAGGGACGTGTTGCCGCCCGGTGTGAGTGAAATGGCGCCCGCCATGGCCTGCCTCCCCGTACTTCGTGGACCACTGGACCAACGGTCTCATTCTCGCCGTATGAGACGCCGGACGGACCGCTGCGGCTCCGACTATGTGATGATCGCGCGATGCGGACGACGAAGACGGCGGTGGCATCGCGCGGGCACCGCCGCGCGCGGGCGGCAGTCGCGGCGGCCACGGCCGCGGTGGCGGCCCTGACGGCGGCCGGCTGCGCGCGGACCACCGCCGCCGACGTGACCGCACCCGCGGCGAAGATCCCGACGGCCGCGATCCCGAAGACCACCGCGCCGTCGGCCGCCCCCGCCACCAGCGCCCCGACCGCGGCCGCCGCCTGCCCCGCCTCCGGCCTGCTCGTCGGCGCCGGCCCGACCGACGGCGCCATGGGCCTGCGCCAGGTCCAGCTCACCCTGACCGACTGCGGCCCGAAGTCCCGCCCGGTCAGCGGCTATCCGGAACTGCGGCTGCTCGACGACCACGGCCGTACGGTGCCGGTCGCGGTGCACCACGGCGACGACATCGTGGACAGCGTCACCGACCCCGGACCGGCCACCACCACGCTGCACCCCGGCGGCGAGGTCGTCGCCGTACTGGCCTGGCGCAACACCTACACCGTCTCGGACGAACCGCCCGCGCTCGCCGCCACCGTGCGGGTCACCGTCGCCGGCGTCGAGCAGCCCATCCCGCTCACCGTCGACCTCGGCAACACCGGGAAGATCGACGTCACCGCCTGGTACACCGCCAAGTGAACCCAAGCGCACGGCCGCACGCGACGGCGGCCCCGACCCGAGGTCGGAGCCGCCGCACATCACCGCCGGCCGGGCCGGGCTACTCGACGTCCACCCAGTCCAGGGTGCGGTCGACCGCCTTCTTCCAGCCCTTGTAGCCCGCCGCGCGCTGCTCCTCGGACCACTCCGGCTGCCAGCGCTTCGACTCGTGCCAGTGCGCGCGCAGTTCGTCGGTGTCGCGCCAGAAGCCGACCGCCAGGCCCGCGGCGTACGCGGCGCCGAGCGCGGTGGTCTCGGCGACCACCGGGCGGCTGACCGGCACCCCGAGGATGTCCGCCTGGGTCTGCATGCACAGGTCGTTGGCGGTCACACCGCCGTCGACCTTGAGCACGTCCAGGTGCACCCCGGAGTCCTGCTCCATCGCCTCGACCACGTCGCGGCTCTGGTAGCACATCGACTCCAGCGTGGCCCGGGCCAGGTGGCCGTCGGTGTGGAAGCGGGCCAGGCCGACGATCGCGCCGCGGGCGTCGGAGCGCCAGTACGGCGCGAACAGCCCGGAGAACGCCGGCACGAAGTAGATGCCGTCGCTGCTGTCCACGGTCCGGGCCAGCCGCTCGCTCTCCGGCGCGCCCTTGATGATGTGCAGCTGGTCGCGCAGCCACTGCACGGCCGAGCCGGTCACCGCGATCGAGCCCTCCAGCGCGTAGACCGCGGGGGCGTCGCCGAACTTGTAGGCGACCGTGGTGATCAGCCCGTGCTCGCTGCGCACCGCCTCCGTACCGGTGTTGAGCAGCAGGAAGTTGCCGGTGCCGTAGGTGTTCTTCGCCTCGCCGGGGGAGAAGCAGACCTGGCCGACGGTGGCGGCCTGCTGGTCGCCGAGCACCCCGCAGATCGGCACCTCGGTCGAGGTCGGCCGGGAGGTGCGGGTGCGGCCGTACGCCTCGGGGTGCGAGGACGGGTTGATCTTCGGCAGCATCGCGCGCGGGATGCCGAAGACGCCCAGCAGCTCGTCGTCCCAGTCCAGCGTCTCCAGGTCCATCAGCATGGTGCGGCTGGCGTTGGTGACGTCGGTGGCGTGGATGCCGCCCTTGGGGCCGCCGGTGAGGTTCCACAGCACCCAGGAGTCGGTGGTGCCGAAGACCGCGTTGCCCTGCTCGGCGGCCTCGCGCAGCCCGTCGGTGTTCTCCAGCATCCACTTGATCTTGCCGCCGGAGAAGTACGTCGCGGGCGGCAGTCCGGCCCGCTGCCGGATCAGGTCGCCGTGGCCGTCGCGCTCCAGCGCCTTGGCGATCGAGTCGGTGCGGGTGTCCTGCCAGACGATCGCGTTGCCGTACGGGCGGCCGGTGCGCGGGTCCCACACCACGGTGGTCTCGCGCTGGTTGGTGATGCCGATGGCGGCCAGGTCGGCCGCGGTGATGCCGGCGTTGCGCACCGCGGTCTGGATGACCACGTTGGTGCGTTCCCAGATCTCGGTCGGGTCGTGCTCGACCCAGCCGGGGCGCGGCAGGTACTGGGTGTGCTCCAGCTGGTGCCGGGCCACCTCGTTGCCGTCGTGGTCGAAGATCATGAAACGGGTGCTGGTGGTCCCCTGGTCCACCGCGCCGACGAAGTCCGCCATGGCTTGCTGCCTCTCCTGGATCTTCCGGGCTCGGGTTGTCGACGACCGCGCGGGGCAGCCGGGTCGCCCCGGCCGCCCGCGCGCGGTGCGGGCTCAGTCCTGCGGGATCGGGGCGCGGCCCTCGGGCTCCGGTTCCGCACGCGGCAGGAAGCGGCCGACGAAGAGCTTGTAGAAGACGCCGCCGACGAGGCCGCCGACCAGCGGCCCGACGATCGGCACCCAGAAGTAGAGGTTGCCCCATTGGTCCCGCCACGCCGTGTCGTATCCGGTGATGTAGCTGGCCAGCCGGGGGCCGAAGTCACGGGCCGGGTTGATGGCGTAGCCGGCGTCCGTACCGAACGCCATGCCGATCGCCACGACCACCAGGCCGATGATGAACGGGCCCATGTTGGCCTGCGGCGGGTTGTTGAGCAGGTCGGTGAGGGCGAGGATCAGGATCAGCAGGATCGCGGTGCCGATCACCTGGTCGCGGAACGCGCCCCACTCGTGCACGCCGGCGACCGGGTTGCCGTTGCCGGGCAGCGTGGAGAAGACGAACTGGGTCTTGATGGTGTGGCCGGGGTCGGCCTTGGCCAGGACCTCGGTGTAGTTCCAGCGCACCAGCAGCGCGGCGCAGAACGCGCCGAGCGTCTGCGCCAGGATGTAGGGCACGACCCTGGCCCAGGAGAAGTTCTTGAAGGCCGCGAGGGTCAGGGTGACCGCCGGGTTGAGGTGGGCGCCGCTGAGCCGGGCCGCCAGGTAGACGCCGAGCGTCACACCCAGACCCCAGGCCCAGGAGATGCTGTCGTGGTTGCCCAGGCCGCCCGTGGGGCTGGTCAGGGCCCCGCCGGCGACGACCTGGGCGACCACCCCGACGCCGAAGAGGATGAGGATCAGGGTGCCGGCGAACTCCGCGGAGAGCTCACCGAGCAGCCCGGAGCCGCGTGAACGTGGCGCCATGTCAGCCTGCTTCCCGCCGGTCGTGCGGCGACCGGCACTCGCTCGTGGTCCCACTCGTGCTTCTTCCTAACTCAAGGAAGCACGGTGGTACGGGAGGGGCGCGTGTGACTGGGCCGTTCGAGGGGGAGTTCCGCGCGGTGCCGGTGCGGGGCGCCCGCCGCTGCTATGGGTGCGGCGGGTGGTGGGGATGCGGCGGGTGGGGTCCGCCGGGCGGATGCGGCGGGGGCGGGGGGAGCGTCGACGGGCCGGGCGGCGGTTCGGGCCAGACCAGCAGCACCGGGCAGGGGGCGTGGTCCACGATGAAGCGGCTGTGCGGACCCAGGCTGTGCGGCCCGAGGCGGGTGCGGTCGCCGTCGCGGGCCAGCACCAGCAGGGCGGCGTCCTCCGCTTCGGCGACGACCTCGCGCTCCACCCGGCCGGTGCGCTGGAGGGTGGTGCAGGGGCGGTCCAGTCGGGCGGCGGCCTCCGCGAGCAGCGACTCCCCGGCAGCGGTGGCCTGTTCTGACAGGGCCAGGCCCGGGTCGCGGTCGGTGCGGCCACGGCCGAGCAGCCCGGCGAACGCGCCGTGCGCGGCGCCGGCCACCTCCGGCTCCGCCACGTGCACCAGGACGACGTCGGCGCCGTCGGGCGCGTGGGCGCGGACGGCGTCCACGCAGGCCGGCCAGGTGCCCTCCACGACCCAGGCCACGACGGTGGCGCCGCCGCCGGCGCGGTGCGCCAGGCCCGGCTCGGGCGGCTCGTACGGTGCCGGCGGCCCGTGCCGTCCGGGCGGCTCGTGCGGCGGGGGCGTGGGCATGGGGGTCAGCCTCCGATCACGGTCAGCGAGAGCCACAGTGCCACCACGGCGACCGCGAGCGACGCAGGCACGGCGATCGCGCCGAGGCGGGTGAACTCGCCGAGGTCCACCTCTGCTTCGTGGGCCCGCACGATACGCCGCCACAGCAGGGTGGCGAGAGACCCCGCGTAGGTGAGGTTGGGGCCGATGTTGACGCCGAGGAGGACGGCGAGCACCGCGCCCGGGCCGTGCGGCGCGGTCAGCGGCAGCAGCACCAGCACCGCGGGCAGGTTGTTGATCAGGTTCGCCAGCACCGCGGCCAGCGCGGCCAGTCCCAGCAGCGCGGGCAGGCCGGTGCCGCCGGGCACCGCGTGGCCGAGCGCCGAGCCGAGCCCGTGGTCGACCAGCGCCCGCACCACCACGCCGAGCGCGAGCACGAACGCGAGGAAGGGGACGGCGGCCGACCGCACCAGCGCGCGCGGGGTGGTCTCACGCCGCAGCAGGGCCCGCACCGCGAGCACCGCCGCGCCCGCGAAGGCCGCCCACGCCGCGTTGACGCCGAGCAGTGAGGCGGCCACGAAGCCCACGAGCGTGCAGCCCACCGTGACCAGCGCGAACCGCGGCAGCGGCGGCCGCTCGGCGGTGGCGCGGTCGCCC
This sequence comes from Actinacidiphila sp. bgisy145, assembly GCF_057708125.1. Taxonomy (NCBI): domain Bacteria; kingdom Bacillati; phylum Actinomycetota; class Actinomycetes; order Kitasatosporales; family Streptomycetaceae; genus Actinacidiphila; species Actinacidiphila sp. bgisy145. Next base: position 433,897 of record NZ_JBYIRL010000002.1, read on the forward strand.
GCGCCCGCGGCCAGGTCGGTGGCGAAGAACCGCCGCAGCACCAGGTACTCCACGCCGATCGCGGCCAGCCACGGCAGCGCCATCAGCGCGGCGAACCGGGTGAAGCTCAGCCCGCTGGCGGCCAGCGCGAGCAGGTTGGTGAGGTTGGAGACCGGCAGCAGCAGCGACGCGGTGTTGGACAGGTGAGTGCAGGCGTAGACGTGCGGCTTGGGGCGGGCGCCCAGCCGTGCGGCGGTCGCGAAGACCACCGGGGTGAGCAGCACGATGGTCGCGTCCAGGCTGAGCACCGCGGTGATCACCGAGGCGAGCACGAAGACCTGCCCGAGCAGGCGGTACGGGCTGCCGCCGGCGGCGCTCGCCATCCAGCCGCCGCACGCGGCGAACAGCCCCTCCTCGTCGCACAGCTGGGCCAGCACCAGGACGGCGGCGAGGAAGCCGATCACCGGGCCGAGCTGCTGCGCCTCCTCCCGCGCGTGGTCCAGGGAGATCGCCCCGGTGGCGATCAGCACGGCGGCGGCCGGCACCGCGACGGCCGCCTCCGGCAGCCCCCACGGGCGGACCACCGCGCAGCCCAGCACGAGGACGAGCAGGACGGCGCTGAGCGCTTCTGCGGCGGGGCCGCTCATCGGGCGGTGCTCATACGGAGGCGTTCATGGGTGCGTCGCGGCCTTTCTGGCGCCGGGGCCCGGCGGTTCGTCGTACGGGTACGGGTGGTGCGGCGCGCGGTCGTACGAGCCGAGCGGATCGTACGGGGCGGCCGGGGGCGCGCGGGCGGGGGCCCGGCGGTCCGACTGCCAGTGTGCGGGCTGCCGGGCGCGGTGGCCGGGTACGCCACCGGCAAGGCGTCCGCCGCAGGTGCGGCGGCGTGGCGGGCGTGGTGCACGGGTGCCGTGCGCCGGGCGGAAATGGTGCACCGGTGCCGTGGTGCGGCAGGCGCGCGGCGCCGTACGGTCGTATCGGTCGGCGATCCGCGGACGGGGGGGACGCACGGGGGAGGGGATCGCCGGCCGGTTGCGCGGCCTCGACGGGGGACACGGGGGAGGGGCCGCCGGCAGTCGCACCGCCTTCTGGGCCACGGGCCCGGGGCGGTGCGTGTGCTGCCCGCGGGCTTTTTGGACGCGGTGCGTGGCGCTTAGGGTGGAGGTCGACGACCCGCCGCGCGGGGCCGTAGTCGTCGGCGGGCCGGGACGGTTGCCACGGGGGCCGGTGTCCGGCGCGCCCGACGGTGGCCCGGTGCGGTGCCCCCACCGCCGACCCCGGGAACCCGCGTGCTCACTCTCCACGACCTCGTCGCCGTCCCCGACTTCGCCCTGACCCTCGTCTCCGGTGCGGGGGACGCCGAGGTCGCCCAGGTGCTGGTGCCGGTCGACCCGGACGCGGAGTGGAGCGGGGTGGTCGCCGCGCGGGCGCTGGTGGTCGCCGAGCCGGGGCGGATCGGGCGGCCGGAGCGGCTGGTGCGGGCCCTCGCGGCGGGCGGCGCGGCCGGGCTGGTCCTCGCCGGAGCCGGAGCCGGAGCCGGAGTTGGAGTCGGAACCGGCGCCGGAACCGGAGCCCGGGCCGGAGTCGGAGCTGAAGTCGGGGCCGGGGCCGGAGCCGGGGCTGAACCGGTGACCGCTGCCGCGGACCCGGCGGTGCGTCAGCTCGCGGCGGCCGCCGCCGCGGCCGGTGTGCCGCTGCTGACCGGCGCCCACCCGCTGACCGCCTGGCGTGAACTGGCCCCGCGCATCTCGGCGCTGACCGCCGACGCGGCCCGGCGCGGCCAGGCCCGGCTGGCCGGGCTGCTGGACCGGCTGCCGGTGCCCGGCGCCGACGAGCGGGCCACCGTCCGCGGACTCGCCGGCTACCTCGCCGACGCCCTCGACGCCCAGGTGCTGGTGCACGCCGACGGGGAGGTGCTGGCCGCGGCGCCCCCGGCGGCCGAGGCCGCGCTCACCCCGCTGCTCGGCACACCGCCCGGCCCCCGGCAGCCGCTGGCGGGCGGCGGGTTCGCGCAGAGCGTCCTGCTCGCCCCGGCCGGCGACGCGACGCTCGTGGTCGGCACCGCCGTGCCCGAGCCGGACCCGGTGCTGGTCGGATACACCGCCAAGGCGCTGCGGCTGATGGTGGCCGGGCTGCGCGAGCGGCGGACGAGCGGCGCGGTCGGCGACGCGCTGCGTGGGGTGCGGCTGTCGGCGTTCCAGCTCTTCATGACCGGGCACGCGGTGGCCGCGCAGCGCGTCGTGGCGGGCATCGACGGCGCGCTGATGGACAGCGACACCGCGCAGGTGTTCATCCTCGACTGCGGCCGGGCGGCGCGCGACACGGTGCTCGCCGAGGCCGAACGCGTGCTCGCCGCACAGGTGCTGGCCGTCCGCTGCCCCGCCTACCGGCGGCACCTGATCTTCCTCGCGCCGGACCACACCGGGGCCCGCGCCGAGGAGGGCCTGCACCGGCTGGTGGACACCTTCGCCGACGCCCGGGCGCTGCTCGGCGGCAGCCTCGCCCACCCGCTGGACGCGGTGCCCGACGCGTACGGGGAGGCGCTGGACTGCCTGACCCGGGCCGGCCGCAGCCCCGACCGGGTCGCGATGGCCACCCGCACCACCGGTGTCGTCGACGTCCTCGACCCGGCCGCCGCGCTCGCCTGGGCCACCCACCTGCTGCGGCCGGTGCTCACGATGCCGCGCGGCGGCGCCCAGATCCTGGAGACGACCGCGATGGCCGTCGAGTTCGAGATGTCGGCGACCGCGCGGGTGATGGGGGTGCACCGCAACACCGTCACCCGCCGGGTCCGGCAGGTCTTCGACGCGGTCGGCCTGGACCAGGACGCCATCCTGGACCGGGTGGTGCTCTCGCTGGCCGCGCAGATCGTGGCGCGCCACGGCACCGCGGCCATGGGCGGGCGCGACACCGCCGACGTCCCCGACCTGCACACGCTGCTCGGCGAACCCGCCTTGCGGGCCTGGGCGGAGAAGGTGCTGCGGCCGCTCGCCGACGACCGCCGCGACCTGCTGCGCACCGTACGGGAGTGGGTGCGGCACGGCTGCCGCTACGAGCCGGCCGCCGCGTCGCTCGGGGTGGCCGCCAAGACGGTGCGCTCACGCATCCGCGCGGCCGAACCGCTGCTGGAGCAGGACCTGATCGACGAGTTGCCGCGGGTGCCCGGGGAGAGCGAGCACCGGCTGGCCAGCGTCCGGCCGCTCGCCGTGGCGCTCTACGCCACCACCGAGCCCGGTGCCGCCCGCCCGCCGCTGCCCGGCGGCCGGGCCTGATCCGCGGCGCCCGGAGCGGCTTCGGCAGTTCGTTCACCCGCCCGGGTGCCGCGGCGACAGCTCGGTGCGGCACACTGTGCTCCTTGACAGAGGCCGTCGCAGGGACGGGTACTCCAGGGGGAAGGCAGTCACCATGATCATTTGGGGCACCAGAAGCTACATATACCAGCTGGCGATGATCACACTGCTGTGCGGGCGGTGCGGCAACCCGTCCGCCCACGCGCTGCGGCGGCGGGTCATGAAGTTCACCCTCTTCTTCATCCCGCTGTTCCCGATCAGCTCCAAGTACTCCACGCAGTGCACCTTCTGCGGTGCGCAGACCTCGGTGCCCAAGGAGCAGGCCGAGCAGCTCCAGGCGCAGGCCGCCGCGGCCCCGCAGCCGGCACCGCCGGCCGGTTACCCGGCCCCGCAGCAGGGTGCCAACCCCTTCGGCCAGAACTGATCCGGCCCGCCCGCCCCGGCCGCCGTCTCCACCGGTGCCCGGGGCGCCGGTGTGTCCGGGGGCGCGCCTGAAGGGAGGCGGTGTGTCCGGCCCGTCACGATTATGTCCTCCCCGTGTGGGTTCTGTTACAGATCTGTGCAGATCGTGTCGCGATTCCGCCCTATGACCGCCCTACGCTCGTAGCCGGTGCGGGGCGTGGGGACGCCCCTCCGGGACGCAGGCGGGGGGGCCATGTTCGCGTGGCGGAACGACGGTCGACGGCAGTGGATGTCACGTGAGTCGGTGCGCGGGGCGTGGCGCGTGGCGCGCACCCGGCTGCGCCCGTGCTACCCGCGGCCGGGCCGCACCGGCTGGCGGCGCTGGCTCCCGTCGCTGCGCCAGAGCCTGCTGCTGTGCGCGTGGTCCCTGCTCCTGCTGGTCGGGCTGGTCTGGTGGGCGTACGCGACCACCTCGATACCGGCCGACCTGAACGCCTACGCGACGCAGCAGGACAACGTCTACTACTGGGCCGACGGCAGCGAGATGGCCCGGGTCGGCCCGGTCGACCGGCAGGCGATACCACTGGACCGGATACCGGTCGCCATGCAGTCCGCGGTGGTCGCCGCCGAGAACGCGTCCTTCTACTCCGACCCCGGCGTCTCCCCGAAGGGCATCGCCCGCGCGGTGGTGAACATGGCGACCGGCGGCGACCGGCAGGGCGGCTCGACCATCACCCAGCAGTACGTCAAGAACGTCTACCTCGACCAGGACCAGACGATCTCCCGCAAGGTCTCCGAGATCCTCATCGCGGTCAAGCTGGACCGCAGCACGAGCAAGGACCAGATCCTCGACGGCTACCTCAACACCAGCTGGTTCGGCCGCGGCGCCTACGGGGTGCAGCGGGCCGCGAAGGCGTACTACGGCGAGGACGTGTCCCAACTCAACACCAGCCAGGCCGCGTTCCTCGCCGGGCTGCTCAAGGGCGCCGGCCAGTTCGACCCGTCGGTGAGCCCCGCCAACCACAGCCGCGCGGTGGCGCGCTGGAACTGGGTGCTGGACCGGATGGTGAAGACCGGCAAGCTGTCCGCCGCCCGCCGCGCCACCTACACCACCTTCCCCGAGCCGATCGCGCCGCCGAAACCGGCCGGGCTCGGCGGGCAGACCGGCTACCTCGTGGACACCGCGCGCGCCTACGTCTCCGCGCACAGCGGCATCTCCGACCGGCTCTTCGACCGCGGCGGCTACCAGATCTACACCACCTTCGAGAAGCCGAAGGTGGACGCGCTGGCCGCCGCGGTCAAGGAGCAGACCGCCAAGCTGCACCCGGCCACCCGCGCCGCCGACCGGAACGTGCGGGTCGGCGCCGCCTCGGTCGCCACCGACGGCCGCATCCTCGCGCTCTACGGCGGCCCGGACTACGTCAAGCAGGGCTTCGACGACGCGGACATCTCGATCGTCCCGGCCGGCACCGCCTACGCGCCCTTCGTGTACGCCGCCGCCCTGCGCGACGGCGTGGTGCGCCAACGCGACGTCCCCCGGGCCCGGGTCGGCCCGGACAGCCAGTACGACGGCGACGACGGCGCGCCGATCCAGACGCCCGAGGGCCCGTACTGGAGCCGGGACGGAAAGGTCGTCAAGACCGCCAACGCGGGCGGCCGTTCGTACGGCCCGATCGCGCTGGGCAAGGCCGTCGCGGAGGGCGTGAACGGGCCGGTGGAGCAACTGGGCGTGGACGTCGGGCTCAACCGGGTCCGGCAGGCGTCGATCGACGCCGGGCTGCTGCCGGACAGCGGGTTCGCCGAGCAGGTGCCGAGCTTCTCGCTGGGCACCTCCACGCCCAGCCCGATCCGGATGGCCGCCGGGTACACCACGTTCGCGGCCGGCGGCACCCGCACCGACCCGTACTCGGTGCTGCGCATCACCCACGACGGCGCCGCGGTGCCGCTGCCGAAGCCCGTTGTCACCCACCCGTTCACCGCGAAGGTGGCCGGGGAGGTGGACGACGCGCTGCGCGAGGCGGTCGCCACCGGCGCCGGGCACGCGGCGGCGCAGGCCGGTCCGGGGCTGGCCGGGCTGCCGGGCACCGCGCCGGACAACACCTCGGCGTCGTTCGTCGGCTACGACGCGGACATGGCCACCGCGGTGACCCTCTTCCGGATCGACCCGAAGACGCAGCAGCTGGAGCCGCTGACCGGGCTCGGCGGGCGGTCCGCGAAGAAGCCCGGCAGCGACTACCCGGTGAAGATGTGGACCCGCTACACCGAGGCGGTCCGCCCGCCGGCCGGGTCTACTTCGTGATGAACGTCGACCAGTCCGGCGCCTCGCCCGGGTCCAGGTTGCGCAGCTTCGCCAGCACCGCCGGGTCCTGCATGTCCAGCCAGTCGCACAGCTGCTTGAAGGACACGCACTCCACGCCCTTGCGCGGGCAGACGTCCTTCACCACGTCGGAGACGGCCTGCATGTAGATGCCGCCGTTCCAGTCCTCGAAGTGGTTGCCGATGAACAGCGGTGCCCGGCTGCCGTTGTAGACGCGCTGGAAGCCCTCCAGGTAGCCGTCCCGGGCCTGCTTCTCCCACTCCGGGTACTTCGCCGGGTCGCCCTCGGTGACGTCGCCGCCGGACTGGTTGTAGAGGAAGTTGAAGTCCATCGTCAGGCCCTGGAAGCTCTTGCCCGGATAGGGCACCAGCTCCAGCGGGAAGTTCCAGATGCCGTCCTCCTTCTTCGGCCAGAGCTGGAAGTCGCCGGGCGAGCTGGCGTCGTACCGCCAGCCGAGCTGCTTCTCGGCCGGCAGCAGGTTCTTCTGGCCCTCCAGGCACGGCGCGCGCCCGCCGACCAGCTCCTGGGCGTAGTCGAACGGCAGCGGCGCGATGTCGGTGAAGCCGGTGTTCGTCTTCCAGTTCTGCACGAAGGAGTACGCCTGCTCGGTCTCGCTCAGCCACTCCTTGGTGCTCCAGTCCGCGCCCGCGCCCTTGTCGGGCTCGCAGAAGTGCCCGTTGAAGTGGGTGCCGATCTCGTCGCCGTCCTCCCAGGCCAGCCGCAGCTGCTCGAGCGTCCACCGGATGTGCTGGTCGGTGGGGTAGTCGATCGCGGAGGCGCCCGGCGAGTGCTGCGGCGGGTGGTAGAGGGTGCTCTTGTCCTTCGGCAGCAGGTAGATGCCGCTGAGGAAGAACGTCATGTTCGCGTGGTACTTCTCCGCCAGCGTGCGGAAGCGGGAGAAGTCGTGGTCGTCGCCCTCCAGGGCGCCGTCCCAGGAGAAGACCACGAACTGCGGCGGCTTCTCGCCCGGCTTGAGCTTGTGGAACGTCGGCTGGTTGGGCTGCGGCCCGGTGTACGACGTGGAGCCGTCGCCGATCACCTTCGTCTTGCCGTCCCACGTCGGGGTCGTGGTGGCGGTCGGCGCGTGCCGCACCGGCGTCTGCGCCGGGGAGCTCGCGGCGTTCTTGGCGTGTGCCGACCCGCCGCCCCCGGTGCCGACCGCCACCAGCGTCGCGGCCAGCGCCGCCGCGACCCCCGCGGTGGCCAGCCCGGCCGCCGCTCCCCGCCTGATCTTCACCATCGGTACGCGTACCCCCCACATGGTGCGCCTCGAACGGGCACACGGCCCCCATTATTCAGTTGATCGGACCGGAAAAGGGGGCGGGGAACAGAGGGGAAGAATCCCCCCCCGGGC